>JBKPMY010000034.1:0-4884 GCA_046732375.1 Myxococcota bacterium
GGCCGGGCCAGGCGACGGGCCGAGCAATGCCGCCGGGTTCCTCCGTCCACTGCCGGGTCGACCCGGGGGGCTGGGGCGTGCGGGACCTTGCGAAGGCATCGGTGGAGGTGCGATGCCGGTCCCTCGGATGCGCGAGTCCCCTGCCGCGGAGAGCCGGACGCCCTCGGTGGTCTACGTCGACGCGGACCGCAGCCAGCTCCGTCTGTTCGAGACGGAGTTCGGAGGCCGGTTCCGGCTGACGCTCTCCTCGTCGGCGGAGGAGCTGCTGGAGCAAGTCCACGCCGTGGCGCCGGTGGCGGCGCTGCTCGCCGATCACGCGTCTGGGCGCGAGCTGCTCGAGGCCCCACCGCCGGCGCTCGCCGATACCGAGCGGCTCCTGGTGGCTCGCAGCGCGGAGCTCTCCGCTGCCCGAGCAGCGGTCGAGCGCGGCACGGCGCGGCGCTGCTTCCTCAAGCCCTGGGTCGCGGTTCAGGTGGGGGAGGCGCTGGAGGACGCGGTGCGCATCTTCGAGCTCCGCTCGCAGCTGCGGGCGCTGCGAACCCGGCTCGAGCAGTCCGAGCGGCTGGCCACGCTGGGGCGGGTGAGCGCCGGGATCGCCCACGAGCTCGCCGGTCCCGCGGCGTACGTCGCGGAGAATGCGTTGGCGCTGCGGCGGGAGCTCGCCGGCGTGGCCGCCTACGTCCGGCGCGTCAGCCGCATCCGCCCGGACGCCCGGGTGCTGGAGCGGCTTCGGGAGCTTTCGGAGATCGTCCAGGACGTCGAGGCCGGAGCGGAGCACGTTCGCCAGGTCTCCCGCGGATTCACGGGACAGCTGCGCGCCGAGGCGCCGATCGAACGCTGTGCCGTGCCGGCGCTGGTGGAGACCGTGACGCGGCTGGTCCGGCCGGAGCTTCGTGGCAGGGCGCTCCTTTCCGCCGCGGGAGGCCCTCTCGAGGTCATGGCCAGCCCCCTCCGCCTGACGCAGGTGCTGATCAACCTGGTGGTGAATGCCGGCCACGCCGTCGCCTCGATGGAGCGCGCGGAGGTCGGGCGGGTCCGGATCCGGTGGCTGGCCCTGACCGGGCGCGGGCGCATCGAGGTGCTGGATGACGGCCCCGGCTTGCCCGCGGGGTTGAAGCGGGGAGAGCACGAGGTGCTCTTCACCACCAAGCCGCCGGGGGCAGGGACGGGCCTCGGCCTGTCGCTCTGCCACGAGCTCGTGATGGAGATGGGCGGAACGCTCGAGCTCCGCTCGCTGCCCGGACAGGGGACGCGTGGCCGGATCGAGCTTCCGCTCGCTCGATGAGCTGCAACGGAGTGCGAGCTGCAACGCACTGCGTCGGGGCGAGCTGATCAGCGCTCCCGTGGACGCTGACCGCCATGGGCTGCCCTCTCCGCCCGCCTTGTGGGTGATGTCCGGGGCACCGGGAGCGGGCTCGGGTGTCGCGCGTGCGTCACGTTCGGGCATGCGGCCTCCTCGTTCGAGCCTGAAGGTGGGGGCGGGCAAGCGCGGCGACCCGGGGCGCATGCTTTGCGCTCTGGACAGTGACCCCCTCGCCGGTCGAGATCAGGTCCCGAACTCTTCGAGGAGGAACCCATGTCGACCGATCGCATCGCACTGGTCACCGGAGGCGCCGGCGGCCTGGGCTACACCATCTGCACCAAGCTCAACGAGAAGGGGTACCGGGTGGTGCTGACGCACTCGCCGGGGAACACCACCATCAAGGAGACACTCGCCGACATGAAGGCGAAGGGGCACGACTTCGCCGCGTACCCGGTGGACGTCGCGGACTTCGACTCGTGTCAGAAGTGCGTGGCCCAGGTGCAGAAGGACATCGGTCCGATCGACATCCTGATCAACAACGCCGGCATCACCCGGGACATGACCTTCCGGAAGATGGGGAAGGCCGACTGGGACGCGGTGATCCGCACCAACCTCGACAGCATGTTCAACATGACCAAGCAGGTCATCGAGGGGATGCTGGAGCGCAGCTGGGGCCGCATCGTCAACGTGAGCTCGGTGAACGGGAGCAAGGGCGCGTTCGGCCAGACCAACTACTCGGCGGCGAAGGCCGGCATCCACGGGTTCACCAAGTCGCTGGCGCTCGAGGTGGCGAAGAAGGGCGTCACCGTGAACACCATCAGCCCGGGCTACATCGGTACCAAGATGGTCATGGCGATTCCCAAGGAAGTGCTGGAGACGAAGATCATCCCGCAGATCCCGGTGAGCCGCCTCGGCAAGCCGGATGAGGTCGCGGGGTTGATCATCTATCTCTGCTCGGACGAGGCGGCCTTCGTGACCGGCGCGAACATCGCGATCAACGGCGGCCAGCACATGCAGTGAGACGGGGCCGCAGCCGCCCACCTGGACGGGCGCGGCGCGGCCCTGAGCACGACGGCGCTCGACGCGAGAACACGCGCGGCGCTCGCCCTACATCCCAGGCCCGGCTGAACCGCGGCTCGACCGGGTGACGATCCACATTGCCGACCGGGCGAGGCAAGGACTGTCCGTGGCTCTGGGCGTATGACGCGCCTCCGAGGGAGGGAGAAGCATGGGTACTACCGCCGGTCAAATCGACATGAAGCTCGAGCTCGTCGTCATCCCCGTTTCGGACATCGAACACGCGGCGAAGTTCTACGAGCGGCTCGGGTGGAGGAAGGACGCGGACAGAGGGGAGGGCGACGCCCGGAGGCTCCAGTTCACCCCGCCGGGCTCTGCGTGTTCGGTCATGATCATGAAGGGCGTCAGTCCGGCTGCCCCGGGCACCGCTCAGTTTCTCCACCTCGTCGTCTCCGACATCGTGGCGGCGCGCGAGGAGCTCGTCCGGAAGGGCATCGATGCAAGCTCGGTCTTCCACGACGCGGCCGGCGGCTACAACCGCTTCGACCGCAAGGCCCGAGCGAGCGGCCCTGATCCGCAGCGCCGCAGCTACGCGTCGTTCCTGACCTTCACCGATCCCGACGGAAACGGGTTCGTGCTGCAGGAGATCACCACCCGTTTCCCGGGTCGGATCGAACCGGGGACGACGACGTACGCTTCCGCATCGGATCTCTCGCACGCGATGCAGCGGGCGGCGAAGGGCCACGGCGATCACGAGAAGCGCACCGGTGCCGCAGATCCGAACTGGCCCGACTGGTACGCCGCGTACATGGTGGCGGAGCAGGCCGGCGAGGATCTACCGCAGTGACCAGGTGAGACGTCCGGACCGGACCGCCGATCCCGCTCACCAGCGCCTGGGGCCAGCATCTCGAGCGCCGCGAGGCGCTGGAGCACCGCTCAGGGGGTGAATCCGCCCAGGGACGGGTAGGCCTCGTTCAGGAAGCACACGCCCGGAGCATCCCCCAGGAACGCTGTGGCTCCCGCGGTCCACGGTTCGTTTGCCGTGAGATGGCACCCCTGGTCGAACACGCTGAAGATGCCCGACGAGAACGGCGTCTTGAACGGATCGCAGTCGGCGTTGGACTCGCACGCCACCGCCGGCGACAGCGCCAGCGCATCGTAAGTGGCCGTGCAGGTCCCCCGGGTGAACGTCACCACGGCCTTGAACTCCGCTCCCTGGTACGCCGCGCCGCTCAGGAAGGTCATGTCCGTCACCGCGTAGGAGAGCAGCGCCCCGTCCACGGTATCGGAGATCGTGGTCAGCACCGGAATGGTGCAGGAGTCGTTCGCGTCGGACCGCTCCTGGGTGAACTGACCCTGGAAGAGCCGGTTGTCGGGGAGGGGACCGGTGTCCGGAAGAGGCAGCGTCACGGAGCTCCCCACGATGTTCCGGTCGGTCACCGTGTCGAAGGCCCAGACGTCGCTGAACTCCGCCGGAGTCTCTGCCTCGGTGCACCCTGCCGACGCAGCCCCCTGACGGACCATCTTCACCACGTACCCTCCCTGCACCGAGGGAAGGGTCTGGCACGGGGCGAGCTCCGC
Source organism: Myxococcota bacterium (assembly GCA_046732375.1). Classification (GTDB taxonomy): domain Bacteria; phylum Myxococcota; class Myxococcia; order Myxococcales; family Myxococcaceae; genus RPRB01. The sequence continues at coordinate 3,902 of JBKPMY010000034.1, forward strand.
CGAGGGGCATCCACCCAGCATCAGGGCTCCGGCCACTGCCAGCACCGCCGCGACCTGTCGAGTCGGTTCCATGGCTAGAAGCTCATCCGCAGGCTGAACCGGAACTGCCGCACGCCCTGGTAGGCGGTCGGTCGTCCCCAGTTGGTCAGGGTCAACGCCGGGGCGAGCGCCCCTACCCGGTTGGGGAGGCCCACCCGGATGTTGGCCGCGTTCGGTGAGGCCGGGTCCACCCGCGGCCTGGGCAGCGACCCGTTCCCAGGAACGCAGCTCGACGCGTCCGCCGGAGCCGGTCCGCAGAGGCCAGCGAACTCGGAGGGAATCGTTCCCTGGGTGGCCCCGAGGATCGGTGTCACCGTGGCGTTGGTGTAGTTCTCGCTGACCCGCAGCGGCCGCTGGGAGTTGAAGATGTTGAATGCCTCGACCGCCCCGGTCAGCACCATGTCCTTGGTGAAGCGGTAGCTGACCCCGAGCTTGGCATCGAGCGAGGTCACCCACGGCAACCGTCCCGCAGACCCACGAACCAGGATGAACGACTGACCAGATCCGTAGATGGGGTGACCTCCCAGCGCGTTGATCGGCGGGCCAGAGTTGGCGTTGAAGGAAGCGCCCAGGGTCATGCTCAGCGTGGGCGAGAGCGGGAACTCCTTCGCTGCATACAGCTTGATGAAATGGGTGATGTCCGCGCTGAGCGACCCGTCCTGGTTGGGGAGCAAGGTCCGCAGGTCGAAGCTCGAGTTGATGTTGGGATCGAGCTGGTTGTCTCCCTGGGGATTGAAGACCTGTGGATTGTAGAGGCCGTCGTAATTCCCCCTCAGCTGCGACCAGGTATAGCTGGCCTGGGCAAGCCAGAAGTCGGAGAAGGTCTTGCTGAAGCTCACCGTCACGCCGTGGTAGGTGCGCTTCGCCTTCGGAAAGGTGTCGCCGATCCCGTCACCTGGATTTCCGATGAAATAGGTCACGCCGTCGTTCAGCGACATGTCCTC
>JBKPMY010000035.1:0-8095 GCA_046732375.1 Myxococcota bacterium
GGAGTGGGAAGTCCTGACCGGCAACCACTTGCCCTGAGTGGCGCGAGAGGATCAGCGCGGCTGTCGGTGGACTCGCGGAGGCCGGCCCCGGCGCCAGCAGGGAGGGCGTGAGGAGCAGCCAGGCGAGAGTACGGGGGTGCATTCTCCTCGCCAACCTCCGCCGGCTGCGAGGGCGCGTCGCTCCGCCCGGAAGCAGCGGGCCTACGACGCGGGCCGGACCAGGCGCCGCGTGGGCCGGCCGTCCTGCTTGGTGCGCCGGAAATCGCTCGTGCTCGCGGGCAGCGAGACGAAGTCGCACATCTCGCAGAGCCGGCTGTAGATGCGCTCGCCGATGCGCTCCACCAGGAGATCTTCCCGCTCCTCCAGCGCCTGCGCCGGGGCCTGGAAGCCGCGCGGGCCGGGGGACGGCGGGCGCTCTCGCTCGAGCGAGAAGTTCGTGGCCACGATGGTGGTGAGCCCCGAGTTGTAGCGACGGGCGATCAGCTCGTCGAGCGTCTCCATCTCGAAGGGGCTGCCCCGGCCGCGGCCCAGCTCGTCGATGGCCAGCACGTCCGCGTCCACCAGGCGGGCGATGATCTCCCCGCCGCTCTTCCCCGCGTTGAACCCGCGCCGGATGTCGGCGAACAGCAGCGAGATCTCCCGGTACTGCGCCGAGGCGCCCCGCTCCAGGACCAGGTGCCGGAGCGTCGCCGACAGGAGATGTGTTTTCCCCGAGCCCACCCGGCCGGAGATGACGAAGCCGCGGGCGGGACGATCGCGACGCCACTCCTGCGCGACCGATCTGGCCACTCCGAGCGCCTGCTCCAGCGCCGCGGTCTTTTCCTGGTCGTCGCCCTTGGCGCGGAAGGTGGAGAAGCTGCTCGTCGCGTGGTGAGCGGGAATGCCCACCTGGGCGAAGTTCGCCACGCGCTGAGCCAGGAGCCGGCACACGCACGAAGACAGCGCCTCGTAGGATTTCACCCCCACCTTCTTGCTGAACTCGACCTGCCGCGAGGTGTAGACGAAGCCACGCCCCTCGCAGTGCGGGCAACGCTCGCGACAGCTGCACACCCGCGCCCTCGCCCGCGCGCGTCGACCCTCTCCATCACCCGGACCCGGCTGGACTTCCGCCTCGACCCGGTAGCCGTCACCGCGGCACTCGGGGCACGGAGAGGAGGTGGCGAGGGCTTCCATGTCGTCGTGTTGCCTCAGTCGCGACGTCCCAAGATGCGTGGCGTCGTGCCGCGCAGTGCTCGGGACCGAGGAAGCGCGTCGTGTACCACTTCGGAGCGCCGCGTGCGCAAGATGCTCAAGCGTTCCCTACGCGCACGTTCGATCACCATCCCGATCGACGTTGCGAGCGGAATCCTCCGCGTCCGTGCGAGGAGAAGGCCGCGTTCGGCACCGCGCTCGGTCTTCGCGAACACGCCGTCCACAAGAAGCCCACCGGTTTCAGACACCATCGTCCTCTCCGGCACCGACAGTGCGGAGCTTCCAGGCCTCGATCTCCGCGTCCACCTCCGGACGGCACGCGCGGAGGGAGCGCGGGGCGGCCCCCGCCGGACCGTTCCACCGCGCGCGTTCGGCAGCGCGCAGGAGCCCACGTGCGACCACCTCCAGCGGAATTCCCTCCTGCGACCAGCGGCCAAGGAGCTCACGGTCCAGGGCGCCGAGCGCCAGGCCGCGCCCTCGCACCACGGCAAAGAGCACTTCCACTTGCTCGGCGAAGGTCGAGGTAGGCGGAAGGAGACTCATTCCGCACCTCTGGTTGAGCAGACGACCGGCCGAGGGGTGGGCCAGGTTGACCTCCCATCGGGAGGTTGAGGATGATGCCGCTGCAACTCCGAAAAAATTCCCAACACGATCAACGGCTTGCCCGCTCGCCCGCAGACCCGGCATGGCGCCTGAGCACAAGGGTCCGGAGTCACTTTCCACATGCGACGCTCCCTCGTCCTTCTCCTGACGCTTCCCATGTTCGCGCATGCGGCCGACACGGCACGCGCGCCGAAGGAGCAGACGCTCGGAAAGAAGCAAGAGACGACGCTCGACACGTCGCTCGCCGGCGACATCACGCGCAAGAAGGAAGACACCGGCGGCGCCGCGCTCGAGTACGACCAGTTCCAGCTCGGCGTCGAGCGGCAGATCAACGACAAGCGCCACGCGCAGATCGATTCTCTCCAGCGGATCATCGAGCTGTCCGGCGACTCGAAGGAGACGCCGGATCTCCTCTTCCGCCTCGGCGAGCTCTACTTCGAGGAGTCGCGCGACTACTTCTTCCAGGCCAACCGCAAGGACGACGATCTGATCCGTGGGCTCACGACCAAGGACGTCGCGCTGCAAGAGAAGGCCAAGAAGGAGAAAACCGCGCTGATGGTCCAGCGCGACGCCAACGCCAAGCTCGCGGTCAACCAGTACACCCAGATCGTCCAGAAGTACCGGGACTACCCGCGCACCGACGAGGTGCTCTTCTTCCTCGCGCACAACCTGATGGACCTGAACGAGGAGAAGAAGGCCCTCATCGCCTACGGGAAGCTGGTGAAGGACTACCCGAAGTCGCGCTTCGTGCCCGACGCGTACCTGGCCTTCGGCGAGTACTACTTCAACAACAGCAAGGGTCGCCGCGACTGGCTGCTCAAGGCCCTCGAGGCCTACAAGTCCGCGGCCAACTACCCCGAGAGCGCGATCTACGGCTTCGCGCTCTACAAGCAGGGCTGGTGCCACTTCAACCTCACCGACTACGCGCGGGCGATGGACCTCTTCAAGGCCACCGTCCTCTACGGGGAGTTCACCGGCTCCGCGGCGCTGGAGAAGCAGGGCGGGGCCAAGGGCAAGAGCACCCTCATCCGTGAGGCCCGCAACGATTACGTCCGCGCCTACGAGCGGGCGAATCTGCAGCCGCAGAACGCCAAGGAGAACTTCAGCACCGTGGCCAGCAACCCGGACGACCGGTTCGGGATGATGGAGCTGCTGGCCAACCTCTATTACGACGCCGGCAAGGACACCGAGGCGGCGCTGGCCTACAGCTTCCTGATCAAGGAGAAGCCGCTCATCGCCAAGACGCCGGACTGGCAGAGCCGGATCGTCGATTGCGTGCTGCGCGCCGGGAACAAGAAGCAGACCGTCGCCCAGATCCGCAAGCTGGTGAAGGTCATCGGCGACGTGGAAGCCTCGGGCAACGTCAAGACCGACGCCGACAAGAAGCACATGGCGTCGGCGAAGGACCGCTCCGAGCGGACGCTCTCCAACATCGCGGTCAACTGGCACAACGAGGGCCGGAAGACCCGCGACGACGACACCTTCGAGTTCGCCAACGAGGTGTACGGCGACTACCTCACGCTCTTCCCGGACAACAAGAAGTCATACGACCTGCGCTTCTACTGGGGCGAGCTCCTCAACGACTATCTGCGCAAGTATCCCGAGGCCGAGCAGCAGTACACCTCGGTGGTCACGCAGGATGGCAAGGCGATCGACGCCAAGCAGAAGCCCGGCAAGTGGCTCCCCAACGCCGCGTTCAACGCCGTCTACGCCGCCGACGAGGTGGTGCGCCGCGCAGAGCAGAAGGGTGAGCTCAAGCCTCCCAGCGGTGCCGACCTCAAGACGGTGGTGCCCTTCGCGCCGCAGCGGAAGCTGCTGATCGACGCCTGCGAGCGCTACCTCAAGTACCTCCCCAAGGGCGAGAAGCGGGTGGAGATCGCCTATCGGGCCGCGCGCCTCTATTACGACCATCACAAGTACGACGAGGCGGTGTTCCGCTTCAGCGAGATCGCCCTCACCTCGCCGGACCACAAGTTCGACAACGGGGACCGTGCAGGCGAGATCGCCGCCAACCTGGTCCTCGACTCGTACAACGCGCTCGGCGACTACAAGAAGGTGAACGAGTGGGCCCGGCGCTTCTACGCCAACGACAAGCTCGCGAGTGGCAAGTTCAAGGACGAGCTGGCGAAGGTCATCGAGCAGTCGAGCTTCAAGCTGGTCAGCCAGCTGGAGGAGAAGAAGGAGTACGCCGCCGCGGCGCAGGCCTACCTGGACTTCGTGAAGGACTTCCCGAAGACGCAGATCGCCGACAAGGCGCTCTACAACGCCTCCACCGACTTCTATAAAGCGCACATGCTGGAGAGGGCGCTCGCCGCTCGCGAGCAGCTCTTCCGCAACTATCCCCAGAGCCCGCTGGTTCCTGCCTGCCAGCTGGCCAACGCCGAGGGTTACGAGGCGATCGGTGACTTCGAGCACGCGGCCAACGCGTACGAGCTCTACGTGAGCGGCTTCGAGAAGCAGCTCGGCCCCGCGGCGAAGACGAAGAAGACGAACGGCAAAAAGAAGGGCAAGCAGGCCAAGGCGCCGGCCGACGAGCCGAAGAAGGAAGGCCCGGTCTGGGAGGAGTCCAAGGCGCAGGTCGCTCTCTTCAACGCCGGCGTCTACCGCGAGGGCCTGGGCCAGCTCCGCCACGCGCTCAAGGACCGCGAGCGCTATCTCGAGCTCTGGCCGGCGTCGAAGGACTCGGAGACCGTGGCCCTGTCCATCGCCGACCTGTACGAGCGGATGAACCAGTACGGCAAGGCCGTGGCCTTCCTCGACCAGCGCGCCCGCGACCAGGAGCGTGACCCCAACAAGTACCTCGCCGCCCAGGCGCGCATGCTCCTGATCGAGGACCAGAAGCTGAAGAACCCCCGGGCCGTGGCCCGCCGGCAGAAGCTGGTGCTCGACTACTACGACAAGCTCTACCGGAGGCAGAAGGACGCGCTGGAGCCCGGAGCGAAGGAAGCAGTCGCCCGCGCCCAGTACGCGAAGAACGAGGAGCAGTTCCAGTATTACGCCCGCCAGAAGCTCCACTGGGGCAAGGGCGGCGACCCGGTGAAGGGCTTCCGCGACAGCATCAAGGACAAGGGCCGCTCCCTCGACGAGATCAACCGCCTCTACACCAACGTCGTGGCGCTGGGCGCCGCCGAGCCCGCCATCTGCTCGCTGCGGAAGATTGGCCTGGCCTACGAGAACATGGCGGATTCGGTGGCCAACGCCCCGATGCTCCGCGCGCTCCCGCCCGAAGCCCAGGAGGAGCTGAAGAACCAGCTCGAGCAGCAGGCCCAGCCCATCCGGGAGAAGGCGGCCGACCACTTCGCCGCGGCGGTCACCAAGAGCCGTGAGCTCGCCATCCGGAGCGACTGTGCGGCAAGGAGTCTCCAGGCGCTCCGCACGACCTACCGCCCGGCCCAGTACCCGCCGCTTCTCGAGGAGGTAGCCAATCCGCGGCAGGACCGCGGCGTCCAGCCGCCCGCGCCGCAGCTGCTCACCTCGGTGCAGCCGGCCGTACCCGGGGTGGCGCTGAAGGGGACCGCCGCCGTCCTTCCCCAGGGCAAGCCGGTGGTGAGCCGGGAGACGCAGGGCTCGGGCGGCAGCAACGGCCGTCAGGACGACGCGGCGGATCTGCGGCCTGGCCAGCGACCGAAGGATGCCGCGCGCAGTCCAGACGTCGTTCCGGCCAGCGCCACCCAGCCGAAGAAGCCGGCCCCCGATGCCGAGCCCGAGGACGTCAAGTGAGCGCCCATTCCGTCATGACCCCGAGTCGCCTCGCCGCAACCCTCGCCGCGCTGCTCGCCACCGCCTGCGCCACCAGCGCCCCGGCGGAGAAGGCACCCGTGGCCCCGGTCACCGCCGCTCCCGCCGCGCCCGGCATGCCGAACAGCAAGGCGATGCTCCTCTTCGAGGACGCCACCAAGGCCGCCGAGGCCCAGGCCAAGTCCGGACAGCGCGATGACGCCGCGCTCGAGCGCCGCTTCCTGGCGGTGCAGCAGGCGGACCCGACCTTCGCCGAGGTCGACTACAACCTGGGCGTCCTCGCCGAGCGCCAGGGAAAGCGCGATCAGGCCTTCGCCCTCTATCGCTCGGCGCTGCAGAAGAAGCCCTCGCTCAAGCCGGCGGCCGCGGGGCTGGCCCGGCTCACCCGCGCCCAGGGAGATCTGATGTCGGCCGCCGCCCAGTGGAACGACGTGGCCCAGGCGTTCCCCGATGACGCCGAGAGCCGCGCCCAGCTCGCCGAGCTGGCCCGGCTCACCGGCGATCACGACCGTGCCCAGGAGCAGGCAAGGCAGGCGCTGATCCGCGATCCGAAGAACCTCGACGCGTACAAGACGCTCATCCGGAGCAACCTCGATCGGAAGCAGTACGCCATGGCCGAGCTGGTCGGCGTGCGCGCGCTGAAGATCTCCACCACCGATCCCGATCTCTACCTGGCCATCGGCGACACGCAGCTGGCGAAGGGCGGCGTGGACAAGGCGGCGGCGCAGTACCAGAAGGCGATCGAGGCCAGCGCGGGGTTCGTGCCCGCGCGGCTGGCGCTCGCAAAGCTCGCGCTCAAGGACGAGGACTTCGGCGCCGCGGAGAAGCACCTGTCGCGGGCGGTGGCCGACGGCGGTGGGAGCGCCGAGGTCCATCTCGACCTGGGCGTGGCGTACCGGGGCCTCGGTCAGCCGGACAAGGCGCTCGCCGAGTACGAGGCCGCGGAGAAGCTGCAGCCCAAGCTCGCCGCCATCTACCTGAACCGGGGCATCGTGATGCAGCGCTACAAGGATGCGCCGGAGAAGTCGATCGAGCTCTACAAGCAGTACGTCGCGCTCTCCGGCGGCGAGTCCGCGCTTCCCAACGACGCTCCGGTCCTCGCGCTCCGTCGCGAGGCGGAGGCGCTGGTGGCGGCCAAGTCGCAGGCCAAGGTGCAGGAGCAGCAGGCGAAGACGCTGGAGCAGGCGCAGCAGCTGCAGCAGCAGCGGCTCAAGGACGCCGAGGAGAGAGCGACGAAGGGAACGCCGGCCAAAGGCCCGGCACCGGACACCGGAAAGCAAGGTCCGGACAAACTGTAGGCGTGTGTGGTCCACGCACGGTGAAGGCGGGGAAGTCGGGGTTTGGTGTGGCCTCAGCCATTCGATGTAGATTGAAACGCTGGCGAGTCTCCCCGAGGTCGGGGAGCACTTCGGGGGTTGGACGCGTGGCTCGAGTCTGGATGCTGCTCGTGGTGCTGATGCCGTGGATCGCGGTCGCCCAGGACAAGGCGGCGGCGAGCTCCGCGGAAGCTGCTGCCGCCAAGGCGCAGAAGCGGAGCGAGTTCAGCTTCGAGGAGGACACCATCGAGGGTGACCTCACTCGTCCGGACGGCGAGTACATCGAGGCGTTGAAGAAGGTGCCGCATTCCAACCTCATCCGGATCCGCGAGGAGTACCGCGACAAGGTGATGCAGTCGGTGGACGAGCTGTAACTTCGACAGAGAGCGACGAACGACCGTGTCCGTTCCCCTCACACTCAAGGTCTTCAAGGGCGACGCGATGGTTGCGGCGAAGGACTACGACCGCGACGTCATCAAGATCGGCCGCCTCGCCACGGCTCACCTTTGCCTCGACGACGACAAGGTCAGCCGCATCCACTCGGTCATCGAGGTCGCCCCCGACGGAAAGCTCTCCATCATCGACATGGGCAGCGTCGAGGGCACCTTCGTCAACGGCAAGAAGGTGAGCAAGGGCTCCCTGTCGTTCGGTGACGAGATCCGGGTGGGCAACACCATGATCAAGGTGGAGGACGGGGCAACCGCCCGGGCCGCCGCCGCGCTCGCCGCCACCGCCGCCCAGGCCCCGGCTCCGGTCGCCGCCGCCCCGGTCCACACCAACGGGAACGCGGTCTCCGCGGCCGAGATGCTCTCCGAGGCCGCTCGAAGGGTGCCGGTGTCCAGCGTCGCCCCGGTCGTCGCTCCGGTCCCCACGCCCGCTCCGGCCGCGGCGCCGGTGGTTGCTGCTCACCCGGCTCCGGTCGCCGTCGCGCCGGCTCCGGTCGTCGCTCGTGCGGTTCCCCGTCCCGCCGCTCCCGAGGAGCAGTGGCCACGGGTCGACGCGCGGGCGAGGCCGGTCCGCCGCAAGGGCGCCGGACCGCTCGGCCTCGAGCTCCGCTTCCGCTGGGGCGATCAGATCCTCGCCGAGCAGCTCCTCGGCCCCAAGCACAAGGGCGAGTTCAAGATCGGCAGCGCCGCCGGCGTGGACTTCGTCGTCGGCGACCAGCGTCTGGGCGCACCATCCTTCGCCCTGCTCACCGCCGACGGCGCGGGTGGCTTCACCCTTCGCGTCACCGGGCAGATGACCGG
>JBKPMY010000036.1:0-4645 GCA_046732375.1 Myxococcota bacterium
GCTGGGAGCTCGACTCTACCCAGGTCGAGACCCAGCGCTGCGTGGGAGCGGCGATGCGTCAGGTCTCCGAGCTCCTCGGGGTCACCGGATCGGAGAAGGCCTTCACCCTCGTCGGATGGATCGCCCGCGCCGAGCTCGCCGCGTGGCTCGGGAGCAGCGCCCGGGCCGCGAAGGAGCTGGAGCGACCGGAGTGGAGCTGGCTCGGTCCCCCGCGGGACCCGAGGGACCTCGGCTCCCTGGGCATCGTGGGCTACGTGCTGCTCTCCACGAAGTCCCCATGCACCGAGCACGACGAAGAGGCGCTGTGCATCTCGGACCTCACCTTCGACGACTTCCTCACCGCCCTCGCGCAGGCGGGCTACCGGCCCGAATCCCGGGCCATGCGTCTGGCGGTGGAGGACCGGAGGCAATTCTGGCGGGAGACGACCCAGCGCGGGCTGGACCGCGCCGCGACCATCGAGCTCACCTCTGCAAACCCCTCCCAGACCGGCCAGCGGAAGGGCATCCTCTTCGCTCTCTCCGCCGGGGAGGTCTGGACCCGTGGCGACGTGAATGGATCCACGGTGCGCTTCACGCTCGACCCCTCGACCATTCCCTCCGTCCCTCTGGCGGACGGTCCGGTGTGGGCCATCTGGGCGGCGCACGCGCTCCCCTACCGGGCGGCGCTCGACGTGGCGCAGGGAGGGCTCGCGCTCTCGTGGATCGAGCCGGCGCTTCGGCTCGGCCCGCACTTCTCGGTGCTCTCCACCCTCCAGCTGGTGGACATCGAGTTCAACAAGCGCACCAGCACGACTTTTGGTCTCCGTCCCGCGCTGCACCTGGGCGGGTTCACCCTGAACGCCGGCCCGCGGTTCGCGGTGCACTGGAACGGCGGGACGGACTGGGGGGGTGAGGTCGGCCTCTCCATGCTCCAGGACCGCCTCGGAGTGTCGGTGGGCGTCCGCCAGCTCTCGGGGTTCAACGACCTGTTCGTGGCCCTCAACGTCTCGGACCTGAACGGGATGATCTACTGGCTGACGCCGTGGGCGGAGCGGAAGAAGGTCAACGACCCCGTACGTCCGCCACCGTGAGCACGAAGTCCAGCCGCTGGTTGAGCGAGGCGAGCGAGCCCCCGCACTTCACCGCGTTGAAGTCCGCCTTGGAGGTCAGCGAGTAGCGGTAGTCCGGGATGGAGAGCGCCACCACCTTGCCGGAGAAGGTGGCGCCGCCCGGAGGAACGTCGGTGACCTGGTAGTGGCACTCGCCCCAGCCTCCGGCGAGCACGCCATCGGCGTGCACCAGCTTCGTGCTGCCGTCGTCGGTCTTCATCACCAGCACCACGTTGTCGCAGCCGATGCTGCCCAGCTCGTCCGCGGTGGACTGTGCCCGCAGCGACGGATCGAGCGTGATGCGTCCGCCCACCCAGCAGGGGCCGTCGATGCGGACGAAGGCTGGCACCGAGCCCGAGGCGGGTGTACCGCCGCTGGACTCGCTCCGGCCCGAGGCGCAGGCGCAGACCGCGAGAGCGAGCAGGGGAGCGAGGAACCGGCCGTGCCGCGGCGCGGGTTTGGGAGCGACCCGGCGCGCGGATGTCGTCTCGTGCACGGCGGACATGACAGCCCGCGGCTCGGTCCGCGGTCAACTGACATCTGGTGGACGTCGGTCTGCTGCCCCGGCGGGGGTCGGTGCCTAGGTTCGGGCGCGGGAGGTCGATACGGAGAATGGGGAGGGTACTTCGGCGCACGTGCTGGGTGCTGGTGTGCGTGCTCGCCGGTTGTGGGGATCGCCGGAACACCGTCAGCGTGGATGGAGCGCTGGAGCTCGCTCCCCAGACGCTCGACTTTCAGCAGGTCGCAGTCCACGACCAGCGAAGTCTGCCGGTCAGCCTGCGGAACAGTGGCCGCGGTCGGCTGGATCTGACCGCGGTGAGCATCCAGGGCGCTCCGGGCGGAACGTTCCGCTTCACGGTCCCCGGTCAGACCGCCATCCTCCCCGGACAGGTGGTCCAGGGTGAGGTGGTCTTCCGCCCCGGTGCGGCAGGGCCGGCGAGCGGGACCTTGCTGGTCACCACCGACAGCACCGCCTCACCGCAGGCCACGGTGGGACTGCGAGGGGTGGGCGTCGATGCCCTGGCGTCGCTGAGAGAGGACGCGCTCGACTTCGGGAAGATCGAGATCGGGTCGGAGAAGAACCGCCAGCTCACCTTCTCCAATCCGAGCCCGCTGCCTGTCCAGGTCAGCGGCCGCATCGTCGGTGCCGGGGCGGACGAGTTCTCCATGTCCCCGCTCACCCTCGCTCCGGGCGAGACGCGGACCCAGGACGTGAGCTTCCATCCCCAGCGCGCGGGAGTGAAGCGCGTCGCCCTGGCGGTCACTCCCTGCAGCGGCTGCGGCGATGTCCTGGTGACGCTCACCGGGGAAGGGCTGGAGCAGGCCCTCATCGCCGAGCCACCCGTGGTGGACTTCGGCCTGGTTCCCACCGATTTCACCGTGATGGGCGTCGCCGTGCTCCGCAACCTCTCCACCGAGCCGGTGACGGTCACGACGCTCGAGCTCGTGGGGGATCCCGATTTCCAGGACGGCGGGACGCCGGTTCCCTTGGTCATTCCCGGTGGAGCCACCGCGACGGTCGATCTCAAGTACGTCAGCACGCACCTGGGCGACGCCAAGGGCACGCTGACCGTCCATCGCGACAGCGTGCGCCACCCCACGCTGGATGTCCCCCTCAGCGGCGTCGGCGGGGGCGCCAAGCTCTGCGTCGCGCCCCTCGTGCTCGAGTTCGGCAAGCACGCGCTGAACACCCGAACCGACTCCCAGGTCACGGTCCGGAACTGCGGCGGGCCGGGGTTCGTCTTCACTGTCGATTCGGCCACGCTCCTCTCCGGGGCGGGGTCACAGTTCCTGCTCGACCCGCCGGTGGCCTACCCGGTCACGCTCACCACCGGGAACTCGGTGACCATCCCGGTCGCCTTCATCCCCAAGATCTCCGGAGACATCTTCGAGCAGCTGGAGATCGCGACCTCGGTCGCGACCGTCAACGTCCAGCTGCAGAGCACCGCGGCCGCTTCGGCACCGTGCAATCTCCAGGTCAGCCCATCGGCGATCGACTTCGGGACGGTGGTACCGGGCTCGCAGTCCGTGCTCGGGGCGAAGGTGCTCAACGCCGGGGCGGACGTCTGCCTCCTCCAGCAGCTCACGTTGACCGACACCGGAGGGAACCTCTTTTCTCTGCCGGCGGGAAGCATCACCGTGCCGCTGCCCATGGCGCCGGGCGAGTACTTCACCTTCGAGGTGCAGTTCTCCGCGCCCAATACCCCCGGCAGCTTCGGCGGGATGGCCACGGTGAACGGGACCGGCCAGCCGCCGATCTCGCTGCCCATCACTGCCACGGTGGCGAACAGCTGCCTCGCGGCCACCCCGGGCTACGTCGACTTCGGCATCTCCAGCTCCGTCTGCCCCCCCGAGACCCGGCAAGTCAACGTGGTGAACGGATGCTCGACGGCGGTGACGGTGACCGCGGCGACGATCGCGGCGGGAAGCACCGATGGGGAGTTCCTCTTCGCCGTCGCTCCTCCGGTGCCCCAGACGCTCGCTCCGGGGGCCGGCCTGACGCTGGACGTGGAGTACCTGGCGAAGGTGCCGGGTCTGAACCTCTCGCCTCTCTTCATCGAGAACTCGCTCCTCTCGCCGCCGCTGCTGGTCACGCTGGTCGGGGAGTCCAGCGGTAGCGGGACCCAGACCGATCGCTTCATCCAGGGACAGCCCGGCCAGGTCGACGTGCTCTTCGTGGTGGACAACACCGCCTCGATGCTGGAGGAGAACCCGCGGCTGATTTCGGCGATGCCGACCTTCGCCAGCGCGGCGCTGGGCACGGGGGTCGACCTCCACGTCGGTGTGACCACCACCGGCATCTCGCCCACCGGCCCCACCTGCCCGGGCGGCGCCTCGGGCGGAGAGGCCGGTCGGCTCTTCCCCGCGGACAACAGCGCCACCCGCATCTTCACCAACGCCACGCCCAACCTCGGTCAAGCGCTCCAGCAGGCGGTACAGGTGGGCGAGTGCGCCTTCGAGCAGCAGGGCCTCGAGGCCATGCGGCGGGCGCTCACCCCGCCGCTGGTGGACAGCGCCGACGCGCCCGGGACCCCGCTGGGCGGCGACGGGAACCTCGGCTTCTACCGGCAGACCGCTTCCCTGGCGGTGGTGGTGGTGAGCGACGACGACGACACCTCGCCCGACACGGTCGCGACCTACGTGCGCTTCCTCCAGCAGCTGAAGGGCCCGGGCGCCGCGGGACGTGCCGCGCTGTACGCGATCGTTCCCTCCGGACAGACCTGCCCGAGCGCCTCGGGGCAGGGGCTGCGCTACGGAGAGGCGGCCAGCCGGACCGGAGGAGCCATCGAGTCCATCTGCGCGCCCGACTTCGGGCCGCTTCTCGAGGACGTGGTGGGCCGCGCATTCACCGCGCAGACCCGCTTCCCGCTCAGCGGCACACCGGACGCGTCGGGCGTCACGGTCACGGTGGGCGGCACGCCCGCCACCGGCTGGGTCTACGACGCGGCCTCGAACTCGGTGGTGTTCGCCGCGCCGCCGCCCGCGGGCGCGGAGCTGCTCGTCACCTACACCCGCGGCGGCAGCTGAACGGGCGCTCGTGGGCGGGGTGGACGCGG
>JBKPMY010000037.1:0-3551 GCA_046732375.1 Myxococcota bacterium
GACGTGCTGCTGATCGACGACATCCAGTTCCTGGGGAGGAAGGAGGAGACCCAGAAGGAGTTCTTCTACACCTTCAACACCCTGCACGAGATGTCCAAGGCGATCGTCCTCACCTCGGACACGGTGCCAGCGGAGATCCCCGGCCTGGAGGACCGCCTCCGCTCGCGGTTCACCATGGGGCTCATCACCGACATCCAGGAGCCGAACTACGAGACCCGCGTCGCGATCCTCAAGAAGAAGGCCGAGGCCGACGGGTTCGAGCTCCCGGACAATGTGTGCCACTTCATCGCCAAGCACGTGCAGAAGAACGTGCGCGAGCTGGAGGGCGCGCTGATCAAGATCTCCGCGGTGCACAGCCTCACCGGCCAGCCGGTGACCGAGGAGTTCGCCGCCCAGGTGCTGAGGGACATCCTTCCGGCGCAACGGCCGATCGACATCGACCACATCCAGCGGGAGACGGCACGCTTCTTCAAGGTGGCGGTGGAAGAGCTCCGCGCCGATCGGCGAACCAAGCAGCTCTCCCACGCACGTCAGGTCGCGATGTATCTCGCGCGGAAGCTCACCCGCAGCTCCTTCCCGGAGATCGCCGCTCGCTTCAACAAGGACCACTCCACCGTCATCTCCTCGGTCCGGAAGGTCGAGCGGCAGCGCGAGGTGGACGCCGGCGTCCGCAAGGAGCTCGACGAGCTGGAGAGCAAGCTCGGGCCGGGCTGACCCCCGGATTCACGGGCCACGCCTTCGAGGCACCCCGCGCGGCGCCGCGCACGCGGACTCCACAGTTTCCACACTGTGGAGATGTTGGTTGCTTCTGGTGTGCCCGCGGGGGGATCTGCGTGGAGACCCGCTTCCGACGGGCATGTTGTCCGTAACTTGTGGGGAGACTCTGTTCGCAGCTGGTGTCGAAAAGATCCGCGATCACCTGGGGTCCGGCGTGAGCACGATGTGGAGACCCCGGGTCCGCAGTGCAACCGCTGTGTGACGATCTGGACAACTGCGGGAGTTCTCCACAGCGTGCCGAACGAGAATCGCCAGGCGGCGCGGAGGTTTGTCTCTCTGTCCCCAACTTCCGGGAACCGGCCTCCACTACCCCAGAGATCAAGGATCAAAACCTGGAGAAGCCCCAGCCGGTGGGTGAGCGATCAGCGGACCGAAGCCTGGCTTGCGCCTTCGACGGTTCCAAGCCCCGCTCCGCCCATGCCTGCGCCTGCGTCCGGTGGCTTCGGAGCAGTCGAGCTGAACGCCACCAAGTACCGCTCCATCAGGACGCGGTCATGCTCGGGGATCTTGACCTTCTTCTCCTTCTGCATGCGCGTGATCATCGGAGGCCACTGGTCTCCCCGGTACTCGCCCGGCCCATGCACCGGATGACAGCCGCTGCAGCGGACCACGTATGCGGCCCGTCCCGCCTGCATCTCCGCGAGGGTCAGCCCAGGGTCGACCGGCTGGACGCGTTCCACGTCCATCGCCGTCGGCTGGGGGACGAATCCACCGTGCGCGCAGGCGAGGACGAGCGCCGTACCGAGCACCGCAGAACCAAGGATGAGACGGCTGAGCATGCGCGTCCTCGCCCTTACTGAGAACGCCTCGCAAATTCAATCTCGACCTAGATGGATCCAGTCATTCCAGTCATCTACGCAGCCGGCCACCCTGCCATGAGGGACCGCGAAGAGCCCGAGGGGCCCCGCTGCTCCGAACTCCGCCGCGTTTGACGCACCTGTCGGTGCGGGCTACACCGCACGCCCTGGCGGAGCGGGCGAATGTCTCCTCCGCAGGAGACGATGGGCACATGGAATTCCGCATCGCTGCGGAGGAGCTGAAGCGAGCGCTGTACCGGGCCCAGGGGATCGTGGAGCGCAAGACCACGATGCCCATCCTCTCCAACGTGCTGGTCAATGCGACGAAGTCGGGCGTGCAGATCACCGCCTTCGATCTCGACGTGGGCATCGTCAGCGAGCACCCCGCCGAGGTCACCAAGCCCGGCAGCCTCACACTCTCGGCCAAGACGGTCTTCGACATCGTCCAGAACCTGCCCGAGCCGCATCTCACGGTGCGCAAGCTCCCCAATCAGTACGCCGAGCTCCAGAGCGGTAGCGCGCACTTCAAGATCGTGGGGATGTCGCCCGAGGAGTACCCGAAGCTCCCCAAGGAGGAGAGCGCAACCCTCGTGTCGGTGCCCGGTCCGGTCTTGCTGGAGATGATCCGCAAGACCGCCTTTGCCATCTCCACCGACGAGACCCGGTACATCCTCAACGGCGTCTTCTTCGAGCCGCGCGAGGGCGGGAAGATCCGGATGGTCGCGACCGATGGCCACCGGCTGGCGCTGGTCGAGCGTGCGCTCGCCGGTGACTTCAAGCTGAAGGGCGGGGTCATCATCCCTCGCAAGGGCCTGCACGAGCTCCGCCGGCTCCTCGACGAGGCGCCCGATGCAGAATGTGCCTTGGGCTTCGCCGAGAACTCGGCGCTGTTCAGGAAGCCCGGGCTTACCATGGTGATGCGCCTCATCGACGGGCAGTTTCCCGAGTACCAGCGGGTCATCCCCAAGGAAGGCGAGCGGAAGATTCAGATCCCCCGCATGCGCTTCACCGAAGCGCTCAAGCGCATCGCTCTCCTCAGCGTGGACAAGTCCAACGCGGTGAAGATCGGGCTCACCTCGAACCAGCTGCGGATCAGCTCGCAGAACCCGGACCTGGGCGAAGCCAAGGACGATCTCGACGTTCACTACGACGGCGGGGACATCACCATCGGCTTCAACGCCCGGTACCTGACTGACGTGCTCGGTGTGCTCGAGACCGACGAGGTCGCCTTCGAGCTCGGAGACGACCACAGTCCCGGCGTCCTCCACGCTCCCGGGGATCGCACCTACACCGCGGTGGTCATGCCGATGCGGGTGTAGTGCTCCTCGAGCGACTCCAGATCGCCGACTTCCGCAACCTCCACGCGGTCAACGTCCGCCCATCGCCACACGCGACCGTGGTGGTGGGCGCGAACGGGCAGGGAAAGACCAGCCTGCTCGAGGCGGTGTACTTCCTCTGCACCCTCCGGCCCCTGCGGGCGAACCGGTTGTCCGAGCTGGTGCGGTTCGGAACCGAGCAGGCCAGGGTGGCCGGGCGGTTCACCCTCGGCGGAGCAGAGAGGGAGATCTCCGTCGAGGTCGCCGCGGGCATCCGGCAGGCCTTCGTGGACGGAAAGAAGGCCGCGAAGCTCGAGGACTACTTCGGTGGGGTGAGCGTCGTGGCCTTCACCCCCGACGACCTCGCGGTGGTGAAGGGCGGTCCGGAGGTGCGGAGAGCGTTTCTCGATCGCGCGGTGTTCAACCGCTTCCCGGCGTACCTCCGCGAGCACCGCGCCTATCAACGAGCGCTCAAGAGTCGGAATCGCCTGCTCAAGGAGCATGCACCGGCGAGTTACGTCGAGGCCTACGACGAGGCGGTGGCCCGGACCGGTGCGCGGGTGCTCGTCCGCCGCCGCGCGCTCCTCGACGAGCTCGGGCCCCGTGCCGTCTCGGCAGTGCGGGCCATCTCCCAGCTGTCCGACGTGGGCGTGGGCTACAC
>JBKPMY010000038.1:0-22401 GCA_046732375.1 Myxococcota bacterium
CCCCGTACCCAGCTCGGCCTCCCCGAGGTGCAGCTCGGGCTCCTCCCCGGCGCCGGTGGCACGCAGCGGCTGCCGCGGCTCATCGGCGTCCAGGCAGCGCTCGATCTCATTCTGACCGGCAAGTCCATCCGCGCGTCGAAGGCTCGGAAGCTCGGCCTGGTGGACGAGGTGGTTCCCGAGCCGATCCTGGTCGACGTGGCGGTGGAGCGTGCCCGGGCGCTCGCCTCTGGCAAGGACCTGCCGCCGCCCCGGCGCAGCCCGCGCGAGACCGTCACCCGCGCCGCGCTGGAAGGCAACCCCCTCGGCCGGCGGCTGCTGTTCACCGAGGCACGCAAGCAGCTGCTCAAGAAGAGCGGGGGCCACTACCCGGCGCCCGAGCGCGCCCTCGAGGTGGTGCGGGAGGGCCTGGAGAAGGGGATCGAGGCCGGGCTCCGCGCCGAGGCCCGAGCCTTCGGCGAGCTGCTGATGACCGAGGTCAGCGCCCGGCTGCGCGAGCTGTTCTTCGCGACCACCGCGCTGAAGAAGGACACGGGCGTGGATGGCGCGGCGAAGTCCCGGCCGGTCCGCAAGGTCTCGGTGCTCGGCGGCGGTCTCATGGGCGGCGGCATCGCCTTCGTCACCGCGGAGAAGGCCGAGCTCCCCGTCCGCATCAAGGAGCGGGACGATGACTCGGTGGGGCGCGCCCTCGCTCACGTCCGCGGATTGCTCGACCAGCGGGTGAGGCGCCGGCGGCTGGACCGGCGCGGGCTGGAGAAGATCCTCGCCCGCGTCACGGCGACCACCGACCTCTCGGGCTTCCACCGCGCGGACGTGGTGATCGAGGCGGTGTTCGAGGACCTCGCCCTCAAGCGGCGGCTCCTGGCCGAGGTGGAGGCGGCGACGCGGGAGGACTGCGTCTTCGCCTCCAACACCAGCTCCATCCCCATCGCGCGGATCGCCGAAGGAGCGAGGCGTCCGGGCAACGTGATCGGGATGCACTACTTCAGCCCGGTGGAGAAGATGCCGCTGCTGGAGATCATCACCCACGGCGGCACCGACCCGTCGGTCGTCGCCACCTGCGTCGAGCTGGGAAAGAAGCAGGGGAAGACGGTGATCGTCGTCCGCGACGGCCCCGGCTTCTACACCTCGCGCATCCTCGCCCCGTACCTGAACGAGGCGGCGCACCTCCTGCTCGAGGGAGCGGACATCGCCGCGCTGGACCACGCGCTCCGGGCGTACGGCTTCCCGGTCGGTCCGTTCCAGCTGCTCGACGAGGTCGGCATCGACGTCGGCGAGAAGGTGAGCCACGTGCTTCACGACGCGTTCGGCGAGCGGCTGGCCCCACCCGGGACCATGGCAACGCTGGTGAAGGAAGGCCGGCTCGGCCGGAAGGCCAAGAAGGGCTTCTACCGCTACGACGTCGGCGGCAAGCCGGTGGACACCAGCGTCTACGCCTCCCTTCCCGGGGGAGCGACCCGCGTCCCGTTCTCCGAGGATGAGCTGCGCGAGCGCCCGGTGCTCCTCTTCCTCAACGAGGCGGTGCGCTGCCTGGAGGAGGGAATCCTGCGCAGCGCCCGCGACGGAGACATCGGCGCGGTGTTCGGCCTCGGCTTCCCCCCCTTCCGGGGAGGGCCGTTCCGGGCGCTGGACGCTCTGGGCGCTGCCGAGGCCGTCCGCCGACTCCAGCACTGGCAGGAGCGGAAGGGGGCCCGGTTCGAGCCGGCGCCCCTCCTGCGCCGGATGGCCGAGCGCGGCGAGCGCTTTCACCCGGGCGGCTAGTGCTCTGACCCGCCGCACGGGTCGGTGACGGTTCCTGCCACCGTCTTGCGCATGGCCCCGGTGGAAAGGACTCCCCGCGCATGAACCCGAACGCTGCCCTGTCCACCGCCAGCAAGCCCCAGGTCATCGGTGCGCTGAAGGCTGCGAACTCCACCGATCCCGACGTGCTGCTCCACGTGAAGGAGGACCTGCTCGATCAGTACCGGCCGCTGAAGATGATGTCGCTGGTCCCGATCATCTGTGGGGTGGGCATCTCCCTGACCCTCATCGGGGCCGTCATCGGCATTCCGCTGATCGTCCTGGGCTTCTTCCTCCGGCGGAAGTGCAAGCGGAACATGGCCACCGTCGAGAGCGCCTACGACGAGTACCTGGGCACGCTCGGCATCCCGCGGCTCGCTCCATCCCCTGCCGCCGCCGTCTCCGCCTGAGCGGTCAGGCCGCCTGCTGGGCGGAGCCGGATTCCGACTCGAGCAGCCGGACCGGCAGCACCATCGCATTCAGCCCAGCGAACTGGAGCCGGCGCTGGATCTGGTACGCGGTCTCGTTGTGGAGCACGCGCTGGTACCAGCGCTCCTCCTGGAAGACCAGCTTCCCGGCGAAGAAGAGGGCGCGGGGGAACTCCCTGGCCACCTCGCGGCAGAGCTGGGTGGCGGCGTCCACTGCCTCGGTGCCGAGAGACATCCGCGAGGTGGCCGCGAGGCCGAGCCCCTGCCCCAGGGCCACGTAATCGTCGAGCGCCTTCCGGGTCCGCTCCTTCACCTCGACGACCTCGGCGATGTCCTTGAAGGTGGCCGAGTCGATCACCCCCACCGAGAGGAAGACGAAGTTCTGGAAGTAGCCGGGGAACAGCCGCTGGATGGTCAGCAGCGAGTGCACCCCGAGGCCCGCGTAGCCGCCGACCAGGAGCGCCGCAGTGGGCTTCTTCGGTTCCAGTGCCCGGGCCGAAGTCGATGACTTCGGCATCGAGGCGAGGATGGAGTCGAGTCGGCGGAGGTTCTCCTGCACCTTCCGGTAGTGGCTCCGCGTCCAGACGAAGACGCCGACCACCGCCCCGGTCACCACGATGGTCACCCAGGCACCCTCGCCGAACTTCTCGTAGACGTTGACCATCAGGATGCCGAGGCAGAGCACCAGGCCGACCCCGTGGATGGCGCCCTGGCGACGCCAGTCGAGCCGGTTCTTCCGCTCTCGCCACCAGAAGCGGCACATCGCCAGCTGGCTCAGGGAGAAGGTGACGAACACGTTGATCGCGTACAGCGTCACCAGGGTGGTGATGTCCCCGTGGGTGTAGAGAAGCGCCAGCACGGACGAGCCGCCCATCAGCAGCACGCCGTTCTGCATGGTGAGCCGGTCCGAGAGCTGGGCGAAGCGGTGGGGAGCCCAGCTGTCCACCGCCATGTTGGCCAGCACCCGCGGCCCGTCGAGGAAGCCCGCCTGCGCGGCCACGAACAGCAGCAGCGCCTCGGACAGGAGGGTGAGCCACACGAACCACTGGCCCACGGGGAACCCCGCCACGTAGAAGGCGCCGGCAAAGCGGTCGGCCAGCACCGCATTCATCGTCTGGCCGGCGACCGGGGTCACGTGCAGGAGGAGATAGGCGAGGGTGATGCCTCCCGCGGTGAGGGCCAGCGAGGTCGCCATCAGCACCATCGTGCGCCGGGCGGTCTCGACCTTGGGCTCGCGCATGATCTGCAGCCCGTTGCTCACCGCCTCGATGCCGGTGTAGGTGCCGGCGCCCATCGAGTAGGCGCGGAGGAAGAGGGCGATCATCCCTCCCACGCCGAGCGTCGCAACCCCGGACGACAGGCCGTTCTGGACCTGGGCCGTGACCGCGTGCACCTCGTCGACCCGAGTCAGGATCGAGCCACCGATGAGGATCACGTGGGTGAACAGGAAGAGGAGGAAGATGGGCGCGAGAATGGTCACCGACTCCCGCACCCCTCGGAGATTCAGGACCACCAGCACCGCGATGGCCACGAACTCGATCGGCAGCTTCCAGCCGTGCAGCGCGGGCGGGAGGAAGCTGAAGATCGCGTCCGCGCCAGCCGCCATCGAGGTGGTGATGGTCAGGACGTAGTCCACCATCAGCGCGCTGCCGGAGACGACGCCGGCCGTCGGCCCGAGGAGCCGGGTGGCGACGACGTAGCCGCCGCCGCCGAACGGAAAGTGCTCGATGATCCGCGAGTACGCCGCGGCGATGATCACCACCGTGCACGCGGTGGCCAGCGCCAGGAACGGCGCGAGCGCCACGTAGGGCCCCAGTGCCTTGAACGCCTCCTCCGGGCCGTAGGACGAGGACGACAGACCGTCGGCCCCCAGCCCCACCCAGGCCAGGAACGCCACCAGGGACAGGTGATGGAAGACGCCGGGGTCCTCGACGCTCCGGGGCCGCCCCACGAGCCAGCGCCGAACCCGACGTCGGAGAGGCGGAGGCTCGCCGTGCGGAGGGACAGCGGACGGCTCTGCGCTGCTCGGGTCCAAGGGGCGGTGCGCGCACGGTCTAGCGCCGTGCGCCACACACGTGCAAACCACTCCGGATTCCGATGAGTTAGGCTGCGACTCGATGGCGAGTCGGGGGCGGGCAACGCCGTCCGCCTCTGCTAGCCTGTCGGGGACTTCCTGAATGGACCTCTGGCTCGTCACCGCGCAGGACGCTCCGAGCGCGCTCGTCCGCGGTCTGGAGGAGGCCGGCTGGACCGTCACCCGGCACCACGACGGCGAGGCCCTGGAACAGGCAGCGGCGGCGGAGCCACCCGACGCCTTCCTGATCGTCGAGCCCTCTCCTCCGCGGGGCGCGACGAAGCTCGTCTCCCGACTCCGGTCGGCGGCCGGCGCGGACCGTCCGCTGCTGGTGCTCGGCGTGGAGGACGGCCCGACCCGCACCCGGATGCTCGACCTCGGCGCGGACGACGTGCTTCCGGCCGGCGTCGCCACCGACGAGCTCCTCGCCCGCCTGCGCCGCCGGACGGCGGTGTTCCGTCGTGCCTCGGGGACGATGACCCGGGGCCCCGAGGACCGGGTCGCCGTCGTCGACGCGCTCACCGAGGTGCACAACCGGCGTTATTTCCTGCTCCGGCTGGAGGACGAGTTCCGGCGGGCGCAGCGGTACGACAACCCGCTCGCGCTGGTCCTGGTGGACCTGGACCAGTTCCGGGGCATCAACGAATCCTTCGGGCACCTGATCGGCGACGGGGTGCTGCGCGCCGCGGCTCAGTGCCTGGTGGCCGCAGTGCGCGAGACCGACACCGTCGCCCGCACCGGCGGTGACGAGTTCGCCTGCATCCTTCCGCAGACGCACCTGGCCGGCGCGCTCACCGTGGCCGAGCGGATTCGGCGGGATGTCGCCGCCCTCCGCACCGGACCCGCCGACGAGGTGCTCCTCACCGCCAGCGTGGGCGTGGGCAGCCACCCCGCGGTGCACGTCCAGACGCCGGAAGAGCTGATCGGCGCCGCGGACGGGTGCCTGGCCCGAGCCAAGCGCGAGGGCAGGAACCGGGTCTGCCTCGCCGACCCCGGTGTGGGGCCCGTCCCACGCGGCTCGCCGTCCTGATTTCCGCGGACTTCTGGCAATACACCTTTCGCCCCGGGGGCTGGGTCACGAGCGACCACAAGCAACCCCGATGGGTATAGAATGACCCCGGGTCGGCACGGGAGCACCGGGCAAAATGGACCTGATCCCCGTGGGTTGTCAAAACCGTCTGAATGGCCGAGCGGTTGCACCGACGCACACCGGCGGAAGACCGTCCCATGGAGCCTGCGCTCAAGATGTCGCCCGCTCAGGGCCGACTGCTGGTGGTGGACGACGAGGAGAACATCCTCAAGTCGCTCCGTCGCGTACTCCGCACACAGGACTGGGAGATCCGCACCGCCCTCGATGGTGAGCGGGGGCTGAAGATCCTCGAGCAGTTCACCCCCGAGGTCGTCATCTCGGACTTCCGGCTCCCGGGCATGAACGGAGCCGACTTTCTTCAGCAAGTGAAGCAGCGGATCCCGCTCGCGCAGCGGATCATGCTCACCGGGCACGCGGACCAGCGCGCCATCGAGGAGGCGATCAACCGCTCCGAGATCTTCCGCTTCATCGCCAAGCCCTGGAACGACTCGGCGCTGCTCCTCACCGTGCAGAGCGCGTTCGAGCAGTACAAGTTGCAGGCCGAGAACGCGCACCTCCAGGAGGTCACGAAGGCCCAGAACGAGGAGCTGCGGGCCCTCAATGCCGAGCTGGAGGAGCGCGTGCAGCAGCGCACCCGGCTCCTCGTGGTGGCCAAGCGCGAGTGGGAGCTCTCCTTCGACTCGCTGGACCTTCCACTCGCGGTGGTGCGGGGCTCGGACCACAGCGTCCGGCGGGCCAACGTTGCCTACGCCCGGGTGGCGGGCCGTCCCGTCCAGGTGCTGGGCCAGAATCCCCCCTGCCACCAGTTCCTCTTCGGTCGGGACACGCCCTGCACCGGCTGCCCGATGAAGAAGGCCATCTCCAGCGGCAAGGAGGGCCGGGCGGAGATCGAGCACAAGGGAAGAATCTACGTCCTGGACGTCTACCCCATGGCGGAGGAGGGCCAGGCGGTGTGTGCGTACCGGGACGTGACCGACGAGCGGACCATGACCGCTCGCCTGGTCGAGACCGAGAAGATGGCCGCGGTGGGCCAGCTCGCCGGAGGCGTGGCGCACGAGATCAACAATCCCTTGGCGGGCATCCTCACCTTCGCCCAGCTGATGAAGCGGGACGCGGGCCGGGCCAGGGGCGACCTGGATTCGCTGCAGCTCATCGAGGAGTCGGCGCTCCGGTGCAAGCGCATCGTGGAGAGCCTCCTCCAGTTCAGCCGTCGCTCGCAGGAGGGCGATCGCCGCCCCTTCGATCTCAATCGCTGCGTGGACGACGCGGTGTTCCTCTTCCAGGCCCAGCTCAAGAAGTTGCCTGAGGTGAAGCTCGACGTTGTGACCCGGGCCGAGCTTCCTCCGGTGATCGGCGACACCGGCCAGATGGGCCAGGTGGTGCTCAACCTCCTCCAGAACGGGCTCTACGCCCTCGAGGAGAAGGGCACGCTCAGCGTGACCACCGGACAGCTCGACACCCACGTCTTCGTCAGCGTCCAGGACACCGGCACCGGCATCGAGGCCTCGGTGCTCCCGCGCATCTTCGAGCCTTCCTTCACCACCAAGCCGCCGGGGCAGGGCACCGGGCTCGGCCTGGCGATCGCCTACCGCATCGTCCAGGACCACGGCGGCCGCTTCGAGGTGCAGAGCGCACCCGGCGAGGGCTCCACCTTCACTGTCCTTCTTCCCATTCCCCCGACGTCTTTCCCTTCCGTGAGGAACTGATGAGCAAGCGCCCTGGCAAGATTCTGGTGGTGGACGACGACAAGGTCGTCCTCCGCGCAGTCACCGAGATCCTTCAACGAGAGGGCTACACGGTCGTCGCCATCGACGATGCGGTGGAAGGTCTCGCCGCCTCGAAGGACCCCACGGTCGACGTGGCGGTGCTCGACATCCGGATGCCTCATCTCTCCGGGATGGACCTGCTCCGGGAAATCAAGCGGGCGAGACCGGATGTGGAGGTGGTGATGATGACCGCCTTCGCCACGGTGGAGACGGCGGTCGAGGCGGTGAAGGCCGGCGCCTACGACTACCTCACCAAGCCCTTCTCCAACATCGACGAGGTGAGCCTCACCGTCGCCAAGGCGCTGGAGCGGAAGCAGCTGAAGGACCGCACCCGCGTCCTGGAGGAGCAGCTCAGCGTCAAGGGTCAGTTCGAGGACCTCATCGGCCAGTCCTCGCAGATGCGCGCGGTGTTCAAGCTGGTGGAGACGGTCAGCTACTCCAGCGCGACCGTCCTCATCCAGGGCGAGAGCGGCACCGGCAAGGAGCTGGTCGCCCGGGCCATCCACTACCGGAGCCCGCGCAAGGACAAGCCCTTCATCGCGGTGAACTGCTCGGCCCTGACCGAGACCCTCCTCGAGTCCGAGCTCTTCGGGCACGTGAAGGGGAGCTTCACCGGCGCGACCGCGAACAAGAAGGGGCTGTTCGAGGCGGCGGACGGCGGCACCATCTTCCTCGACGAGATCGGCGACGTGCCGCCGGCCACCCAGGTCCGGCTCCTCCGCGTGCTCCAGGAGGGTGAGGTGAAGCGGGTCGGCGCCAACGACACCATCAAGGTGGACGTGCGCGTCATCGCGGCGAGCAACGTGGACCTGAACCGGGCGAAGGACCAGGGCAAGTTCCGCGAGGACCTCTTCTACCGGCTGAACGTCATCACCGTGTCGCTCCCGCCGCTGCGCGACCGTCCCGAGGACGTGCCGCTCCTCGCCGGCCACTTCCTGCGGCTGTACGCAGGGAAGATGGGCAAGAAGGTCACCGGCATCTCGCCCCAGGCGATGGAGGCGCTGGTCTGCCACCGCTGGATGGGCAACGTCCGCGAGCTGGAGAACGTCATCGAGCGGGCGGTGGTGCTCACCTCCCGCGAGGTGGTGGACGTGGAGGACCTGCCGCAGCAGCTCCGCGAGTCGCCGGGCGGCGGCGGGGACGTCGAGGTGCTCAGCCTCGCCCACCTCCCGTACGCCGAGGCCAAGCGCCTGGCGATGCGCGCCTTCGAGCGGCGGTACCTGTCGGCGCTGCTGGAGAAGAGCGGGCACAACGTCTCCAGCGCCGCGCGCGCCGCCGGTGTCGACCGGAGCAACTTCCGCCGCCTGCTGAAGCAGTACGAGGTCGTGCGTGGGCCGCTGCAGCAGCCGCTGCAGAAGCCCAAGCCCGAGCCGATGAGCGCCTAGAAACTCTCCGGAGGTCCGCCGTCCCGGGCACAGCGACCCGGGCGGCGTCCCTGACGGGCCAAGAGGGCCCGCCCGGCGCGCGCTGGGCGGGCCCTCGCTTTTCAGTTGCCGAAGTCCAGGTCGGCGTCCAGCTCCGCGCGGGTGGCCGGCCTCGACGAGTGGACCGCGTGGATGGTCTCCACCGCGAGCCCTTCCTTGTCCAGGAGCTGGAGGAACCGCTTCTCCTCGACCAGGTAGTCCGTGACGTCGGCGGTCAGGGCCGCGCGCTGCTCGGGGAACCAGGCGACGAGCATCTCTTCGGTGTGGAGTCCCTCCAGCTGCCGGATCTCCAGCCGGGTCGGCCCGCGGTCGAACACCCGTGGGCCGCGCAGCGCTTCCACTTTCGCCCCCGGAACGTCCCGGAGCACCTCCTTCACCAGGGCGGCGTTGCGCCTGGAGGTGAGTACGGTGGCCCCTGCGCGGGCGAGGCCGACGATGCCCCCGAGGTGGTCGTCGTGGTGGTGGCTGGGCACCACCCAGCAGAGCGGCGTGCCGGCCACGGTGGTGCGAATGGCCTCCAGCACCTTCTCGGAGAGCGCGGCCTCGGGAGGAGGAGGGACCACGTCACTGGTTCCGAAACTGGCGATCGCGTCGAAGAGCAGAAGGCAGCCGCCCACGTCGACCAGGAAGGTGTTGTAGCCGCCGAAGTTCCGGAGCGCCCACGCGCCCGGGAAGAGCGCCTCGACCCGCTGCGGGCTCGCCCTGATGCTCGGCCGGGGGGCGGTGTCGGTCGCCGGTGGAGCCAGCCACGGGTCGTCGCCCGGCATTCCCCGGGCGTCCAGCACGTTCAGGGTGAGCCACCGAGCGCTGCCGATGTCGATGGTGAAGCCCCTGGGCACCCTGCCGATGCCGGGGGCGGAGACGCTCGGCTGGAAGCGGGTGACGACCCGCGCGGGCCCCCGGAGGCGGTTCATGACGTAGGCGTAGCCGGCCACCTCGCCGGAGGGTCGGATCCGGATCTCCACCTTCGCCCCGGCGCGAGCCCGAACCGGACCACGTCCACCGGAGCTCCGCGCTCCTGGGCCCGGGTCAGGCCGCGGGTCCGCTCCGGTGCCGCCCGGACCTCGGCGATGGCGAGCTGGGGCAGTCGCCACGCCAGTCGTTCCCAGAGATGGCGGCCGCGGTCGGCGGCGTCGAAGGTGAGGCTCGTCTTGCGATTGACCGACCGACCGCCGTCGGGGCCGGTCTGGTGCCGCCAGAGCCCGGGTGTGCCGTCCGAGCCGATCCGCTGCGTGTCCAGAGCGGCGCGGCGGCCCACCGGGTCGATGACCAGCAGATCCTGCGCCCGGGTGGGGAGGCGGAGGCCCGGACGCCGCGCCTGATCGACTGCGCCAGGTCCGACGTTCCGAGCCAGGCCAGGCGCCACAGCCCGGGCTCCTTCGAGCCGGGGACCTCGTAGAAGCGGGCCGCGCGGGCGAGCACCTCGGCGGCGCCCTCCGGTGTGCTCGCGAACGCCGCGTGGCCGGCGAGGGCGAGGCAGAGCGCGAGCAGCGGAAGGCGCCCGGCGGCGCTCACGGCGGGTCGACTCGACGCCACCCGGCCGGATCGAGCTCCCAGGTGTCGTTGAGGAGGTCCTGGTTCGCCGGATTGCCGCCGCCGAAGACCACCAGCACCCCGCGCGCCCGGTCGAAGGCGACGCCGGGGAGATATCGATCCGGAGGGGCGCCGCTCAGCCCGAGCGGCACCCAGCCCGCGTCGCGGAGCACGAGCGGCTCGTCGCCCGACGAGCCGCCGCCGATCATGACCAGGGTCCCCCGGCCCTCGTCGTAAGCCATCCGCGCGTGGGTGCGGGGGGGCCGGGCAGGCGCGATCTGGGCCCAGGCGCCGTTCCACAGCCAGGTGTCGCCCCGATCCTGAGCCGAGGCGCCGGGCTCGAAGCCGCCGAACACCACCACGCCACCCAGCCCGGGGTGGTACTCCATCGCGTGGTGCACGCGGCTCCCGGGTCCGGCGCCGCTCACCGACGTCCACTGCCCTCCGTCGAAGAGCCAGACGTCCTCGGAGAAGGTGCTGGGATCGCGCTGGCCGCCGAACAGCACCGCCTGCTGGAGCGACGGGTCGAAGCTCATCTGGGTGTGGTCGAGGATCCCGGGACCGGGGACGGCGACCTGCCGCCAGCCGGCATCCGCTCTCCACTCCCAGGTCTCACCGTAGGGGACCTGGACGGTGTACGAGCCGCCGTGCATCACCAGCACGTCGCGCGCGCTGTCGTAGGCCACGCCGGCGAGACTCCGGATGGGCGGCCCGGCCGAGTCGATCACCCGCCACTGGGAACCGTTCCAGGCCCAGAGCTGCGTCGGCTGCGTGGACGGCGGTCCGGTGGCCGCGCCGAGCCCTGCGTTGACGAGGACCACCCGCTGGAGTGCATCGTCGTAGACGAGGTCGTGCCCGGCGCTCGCGGGCGGACGGACCACCCCACTGTCGCCGGAGGGACCTCCGCCCGGCGGATCGCCCGGGTCATTGCTGCAGTGGCAGAGCAGGACTCCGACCACGATGACGAGGCCCGCGGCGCCGGAGACCCTCACGGCAGCGAGGGTACCGCCCGCCCGTTCCTCGCTGTCCGGAAGCAGTGACGTGCGGACCCGGTGCAGCCGCCGGGCTCCTCGTCCCGGAAATGGCACTCCGAGGTCGACGGTCGGCGGCGGCGTCTGGCACTGTGCGTCGCCCGATGGCGGGCAGGACACGAGGGCGACAGCTGGGTGCGCTGGTGGCCATCGGCCTGCTCGGGATGGTGCTCGCCGTGGTGATGTGGCGGACCTCCACGGTGGGACCCGCCCGCGAGCTCCGGACGGATCTCGCGGCTCGCGCGTCCGCCCGCTTCCCTCGACCGGCCCAGGTCGAGCCGCCCGAGCCGGGCACGTTCGGCGAGCGGGCCGGCGCGCCGTGGGATGACCTCGCTGCGCTCGAGGCCTCCTCGGCCGACGTGGAGCTGTGCCGGGCGGTGCGCGAGGCGGAGCAGGGCTTCGAGGATCTCTCGCCCTCGTGCCGGCGAGAGCTGGAGGCCGCTGCCGGTCCCCTGGCCGCGCTGCTCGCGGCCACGCATGCCGCCGAGGCCGGGCCCCCGGCCGGGCTGGGCACCCTGGATTCGCCTACCCCCCCGGGGCGTCCGCGCGCATGGTCCACCCTGCCGTACGCGGGGAAGCTCGGGGCGCTCCGGATCCGCCAGCTGCTCTCCCGGGGAGAGACGGCGCAGGCGGTCCAGGTCTGCATCGATCTCCAGGCGCTCGCCCGGGATGCGTCGTGGGGCGCCGCGCTCGCGGGAAGGCTCCCCGCTCTGGCGGTCGAGGAGGTCGCGTTCCGCCCCTGTGCGGCCGCGCTGGATGTTGCTCCGAGGGCGGTGAAGCGGAGCGCAGCCGGAGCGCTGGCCCGGGTCGAGCAGGGCACGCCGACGTTCGCCGCCGTGATGCGCGAGTACGCGATCGGCGCCCGGGCGCAGGCCTTCGCCCCCTACCTCGGCCAGCTCGAGGAGCTTCCGCCCCAGATCGCCACCTGGGCGCGAGAGAACGCACCGGCCGGGCGCACCGACTGGCGCTTCACCCTCGCCCTCGGGGATGCGTGGCACCGCATCGACGCCCGCCTGGACCAGGCGGTGAAGGCTGCGGCGCTGCCGATGCCGGAGCGGGCCGCACGGCTCGACGTCATCGCCGCCGGAGAACGGCCCTGGGTGAACCGGCGCGCCGCGTTCGCCTTTCCGCAGCTCGGGCGCGCCGCGCGCTCGGACGCACGAGCGCGGGCCCAGCTCCGCCTGCTCCGGGCCGCCATCGCCGCGGACCTCCTTCATTCGGATCAGGGCCGCTGGCCGACGGGCCCGGAGCTGGCAGCGGCCCTCGGGGGAGGGGATCCGTTGCTCATCGAGCCGCACGGGGAGGCGGCGACGATCGTCGATCCCACCGTCCCGCGCGGAGAGCTCGCGGTCAGCGTCCGCGCGGACGGTCCGGCGACTGCGCGCTGAAGCGCCTAGATGGTTGACCAAAGCAAGCATATCGTTGTTTCCTGCAACCATGGGTGCTCTGGACGAGTCGGTGGCGGCTGTTCGTGGATTCAACCGGGCCTACACGCGCCGTTTCGGGCTGCTCGACCAGCAGCACCTCGGAAGCGAGTACAGCCTCGGAGAGGTCAGGGTGCTCTACGAGCTGGCCCATCACGACGGACTCTCCGCGGCGGCACTCGCCCGATCGCTGGAACTCGACCCCGGGCACCTGAGCCGGATGCTCGCCGGCCTGCGGCGGAGCGGCCTCGTCCGGCGGGAGCAGTCCTCGCACGACGGACGCGCCTCCGTCCTGTCCCTCACGCCTGCAGGTCGCCGCGCATTCGATCGCCTGGACCGGAAGGCGACCGTCCAGGTCTCGGGTCTGCTGCGTGCGTTTCCCGAGGGCCAGCGTGGCGAGCTGGTCCGGGGGCTCGCCGGGCTCCGGCGCCTCCTCGAACCCCGGGACGGCGCCGCGCCGGCGGTGCTCATCCGCAACCATCGGCCCGGAGACCTGGGCTGGGTCCTGGAACGTCACGGGGTGGTCTATTCCGACGAGTACGGCTGGGGTGCGCCGTTCGAGGCCGTGGTCGCCCGGGTCATCGCCGAGTTCGCCGAGGCGCACGACCCGGCGCGGGAGGCGTGCTGGGTGGCCGAGCTGGGGGGACGGCGGGTGGGCTCGGTGATGCTGGTCCAGCACCCGGAGCGCGAGGCCGTGGCACGGCTGCGGCTGCTCCTGGTCGAGCCGGAGGCACGCGGTCTGGGCGTCGGCCGGGCCCTGGTCGACGTGTGCACGGAATTCGCGCGCACCGCGGGTTACCGGCAGGTCACGCTCTGGACCCAGTCGGTGCTCGACGCCGCACGTGCGATCTATGCGCGGGCGGGGTACGTGAAGGTCTCCGAGGCGCCCAACACCGCCTTCGGGAAAGGGCTGACCGCGGAGACGTGGGAGCTGAGCCTGTGACCTTCAAGGATCACTTCTCGGGCGCGGCGAGCGGATATGCCACACACCGTCCCGTGTACCCGCTGTCCGTCGCGGAGGCGCTCGCCGCCCGGTCACCGGGGCGTGCGCTGGCGTGGGACGCGGGCTGTGGGTCCGGGCAGCTCTCGCTGGTGCTGGGGGAGCTGTTCGACCAGGTCGTGGCCACCGATGCCAGCGCCGCGCAGGTCGCCGCAGCCACTCCACACCCGCGCGTCCGGTACGCCGTCGCCCCGGCCGAGGCCAGCGGGCTTCCCGATGGGAGCGTCGATTGCGCGGTCGCTGCACAGGCCGCGCACTGGTTCGACCTCGACGCCTACTACCGCGAGGTCCGGCGAGTGGCGCGCCCGGGCGGGCTCGTGGCGCTGGTCACTTACGCGGTGATGGAGGTTGACCCGGAGATCGCCCGCCTCGTGGCGCGGT
Source organism: Myxococcota bacterium (assembly GCA_046732375.1). GTDB lineage: Bacteria > Myxococcota > Myxococcia > Myxococcales > Myxococcaceae > RPRB01. Next base: position 13,928 of record JBKPMY010000038.1, read on the forward strand.
TCTACTGGCAGACGCTCGAGGGGCACTGGCCCCCGGAGCGCAAGCTGGTCGAGGAGGGATACCGGTCGCTGCCGTTCCCCTTCGAGGCGGTCGAGGCACCGCCACTCGCGCTGGAGCACCGCTGGAACGCGGCGCAGGTGCTCGGCTACATCGGCACGTGGTCGGCCGTGCAGTCGCTCAGGAAGGCCGGTCGTGGCGAGGAGGTGGAGCGGTTCGACGAGCAGCTCCGGGCCGCGTGGGGAGATCCTTCTCGGGAGCGGGTGGTGCGCTGGCCCCTCTCGCTCCGGCTCGGCCGGGTGAGTCCGCTCGCCTGACGTGGCGCTCGGGGGGACCCGTGGCGGTCAGCTGCCGCTCGCGGCTGGAGCTGGCCCACCGGGCGCGGCAGGGGCACCGGCGTCGAGCCGGGCACGGACCTTCTTCGCGGCTGCCGCGATCTCCTCGACCCAGCTCTTGCTCCCGAGCTGTTCGGCCGTCCGTCGCGCGACGTCGTAATGCTCCAGCGCCGGCGCCAGTCGTCCCTCGGCCTCCTCCACCGCGCCGAGGCCGACCCGGGACCAGACGCGGGCCGGGGCGCTGTTCAGCTCCTCGGCGAGCCCGAGCGCCCGGGAGTAGCTCGCCCGCGCATCGGCCAGCGCCCCCTTCTTCCGCTCGAGGTCCCCGACGGCGATCAGCGCGAAGGGAACCAGGCGGAGGAAGCCGATCTCCTCCCGGAGCGCGAGGCACCGGCGCTGCAGGGCCAGCGCCTGGTCGAGGTCGCCGCGGGACTCCGCGAGACCGCCCAGGTGACGAAGGGCATAGGCCAGGGTGGAGCGATCTCCGATCTCCTCGGCGATCGTCCGCGCCTCCTCGTAGAGCGGCCCCGCCCGGTCCGGCTTCTCCTCCTGCTCCCAGGTCAGTCCGAGGAAGAAGGTCTCCTGCGCCACCCCGGAACGGTCCCCGAGCTCCCGGAACAGATCGCGTGAACGAGTGAAGAGCTCCCTGGGAACGTGAAAGTCCTTCGACTCCTCCCAGAGCAGCCCTCCGTAGCGGAGGAAGCCCTCGGCGTGGAGCGCTCGCGCCTCGAGATCGCGGTCGCCCAGACTCCGTGCCGCCCCCTGCGCCTCGGACGCCAGCTGCAGGCCCCGCTCCATGCCCTGCCGCGTGTAGAAGTACTCCTCGGCCAGCACCACCACGAGCTCGGCCTGCAACCGGGCCTTCCCCGCCTGGTCCAGCTCCGGGTGTTCCAGGGCCGACCCGAGAAGCGTCCGCCCCCGCTCGAAGTTGCCGCGCATCACCTCGGTCCGGGCGAGGCGCACGGTTGCGGCGACCCAGGAGCGACGTGCCTCGGTCGTCGCGGCCGGCGTGGCCAGCACCTCGCCGGCAAGGGAGGGCGAGGAAGGTGCGTGGGCGCAGGCCGCGAGCAGGAGGACGAGGACCGGAGAGATGGAGCGCATCGCACCGGCAAGCTGACACCAGGGAGAGTCCACCGCCAGTGATGTCTGGTGATAATGATCATCACCGCCATGAACATCGCCAGCGTCGACGCCAACCTCCTCCTCGTCCTTCACCTCGTGCTCCAGGAAGGGAGCGCAACCCGGGCCGCGCGGCGGTTGCACCTGAGCCAGTCGGCGGTGAGCAACGCGCTCGCGCGGCTCCGGACCCAGCTGGACGATCCGCTGATGGTCCGGACCGGGCGCGGCCTGGCCCCGACCCCGCGCGCCGAGCGGATGGCGCCGCTGCTCTCGGCCGCCTTCGCCGACCTGGACCGAGCCCTCGGCCGGGAGAGCTTCGATCCCGCGACCTGTACCCGCACCTTCACCTTCGCCGACAGCGAAGAGTTCTCGCAGCTGCCGCAGCTGGCGCGAGTCTTCGAGGAGCGGCTTCCACGGGCGACGCTGGATCTGGTCGCCTCCGAGGACCCGCTGGCGGCCCTGGGCGCCGGTCGGGCGGACGTCGTGCTCGGTCCGCAGGGGATCCGCGGTCCGGGCCTCTACCGCCGCGTGCTCTACCAGGAGCGGGCGGCGCGGGTCGTCCGCCGGGGCCATCCGGCCCCGAGGCGCACCGCGAAACGAAACCCGGACCTCCCGCAGATCGCGGTGGAGGTCACCGACATCACCCGCGCCAGGATGCCCCCGGCCGGGGGCCGCGTGGCGATCCGCGTGCCCACCTTCCTCGCTGCTGCGCTGGCCGCGAGCGAGACCGACCTGGTCGCCACCCTCCCGGTCCGGCTCGCCCGGGCGCTCGCTCCGGTGCTCGGGCTCCGCATCCTGGACGTGGGCGCTCGACCGCGGCCCGTCGTCCTCTACTGGCACGCGCGAACTCACCACGACGAGGCGATGAGCTTTTTCCGCGCCCTGGTGCTGGAGGTGACTCGCTCCCGCGGCGCGGAGACGGACCAGAGCCCCGGCGCCGGCTGAGTTGCACGGTGCGGCACGTTCGGGACGTCCAGCGCAGGACGGAAGGGGCGCCTCCTCGCCTCTTCCCCCTCGGGACGGTTGTCTCCGCAGCGCGGCCAGCGCTCTCCTCTCGCCTCGGCCCGGGCGCCACCGTGCCCGGCAGGCTCCGGGATCCCACGGGAGGTCGTCATGCACGGAACGCGTCGAGCTTCGTTGCTGCTCTCCATTGCTGTCTTCCTGCTCGCAGCCCCGGCGCACGCCTGGGACCGAGGACGCGTCCGCACCTTCGCCGTACTGCCGCCTGGCTCCACGGGGCCGGAAGGGATCGAGGTCGGTCCCCGGGGCCACGTCTACGTGACCGGGTTCGGCTTCACTGCCGCCGGTCCCGCGACCGGCGAGGGCCAGCTCACGGTCTTCGACGAGAAGGGTAGGCTCCTGCGACAGGTCACGGTGCATCCTTCGAGCGCGCATCTGCTCGGGCTCGCGTTCCACCCCCACAGCGGCGTGCTCCTGGTGAACGACTTCGGCGCCGGCCAGGTGCTCGCGGTGAATCCCCGAACCGGAGAGGCGCAGCCCTTCATCACCCTGCCGGCCGTTCTGCCGCACCCGGGCGGCGCAGGTCTGAACGACCTCACCTTCGATCACGCGGGCAACATCTACGTCTCCGACAGTGCTCAGGGCATCGTCTGGAAGGCGCCGCCGAACGGCGGGGTCGCCACCATCTGGATCGACGACCCGCTGCTGCGCACCACCGGCGTGCCTCCCTTCGGGGCCAACGGCCTCCGCTTCAACCGGGAGGAGACGGCGCTCTTCGTCACCAACACCGGGAGCGACACGGTGGTCAAGATTCCGGTGGTGGGGCATGACCCGGGCGGACCGGCGAAGATCTTCGCCCAGGCGATCAACGGTGCCGACGGTCTGCTGGTGGACGAGGACGACAACGTCTGGGTGGTCGGGAATCAGTCGGACGACGTGGTCGTCCTCGACCCCGGCGGCAAGGCCATCGCCAAGCTGGGCGACTTCGGGGGGGCCATCCGTCATGGCTCTCCGGTGGGCCTGCTCTTTCCGGCGAGCATCCGCTTCGCCGGCCGCCATCTCCTGGTGACCAACCTCGCCCTGGACCTCCGGATCTTCAGCCCCGACTTCACGACGCCCGACTCGGCCTGGACGGCGCAGGTGTCGCGCTACACCGTCTCGAAGATCCGCCTCGATGGGCAAGATGACCACCACCATGACGGGGATGACGACTGAGAACGCGCGTGCTCAGCCACCCGATCGCGGAACCAGGAGGGTCGCCCGGCCGTCGGGCGACGTTCTGGCGACCTCGTACCGCTCGAAGATCCAGGCCGCCAGCTCCAGCCCGTAGTCCTGCCCGAAGCCGGCGTACCCGAACACGGCACTCTGGTCCTCGCTCCAGTAGACGATGACCTGGGGCGGACTCCGCTTCCAGGCCTGCAGGGTTCTCCGCTCGGCGCCGGGGGCTTGGAGAGATGGTGGGATGTAGGCTGTCATCCCGTCGCTCGGGGGCGTGAGCCCGGAGGCGAAGATGATCCCCGCTCCTTCGGGCACGGCGGCGCCGACGGTGCTCGGGGCAAGCCCGCTCAGGTAGGGGATAAAGGTCGCCTCGGGACTGCCGACGTTCACCAGCTGGTGCACCCGGGCCGTGCGCACCTCGGTCACCGGCTTCGTCAGGTAGCCGTGGGAGACGAGGAGTCCTCCCACCGTCACAGCGGCGAGCACGGTGGCTGTGGCGCCGCCCAGGATCCGGGTCGACAGTTCGTGCCCGCCCCGTGTCGCCAGGAAGCGGGTCATGCCGATGGCCACACACACCAGCGTGGGCGGCAGGAGAAAGAACCCGTAGTGGTCAACTCCGGTCCGGAGCAGGATCCGGGGGAGCGCTCCGAGCGCGAAGGCCCACACCACGAGGTACTCCCGCCATCGTCCGTCGAGCGCCGCTTCGCCCCCGCGTCGACGGGCGTAGACGATCCACACCAGACCAGCCGCGAGCAGGAGCGGCGCGGCCCTGAAGAACGTCCGCTCGAGCACGAAGGCAGGCAGGACGAGGAGCACGGCCCAGAAGAACGCCAGGAGCGGCCGGTCGCGCGGTGCGGCGTCGTTCCTTGCGACCCAGCGCGCTGCGGCGAGCAAGAAGACCCAGGCCAGCAAGGAGATGGGAACGTCGAACAGGAAGCGGCCGGGACTCCGGATTCCCATCGAGTCGGTGATGTAGAACCGCGCGCCGCCATTGAGCAGCTCCACCAGGGATCGCCAGATCTCGCCTTCCGAATCCCACGCGGCGAGCGCGTATCCGGCAGCGGCCACTGCGCCACCGCACCCCCAGGCGATGAGGCGCGTCCACAACGGCCGCGGGAGCACCGTGCACAAGAACGCGCCGTGCGCGACCGCCACGGCCAGCGCGGCCTCGACCTTGGTCAGGGCGGCGAGCCCGGCGAGCACCGCGGACGCGGCGAGGGTCGCCGGCTCCCCCGTCCGGGCGTGATGGAGCAGGAGCAGCACGCTCCAGATCGCGAGTGTGATGCCGTAGGTGGCGGAGAAGTTGAACGGAGCGACGAAGTTGAAGATCGCGATGTCCCCCCGGCGTGAGAACGCGGCCACGGCGATGAACGCGATCGCCACCCAGGCCGAGAGGGAGGGGCCGACGAAGCGCCGCGCGAGGAGGTAGAGGCCGAGCGCGGCAACTGCGGCGGTGAGGACCCCGGCCCACATCAAGGTGTCGGCGTGGACGCCGAAGAGCCGGTAGAGCGAGGCGTTCAGATACGGAGCGAGCGGCCCCCAGTTCCAGGAGACGTCGCGGTAGAGCGAAGCACCTCCGAGCAGCCGGCGAGGAACGTCGAGCTCGTGGCCTCCGTCGACGATCAGGCTGCCCAGGCGCCGCCAGGAGAGCCAGGCGCCTCCGATGAAGGCCGCCACGACCAGCAGTCCCGGTGCCAGTGCGTCTTCCGGACCCGTCGCCTTCTCGAGGCTCTGACCAGGAGCGACGAGCGGGAGGTCGCGAGGACTGAGGACCGCCTCGTGCAACCGGTGCATCGACCCTCATCGTGCCATCCCTCACCCCATCCGACGAGCGCCGATCGCGCACCACGCAGTCCGGGCAGACAGTGTTCAACGCTCGCCCTTCCGGTCCTTCCCCGCTAAGAGGGCGCCCCGATGCCCGAACCCGTGGTGGTAGGCACGCGGCCCTTTCGGCGCCCCCTGGCGTTCGTCGCGGGAGCGGCTGCGCTGCTGTTCGCCGCCGACGTGCTCCGTTGGATGCTCGTCGGGCCGTTGCCGCTCCTCCTCGGGAGGCTTGTTCCCGAGCGCGCGGACATGGACGCGGAGGCGGGGCTCGCAGCGCTCCTCGGCGCGGTGGCTCTCGTCGCCGCGGGCGGGCTCCGCCATCGGCTGGGGCCTCCGGCGGCCGTTGCCGGCCTCACCCTCGCGGCGCTCCTCGCCAATCTCGGCCCCTTCACGACCGGTGACGTCAGGCCGGCATCCATGCTGCCCTTTGCCCTCGTCCGGGACGGGAAGCTCACCTTCGAGGGCACCGGCCTCGATCAGCCCCTCTTCCCGCTCTCGGCCGATCCGCTGCCCTACTACCTCGTCAGGAGCGGCGAGCGGATTGCCTCCAAGTACTCCCCGGCGATGGGGGTGCTCGCGACCCCGGTGTACCTGCCGGCCGCTCTCGGACGGTTCGATGCGCGCTCCCCGACCGTCGAGCATTTCGGAAAGCTCGCCGCCGCGGTGCTGACCGCGCTGGGCGTGAGCTGCCTCTACGCCGCCGCGGCACGGCTGGTGGGGCCGGCGTTCGCTGGGCCGGCGACCGCCCTCTACGTGCTCGGGACTCCGGTGCTGCCGGTCCTGGGGCAGGCGCTCTGGCTCCACACCGGCGTGGCGCTGGGCTTGTCGCTCGCGCTCCTCGCCCTGACCCGTGGCGAGGACTCGTCGCGGAGGATGGGACTGCTGGTCGGACTCGGCGTGGGGCTGGCAGTTGCCTGCCGGCCGGTGGACGTCGTGCTTGCCGCCGGCTTCGTCGTCGCCCTGTGGCAGGTCCGGCGGCGGGCACTGGGCTGGATGGCGGCCAGCGCGGCCCTTCCGCTCCTCCTTGTCGCCGTCTACCAGTGGCGGGTCTTCGGCTCCCCTCTCTCCACGGGGTATGGCGCGGAGGCGGCGGACGGCTGGAGGGCTCCGCTTGCCCAGGGAATTCCCGGGCTGCTCTTCAGCCCTGGACGCGGGTTCTTCGTGCACGCGCCGATTCTCATTCTCTCCGTCGTTGCGCTGTTCCGGGCGGGCCGCGGCTGCTCGCCACGGTGGTTCCTTCCCCTCGGGCTGTCGGTCGCGCTCTTCGTCTGCGTGATGGGGCACTGGTACATGTGGTGGGGAGGCGCCTCGCCCGGGAACCGGATGCTCTCCGACGCGCTGCCGATTCTCGGCCTTGCCTTGGCCTGCGGCCTCCGGGAGGCCTGGGGAAGGAAGTCCCTTCGCGCTCCCGTCGTGGCGGCCGCAGTGCTCTCGATGGCGACCCAGGCCTCGCTCGCCTTCTTCGTCGACACGCCCTACTACGTGCAGGTGATGAGGCTGGGCAGCGAGGAACATCCGCGGCCCTGGAGCATCGACACCCATCCCCTGGTGGCCCGTGTCCTGTGGCTCGGTGGAAAGGTACGCTGAGCGTCAGCTCCGGTTGCGGGGGACGAGCACGAGCGTCGGGCCGGGGAACTCCTTCGCGACCTCGTAACGCTCGGAGATCCACCGCCACAGCTCGAGCCCGTAGTCCTGTCCGAACCCCGAATAACCGAAGACGAAGCTCTGATCGGCTCCCCAGTAGATGATGACCTGAGGCGGCTTCCGCTCCCAGGCTTTCAGGACGGCCCGCTCGACCCCGTGGAGGTGCATCGGGATGTAAGCGAGCATCCCGTCGTCCGGGGGCGTGAGCCCGGAGGCGAAGATCATCCCCGATCCGTCGGGGACCGCCACTCCGACCGTGCCCGGAGGGAGGCTGCTCAGGTAGGGGATGAGGGTCGACTCCGGCCACGTGGGATCCACCAGGCGCCACACGCGCGCGGTCCTCACCTCGCTCATCGGGCTGGTGAACTTCTTCCCGGCGACGAGGAATCCATCGAACGCCACGCCGGCGAGCACCGTGGAGGCGGCGATGGCGAGGATCCGGGGCGAACGGGCGGGCCCGCTTCCGGTCCCGAGGTAGCGAACCATGCCGATCGCCACGCAGGCCAGGGTGGGCGGGATCAGGTAGAAGCCGTAGTGGTCCACGCCGGATTTGAGAAAGATCCGCGGGAGCGCTGCGAGCGCGAAGACCCACACCACCAGGTGCTCGCGCCAGCGTCCGTCGAGCGCGGCCTCCCCCTCGCGCTTCCGGGTGAGGACGATCCAGACGACCCCGGCCGCGAGCAGGAAGGGCGCCGCCCGGAAGACCTTCTCCCTGACGATGAAGGCGGGCACCACGAAGAGCGCGATCCAGGCGAGGGCCACGAGACGCCGGTCGCGCGGACCGGAGTGCTCCTGCGCCAGCCAGCGTGTCACGGGGAGGACCACTGCCCAGCAGAGGAGCGAGGCACCGAGGTTCGCCACGGAGAAGCCGACCTCGCGCAGCCCCATCGACCAGGTGATGTAGTACTGGGACCCGCCGTTGAAGAGCTCGACCAGCGAGCGCCAGACATATCCGTCCGACAGGCGCGCGGCGACGAGGTACCCCGCGGCCGCCACGGCGATCCCACAGGTCCAGGCGAGCACCCGGCTGAGCGAGGGCCGGGGGAGGACCGTGACCAGGAACGCGCCGTGCGCGACGACCACCGTGAACGTGGGCTCCATCTTGGTCAGGGCGACCAGCCCGGCTAGCACCGCCGAGGCGGCGAGGGTGGCGGGCTTGCCCGAACGTGTGTGGTGGAGCAGCAGGAGCACGCTCCAGATCGCAAGGGTCATCCCGTACGTGGCGGAGAAGTTGTACGGAGCGACCCAGTTGAAGATGGCGACCGGAATCCGGTGGCCGAATGCGGACACGGCGAGGAATGCGATCGCCACCCACGCCGAGGTGAACGGTCCGACGAACCGGCGCGCGAGGAGATAGAGCCCCAGACAGGCCAGCGC
>JBKPMY010000039.1:0-6174 GCA_046732375.1 Myxococcota bacterium
GGCTGGACGCGCTCGGCCGCGACCTCCCGTACCTCCAGAGCGTCACCTGCGAGTGCCGGCCCGGGGCCTCCACCCGCTGGAAGGCAGACCTCGATGCCGGCGCGCTCGAGCGAGCCTTCGGCGGCGGCCGCGGCGAGCTGCGGGTCGCCGGCCGGACCGGGACCGGACGCGTGCGCCGGCTCGAGCTCGGGGGACGGAGCCTGAGCGGGGTCGAGTTCCGCCAGCGGCTCGGCTACGACCGGGTGCGCTCGCTCGCCTTCGACGTCTCGCCGACGCCGGGCGGGGGTGCCCGCCTCACCGGGCGCGGGCTCGGACACGGCGCGGGCCTGTCCCAGTGGGGAGCCAAGGAGATGGCCGACGGGGGCCAGGACTACCGGGCCATCCTTGCGCACTTCTACCCGGGGACCGAGCTCCAGACGCTCTACTGAGCAGCTCGCGGCGGCGTCCAGGAGCGCATCTTCTCCTCGAGCACGTCGAGCGGCAGCGGGCCGGATTCGAGCACCGCGTCGTGGAAGGCGCGGAGGTCGAACGCGGACCCGAGCCGGTGCTCGGCGTCCTCCCGGACCCGGCGGATGGAGATCTCCCCCACCTTGTATCCGAGCGCCTGGCCGGGGTCGGCGATGTACCGATCGATCTCCTGCTCGATCCCGGCATCGTTCCTTCCCATCGTGGTCCTGGCGTAGGTGAGCGCCCGGTCCCGTGACCAGCCCTCGTGGTGGAGGCCCGTGTCCACCACCAGCCGCACCGCCCGGAACAGCTCGCTCCGGAGCCGACCCACCCGCTGGCGCACGCCCTGGTAGAGCCCGAGCTGTGGCCCGAGCCGCTCGGCGTAAAGCGCCCAGCCCTCGACGTAGGCGTTGTAGAGCGCGAAGCGCCGGACGCGTGGCAGCGCCTGGTTCTCGCTCGCCAGAGCCACCTGGAAGTGGTGCCCAGGCAGTGCCTCGTGGAGGAAGAGCGACTCGGAGGGACGCACCGGTCGAACCCCCAGCGCGCCCGCGTTCGCGTAGAAGACGCCCGGCCGCGACCCGTCTGGCGTGGCCGGGACGTACTGGCTCGCCGCGGCCTTCTCCCGGAACTTCTCCACCGGACGGATCTCGAAGTCCGCGGCGGGCATTCGCCCGAAGAGCTCGGGAAGGTGCGGGAGGACGCGCGCCTTGATCGCCACGTAGCCGTCCACCAGCTCCTGCTCATTCTTCACCGCGCCGGTGGGATCGGCGGCGATCGACTCGAGAAACTGCGACGTCGTGCCGTCGAACCGCTCGGAGAGCCGCAAGGCCTCGATGTCACCGCGGATGCGCTCCACCTCATCCAGTCCGAGCTGGTGAATGGCATGGGGCTCGAGCCGGGTGGTGGTCTGCTTCCGGACCATGAACGCGTAGCGGGCCGGTCCATCCGGCAGCGCCTCGATCGCCGTGGTGGTTCGCGCCGAGGGGAGCGCGGTGCCTCGGACGAAGTCGGCGAGCTTGCGGTAGGTCGGCACCAGCGTGCCTGTGATCGCCTCGCGGTAGGCGGCGGTCAGGCGCTGCCGGTCGGCAGCGGAGAGCGATTCCGGCATCCGGGTGACCGGGCCCCAGAAGGTGCTGTCCTCGGGACGGGACACCACCTGGGCCTCGAGCTGGGGCAGCAGCCGGGCCACCACCGGGCGTGGGCGGGTGATGCCCTGCGTGATCCCCTCGCGCGTCCGGGCGGTGGCGACGTCCACCCAGGCCGGAAAGGCCCGGACCCGCGAGAGGAAGTGCTCGTAGTCGGCGACGCTCCGGAAGGGGTGCTGCCCCCTGCCGGAGCCGAGCACCGGGAACTGCACCGGCAGCGAGTTCATCTGCTCGAGCGGCATCAGGTGATCGTCGAGCGGCAGCTCCTCCAGAGTGGTGCGCGTCAGGTCGTCCAGCACCGCCCAGGTCAGCACGTCCTCGCCCCGGAGCTCCGTGCGAGGAATGGCCTCCAGCCCCGCGCGGGTCCGCAGCGCGAGCTGGCGCTTCTGCTCCCGCCCGGCATCGGTGAGGTCGTCCGGGAGACGGTCGTCGTACCGCGCATCACCGACCATCGTGGCCAGCAGCGGGTCCAGGCGAAGCATTCCCTCGAAGTGCTCCTCGGCAAGCGAACGCACCCGGGCGCTGGCCTCGGGGGACCCGGGACCCGTGGGGGTGGAGACAGGGGGAGGAGTCGGGCGATGCGTGCAGGCGAGGCACAGGGCAAGCAGGAGAACGGGCAGGATGGAGCGCACGGAGCCGGCGAGGAGATGCGGGCGACCCGTGCGACGTCAACGGAGAATCCGCGGAAGGTCGGCTCGTGGGCCCACGGCCCTTGACCCCATGCAGGGCCTTGCCACAGAAGTCGAAACTCGTTGCCTCTCGCCGACTACGACTTCGACCTGCCCGATGCGCTCATCGCGCAGGCTCCGCTCGCCGAGCGCGATGCCTCGCGGCTGCTGGTGCTCGACCGCGCCACGGGCGTCTTCGCCCACCGCCGGTTCGTCGACTGGCCCGGGCTGCTCCGGTCCGGGGACGTGGTGGTGCTCAACGACACGCGGGTCGTCCCCGCCAGGCTCCTCGGACGGAAGCAGGGGAGCGGGGGCAGGGTGGAGCTGCTCCTGGTTCGCCCGGATGCCGACGTGGACGCGTCAGCGGCCCTGTCGGGCTCGGCCGAGGCGCTTCGCTGGATCTGCCTGGGCCAGGCCAGCAAGGGTCTCCGACCGGGGACGGTGGTCGAGCTCGACGGAGGCCAGGCCACGGTCCTGGAGGCGCTGGGCGAGGGGGAGCTCCGGGTGTGCTTCGAGTCTCCGGTCTCCGTGGGCGCGCTCCTCGAGCGCACCGGCCGGGTGCCGCTCCCGCCCTACGTCGATCGCGAACCGACGCCAGAGGACCGGATCCGCTACCAGACGGTGTACGCGCGGGCCGACGGCTCGGTCGCCGCGCCAACTGCAGGCCTGCACCTCACTTCCAGGACGTTCGCCGAGCTGGAGGCACGGGGCGTGGAGCGCCGCTTCGTCACCCTCGACGTCGGTCCGGGAACGTTCCTCCCCGTCCGCGGCGAGGACGAGTCCACGCACCGGATGCACTCCGAGCGGTACCACGTGCCGGACGAGACCGCGGCTGCGGTCAACCGGGCCCGGTCCGAGGGTCGCCGCACCATCGCCGTGGGCACGACGGTGGTGCGCAGCCTGGAGAGTGCGACCCACGATGGCCAGGTGCGGCCCGGAGCCGGATCGTCCCGGCTGTACATCCGGCCGCCGTATGACTTCCAGGCGGTGGACGCGTTGCTCACCAACTTCCACCTCCCGCGCTCCACGCTGCTGATGCTGGTCGCCGCCTTTGCCGGTCGCGAGCGCGTGCTCGCCGCCTACCGGGCCGCCGTGGTCGAGCGGTACCGCTTCTTCAGCTACGGGGACGCGATGTTCATCGCCACCGGAGCCGCCGGGTGAGCCTTCGCTTCGAGCGACTTCACGTCGACGCCGGTACCCGTGCGCGCCGCGGGCGCCTGCACACGCCCCACGGGACGGTGGAGACTCCGGTGTTCATGCCCGTCGGCACCCAGGCCACTGTGAAGGCGGTGGGGCAGGACGACCTCCACACGCTCGGCGCGGAGATCCTCCTCGGGAACACCTACCACCTGATGCTCCGGCCGGGAGAGGAGCTCGTCGGTGCCCTGGGCGGCCTGCACCGGTTCATGGCCTGGGAGCGGACGCTGCTCACCGACTCCGGCGGCTTCCAGGTCTACAGCCTGGCCCAGAACCGGAAGATCACCGAGGAGGGCGCGAGCTTCCAGTCACACCTCGACGGAAGCCGGTGGATGCTCACCCCCGAGCGCTCGATCCAGATCCAGGAGGTGCTCGGCGCGGACATCATCATGGCCTTCGACGAGTGCGCGCCGTCACGCTCGGACCGCCGGTACATGGAGGAGAGCCTCGCCCGCACCACGCGCTGGCTGCACCGCTGCGCGGCGGCGTGGACGCGCCGGAGCAGCGCGCTCTTCGGCATCGTCCAGGGCGGGCTGGACCTCGAGCTCCGGCGCCGGCACGTGGAGGAAGTCTGCGCGGTGGAGCTGCCCGGCTACGCACTGGGGGGGTACTCGGTGGGCGAGCGCCCCGAGGAGATGCACGCCTCGGTGGCGGAGGTCGCGCCGCTCCTGCCGGCCGACCGGCCCCGGTATCTCATGGGGGTGGGCACGCCCGTGGACCTCGTCACCGCGGTCGGGGCGGGGGTGGACATGTTCGACTGCGTCCTCCCCACCCGGTGCGCGCGCAACGGGCTGCTCTTCACCCACCAGGGGAGACTGAACCTCCGGAACGCCACCCACGCCCGAGACGAGCGAACGCCCGATCCGGACTGCAGCTGCTACACCTGCCGGACCCACTCCCGGGCCTACCTCCGCCACCTCTTCGCCGCGGACGAGCTGCTCGCGCTCCGGCTCGCGACGCTGCACAACCTCCACCACTATCTGGACCTCATGCGCGGCGCGCGCGCCGCCATCGAGGAAGACCGGTACGCGGCGTTCGCCGAGGACGTGCGGCAGCGGGAATCCGGCCGCGTGCCCGGCGCCTGAGGTCGGCCCTGCGTGGACGCGGGGGAGCAACCCCTCCGGGCGCGACGTCCAGGGCGGAGGCGGCACCCCGACGCGGGTCACGGGCCCGTCTCGCTCGCCTCCAGGCATGCGGGCGAGCGCGTCCGGCTGATCCATCGCACGCGCGGCGGCGGATGCGGCGGAGCCGGAAGGGCGGCGCGGGAGCGTGCGCTCCGAGGAATCCCGCAGGGCTGCCCGGTGTTGAACGTCCGTTCAGAGGCGCAGTTCTGATCCGGTTCTGATCCTGTGCCCGCTCGCTCAGGCGGGGAGCGACGCACCTTGTCGACCGGTGCGCCCTCTTGCTAAGGATGCGCGCCCTCTCACGATTCCACTCTTTCGAGAGGTCCTGACGGAGTTCACCCCCGTGCTCACCCATCAAGTCCTGCTGGCCCAGACGGGCGGCGGAAGCCCCTCGTCGCTCTTCATCTTCATCGCCGGGATGTTCGCGATCATGTACTTCCTCATGATCCGGCCCCAGCAGAAGCAGCTGAAGGAGCACCGGGCCCTCCTCGCCAACCTCAAGAAGGGCGACCTGGTCGTGATCCAGGGCGGGATCATCGGCCGCATCTTCCTGGTCGCCGACAAGGAGGTTCAGATCGAGGTCGCGAACAACGTGAAGATCCGGGTGTTGAAGACCGGGGTACAGACCATCCTCAGGGATCCCGCAGAAACGCCGAAGTCGGACGAGGCCAAGGCGGAGAAGGAGTCGAAGTGATGGGCCGCAGCAACTGGGGTCGCTGGCTCATCATCCTCGCCGTCACCCTCGGCTCCATCTGGTACCTCATCCCCACCTACTACTCGTTCTTCGTCCTGCCCAAGTCGCAGCGGAACGACGAGAAGGCCCTCCAGGCCCGGCTCCCTCGATGGGCACCGAGTGCGAATCACCGCCTCAACCTCGGTCTGGATCTGCAGGGCGGCATCCACATGGTGATGCGGGTGGACACCCAGACCGCGCTGCAGAAGCGCGTCGAGCGCCGCGGCATCCAGATCCTGAACTTCCTCAAGGATCAGAAGATCGAGGGAGTCACCTACACCACCAATCCCGAGAAGCTCGAGCTGACCCTCAAGGCGCCTGATGCGGCCGCCCTGGACAAGATCGAGAAGGAGCTGAAGGGCTTCGACGACTTCACCCGCGTGGGCCGCGCCCAGGACTCGGTCACCTTCCAGCTGAAGGACACCCAGGTCGCCCGGTTCCGCGAGGACGCGGTGGACCAGGCGATGCTCGTGATCCGCCGCCGGATCGACAAGTGGGGCGTGGCCGAGGTCGACGTGCGGAAGATGGGCACGGACTCGATCCAGATCTCGCTTCCCGGCCGGCAGGATCCGGAGCAGGCCAAGGAGCTCATCGGTACCACCGCCCAGCTCGAGTTCCGGATGGTGGACGAGAAGAGCAATCACTTCAGCCAGCTGATCGCCAAGCGCCCGCCACCGGCCGATTCGGGGATCAGGCTGGTGCGTCCCAACGGGTACGAGCAGCTGGAGGGCAAGGATCGTGACCAGCTCCTCGCCTTCGCCCGGCAGGACCTCCCGCCCAACCGCGAGGTGCTGCTCCAGTGCGTGACGACGCAGGCCCAGAAGGGGACCTGTGACAGCTACCTCGCCTTCCTGCTGGAC
>JBKPMY010000040.1:0-5151 GCA_046732375.1 Myxococcota bacterium
GCGTTGGCCGACTTGACCACCTTGTACGGGACCCGCTTCACCTCGTCCTGCGTGGCCGGGTCCTCGAACTTGCGGCCGATGAGCCGCTTGGCGGAGAAGACCGTGTTCTCGGGGTTGGTGATGGCCTGCCGGCGGGCGATCTGTCCGACCAGGACCTCCCCCTTCTCGTCGAATGCCACCACCGACGGGGTCAGGCGGCCGCCCTCCTCGTTGGTGATGATCTTGGGCTCCTTGCCCTCCATGATGGCCACCACGCTGTTCGTGGTGCCCAGGTCGATGCCGATGATCTTCGCCACGTGAAATGCCTCCTGAAACCTTTTGAAATCCGGGGGTTTCCGCGCCTGGCGCACCCCGGTCCGATGCGGTCGAAGCTAACCAGGAGTGCAGGTGTGTCAAACGCGTCGAACAGGGCAGGCACCCCTGGGCCCGCCCAGTCGCCTACCCTGGGGTGCCACCCACCCAACGCACCTGCCTGACACCTCGGGTTTGCACCGGGCGCTCGAGGCGGCGGCCGAGTGGCTGCAAACTGGCGAAATCGTTACAGAGACGCAACATCTGTCCAGCCATGGCCAAGCTGGCAGAGGAATTGAACGCACTGCGCCACCGAGGAGCGACCTCCCTGACCGCCCCGATGTTCGCCCAGCCGCAGTCAGCCGAGCCGGCTCCGCCTCGCGTGGCCGTGCTGCTGAACGCGCGCGCCCGGAAGGTGACCCCTCGGGTGGTGCGGGCGCTCTCGCACGTGGTGCCGCGGGCAGACCTCTACCTGTCGCGCTCCCCGAAGGACGCCCGCGACATCGCCCGGACCATCCTCACCCGCGGGTACGACACCGTCTTCTGCGGGGGCGGGGACGGCACGTTCATCGGGTTCGCCGACGAGATCCTCTCCCAGGCCGAGCGGACCCACGCTGCGGCTCCGCGCTTCGGCGTGCTCAAGCTCGGCACCGGCAACGGGCTGGCGGCCCTGGTCCAGGCCAGTCCGGTCGAGGACGGCGGCGTGGTCGACGACGTCCGGCGCGCGCGCGAGGGCGCCGTTCCCGGATACCGGCCGCTCGAGCTCCTGAAGGTGGAGGGGAGGCGGGCGCAGTTCGCGGGGCTGGGCATCGATGCCCGCCTCCTCAACGACTACCTCGGCCTGAAGTCGAAGGTTCAGGGGACCTGGGGGCACTGGATGCTCACCGGTGCCCGCGGCTACGCGCTCACCGTGGGGCTGCGCACCCTCCCGAAGACGCTGCTTCGCCGGCTCTCGGAGCAGGTCGAGGTTCGCAACACGGCGGAGGTACCCGCCTATCGGCTCGACGCCAACGGTCGCACCATCGAGGAGCTCGGTCCCGGCGCCCTGCTCTATCGCGGCCCGGCGATGATGGTCGCCGCGGGCACCATCCCGTTCTACGGATACGCGCTCCGGATGTTCCCCTTCGCCGGACGGCGGCCCGGCCACCTCCATCTGCGATTGGGGACGGTGAATCCGCTGGCCGCGGTGACGAACCTGCGCGCGCTCTGGCGGGGCGAGTGGTTCCCTCGGACCATCCACGACTTCCACGCGGTCTCGGTGAGCGTCCAGGCGGCGCGCCCGATGCCGCTGCAGATCGGTGGCGACGCGGCGGGCGAGCGGACCTCCGTCGAGTTCGGCATGTCGAGCAAGCGCGTCGAGCTGGTCGACTGGTCGCAGCCGGCCTGCGCCTGAACAGGTGCGGGCTCAGCTCCCCCCGCACCAGGGGGACGCCTGCGGAAGCGCGCAGTCGCGCGCCAGCGACCAGGCTCAGCCCCCCGCACCAGGGGGACGCCCGCGGAAGCGCGCAGTCGCGCGCCAGCGACCAGGCTCAGCCCCCCGCACCAGGGGGACGCCCGCGGAAGCGCGCAGTCGCGCGCCAGCGACCAGGCTCAGCCCCCCGCACAGGGGGACGCCCGCGGAAGCGCGCAGTCGCGCGCCAGCGACCAGGCTCAGCCCCCGCACCAGGGGGACGCCGGCGGAAGCGCGCAGTACGCCCGCCAGCGACCAGGCTCAGCCGCCGCGCGCCCGATCCGCCAGCCGGACCAGGTCCACGACGGATCTCGCGGCCAGCTTGTGCATCACCCGGCCGCGGTGGACCTTCACCGTCTTCTCGCTCGTGCCGAGCTCGACGGCGATCCGCTTGTTGGGCTTTCCCAGCACCACCTGATCGAATACCTCGAGCTCCCGGCGGGTGAGTGCGGCCAGCCGGTCCGTTGCCTCGGTTCGGCTCGCCGCCGCCTCCCGCCAGCACCGGCCGCGGGCCACCGCTCGGATGACAGCGTCCAGCAGGGGCCCGGGGTCCACCGGCTTCACCAGGAAGTCGATCGCGCCGTGCTTCATCGCGAGCACGGAGGTCGGCACGTCCGCCTGGGCGCTCAGGAAGACCACCGGGACGTAGGTGGGCTGGCGGTCGATGGCGGGGAGCAGGTCCAGCGCGCTGGTCGTCCCGAGCCAGAGGTCGAGGAGCACGCAGTCGGGTTGCTCGTGGTCGAGCCGCTCCAGCAGCGGCACCGGGGCGTGCATCACCTCGACTTCCACCGCCGCCGTTCGCAGGACCCTGGCCACGGCTGCCGCGACCGAACGGTCGTCGTCGACCACCCACACCCGTGGAGCCCGGACATCCATGCAAACCCCTCCCTCGCGGTTTGCATGAGACACCCGGAGACGACTGTCATCCAAGTGCGCTGATGTTCAGAGGGCCCGCTCGCCTGTCTGGCCACCTGCACGGGCTCTGGGTCTCAGCCGGCGGACTTCACAGCCTTCGCGGGCCGTGCTGCGAGGGCAGCGCGTGCGTTCGCTCGCGGCGCTGCTCGGAGGACCCTCACCCGCGATCGCGCGACGGCCGCGGCTTCTCGTCCGGCTCCCGGCGCCGTCCCACCGCCATCGCGAAGCTGATCGCCGCGGCCCCGGCCCGGTACAGCGCCGCCTCGTCGGCGAGCTCCGCCGGCGCATCGGCATAGAGCGCGTCCATCTCGTCGATGCCGAGCGCCTCGGAGAAGTCTGGCTCGTAGCCGGCGGCGGGGAATGCGGCGAGGAGGTCCTGCGGCGTCCGGAGCGGATGCCCCCAGTGCCGCTCCCACTGCTCGACCATCCCCGGCGGAGGCCGGGAGAGCACCTTCACCGGACGGACGAACACCAACCGTCCCTCCGGAGCCAGGAACTCCCGGGCGGCCCGGGCGGGGTCCTCCCCCAGCGCGTCCCGCGCGTGCAGCAGCACGAGCGCGAACCGGCCCGCCATCGTGCTGGGGGGGCGCTCGGCCTTCACCGCGTTGACCTCCACCCGGATGGTCTGGAGCACCCGGTCCAGCGTCTCCTCATCGGGCTCGACCAGGGTCACTGCCATTCCCATCTTCGCCAGCGTGACGGCGGTCGTGCCCCGCGCCACTCCCCACTCCAGCACCTCCGAGCCCGGAGCCAGCTCGAGCCGGCGGATCAGCCGGGACACGACCGAGTCCCGGCAAAACGGGGCCCGCGGGTCGCTTCCCAGGAACTCATCGGTCGGGAGGTTGCCGGCGCGCATCGGGTCCGTGGTTCAGAGGTAGTACAGGATGCGCCGCTCCTTGTGCAGCTCGGTGTAGACGTGACGGCGCTGCTCCTCGCTCAGCAGCACCACCGTGACGGAGACCGAGACGTACTTCTCCCCTCGTGAAGGCTGCTCGCTCATGGAGTCGGGCGAGATCTCCTGCCCCATGATGCGGTGGAAGAGTGCTCGCACGTACTCGCGGAACCCGTGCTCCTGCTTCCCCATCACCTTGAAGGTGTAGGTGGTGGGGTACTCGATGAGCGGCTTCCGCTCCTCCGCCTGCGGCTCCGCTCCCGGTTCCTGTCCCTGATCGCCGCTCACAGGAGATTCGCCGCCAGCTCGGCGAGCACGCTCCGCTCGCCCTTGGTCATGGTGATGTGGCCCGCGATGCGCTCCTGCTTGAAGCGGTTGACCACGTGCACCAGCCCGTTGGTCGTCGCGTCCACGTATGGGTTGTCGATCTGGAACGGGTCCCCGGTGAGAACGATCTTCGTCCCGTCGCCCACCCGGGTGATGATGGTCTTCACCTCGTGGGGCGTCAGGTTCTGCGCCTCGTCCACGATGATGAACTGATTGGGGATGCTCCGGCCGCGGATGTAGGTCAGCGGCTCGATCTCGAGGATCCCCAGGTCCAGCAGCTCGTGGTAGCCGCGACCGGCCTTCTTGTCCGCGCGGCTGAGGTTCATCAGGAACTCCACGTTGTCGAAGATGGGCTGCATCCAGGGATTGAGCTTCTGCTCCACGTCGCCCGGCAGGTACCCGATGTCTCGACCGAGCGGAAAGATCGGCCGGCTGACAAGCAGCTTCTGGTAGTTACCCTCCTCGGTCGTCTTGTGCAGCCCCGAGGCGATGGCCAGCAGCGTCTTCCCGGTGCCGGCCTTGCCCACGATGGTGACCAGCTTGATCTCGTCGTTGAGGAGCAGGTCCAGGGTGTAGCTCTGCTCCATGTTCCGGGCCCTGATTCCCCACACCCCTTCCTTCGCCGGACGCACCAGGGGAACCAGCTTTCCCTTGGCCGGGCTCATCCGCGCCATCGCGGTGTGCGACGGGTTCTGGGCGTCCTTGAGGAGCACGAACTCGTTGGGGGCCAGCGCCTCCATTCCGGGGACGCTCACCTCGGCACCCGGCCGGTACACCTGGTCCACCGCCTCGCGGGAGACGAAGAGCTCGGTGTGCCCGGTGTAGAGCTCCGAGATCTCCACCCGCTGCGCGTCGTAGTCCTGGGCGGCGAGGCCGACGGCGTCGGCGCGGATCCGGAGCGACGTGTCCTTTGTGATGAACATCGTCGGCATCCCGGGGTCGCGCTCCTTGATGTCGAGCGCGACCGCGAGGATGCGGTTGTCCATCAGGGCCGGATCGCCCAGGGATGCGGGGATCGTCCGGTGGGTGAAGATGACGCTCAGCAGGCCGCCGCCGGGAAGCGGCACCCCCTCGGCCAGCGACCCCTCGGCGCGGAACGCATCCAGGTAGCGAGCCACGACGCGCGAGTTGCGCCCCAGCTCGCTCTGGTCGCGCTTGAACTTGTCGACCTCCTCGATGACGTAGATGGGAATGACGACGTTGTTGTCGTCGAAGCTGAACAGCGACCGCGGATCGTGCAGCAGGACGTTGGTGTCGAGGACGAAGTTCTTTTTCA
>JBKPMY010000041.1:0-27119 GCA_046732375.1 Myxococcota bacterium
TGCCGGTGCTGGCGGGGGCCGTGTAGCGGCCGCTGGAGTCGATGTTCCCGCCCGCTGCGCCCTCCTGGACGGACCAGGTGACGGCGGTGGACTGGCCGCTGACCGTCCCGGTGACGGCGGCGGTGAAAGAAACCGTTCCTCGTGCCTGCACCGAGGTGCTGGCGGGGGACACCGAGACGTTGATCACCGGCGCGTTGACGGTGACGGTCGCGCTGCCGGCCCGGGAGGGGTCGGCGATGCTCCTGGCGACGACGTGGAAGGTCCCGGCGATCCCGGGCGCGGTGTAGCGGCCCGAGCCGTCGATGCTCCCACCCGAGGCGCCCTCCTGGACGGACCAGGTCACCCCGGTGGACTCGCCGGACGAGGTGCCGCTCACCGTGGCGGCGAAGCTCAGTGTTCCGCCGACCAGCGTGCTCGCGGTGGCCGGGGTCACACTGACCGAGATCGGCGGGGTGACCGTCACGGTCGCCTCGGCCGTCCGCGCGGGGTCGGCGGCGCTGGTGGCGACGACGTGGAAGGTCCCGGCCGCTCCAGGGGCGGTGTACCTGCCCGACCCGTCGACCGAGCCCCCGCCCGACTCGCGCACCGTCCAGCGCACCGACTGTGACTGCCCTGCGGTGGTCCCCTGCACGGTGGCGGTGAACTGGAGCGAGCCGCCCGCTCGCACCGTGGCCGTCGCCGGGGAGACGGTCACCGAGATCTGGGGGATCACCGTGACCGTCGCGCTGTCCGACCGGGAGGGGTCCGCGACGCTGGTGGCAACGACGTGGAACGTGCCGGCAGCGGCCGGGGCCGTGTAGCGACCGGAGGCGTCGACGGTCCCTCCCGCCGAGCCCTCCCGCATCGACCAGGTCACGGCCGACGACTGCCCCGCCGACAGACCGGTCACCATGGCAGTGAAGGAGACGGTTCCCCCGACCCGGACCGTCGCCGGATCCGGGGACACCGAGACGGTCACCACGGGCGCGGCGGAGACCTGGACTGTCGCCGTCGCCTTCCGTGGCGGATCGGCCACGCTCGTGGCGACGACGTGGAAGGTCCCGGTCCCGGGCGGCGCGGTGTACCGGCCGGTGCCATCGATGCTCCCGCCGGCGGCTCCCTCCTGGACCGACCAGGTGACCGCGGTCGACTGACCGGCTCCCGTCCCGGAGACCTGCGCGGTGAAGGTCAGCGCGCCGCCCGGGATCGTCGAGGCCGTGGTGGGAATCACGCTGACCGAGATGTTCGGCGCGGCGGTGACCTCCACGGTGGCCACGCCCTGCTGGAAGGGGTCGGCCACGCTGGTGGCGACGACGTGGAAGGTTCCGGTGTCCGCCGGGGCCCGGTACGCCCCGGACCCGTCCACCGTCCCTCCGCCGCTCTCCTGCACCGACCAGGTGACCTCGGTGGATTCGCCGGCCGCCGTTCCGGACACCGTGGCGGAGAACTGCGCTGCTCCGCCGGCCACGAGCGTCACCGTGCTCGGGGAGATGGCGACCTGCACCGGCGAGGAGGTCACCGTCACCGTGGCGATGGCGATCGAGCCGGGGGCGGTGCTCTGCGTGGCGACGACGTGGAAGGTGCCCGGAGTCGGAGGGGCGGTGTACGTTCCTGCGCCGTCGATCTGCCCGCCGCCGGGCTCCTGCACCGCCCAGCTCACCGGCGCCGGAGTGCCGTTTCGGGTGGCCGTGAAGGTGACGGTCCGGCGGACCGTGAGCGCGGTGACGCCGGGAGAGACGACGAGCGTTCCCGAGCCTTCCGCCGAGCCTGCGGATGCCCCCACGCCACCAGAACAGCCGAGCGCGGCGAGGACGAGGACGACGAAGAGGTGAGGAAAGAACAGAACGGGGGATCGCATGTCTGGCCGCATTGGAAGCGGTCAGATGCGACCCACATGAGAGCCGGCCAAGTGGCGGCTCGACAGTCAGGCTGCCGGGATGCTGGTCGAAGACATTTGATGTTCCACGAAAAGCTCACGACGTGACCGCACATGTCGCGTGTCACATGACATGAAAGTTTCGACGCCTCACCGTGCAGTCTCCCGAGCTTGCTAGGCTCGACGCGCACGTGGACGGGAGAGACTCGGCGCCGACCAGCGCAGATGTGGGGATCATCGGCGGGGGGGTGATCGGTCTGGCCATCGCTCGCCAGCTCGCTCTGCAGGGTCGCGAGGTGTTCTTGATCGACAAGGAACGCTTCGTCGGCTTCCACACCAGCTCGCGGAACTCGGAAGTGATCCACGCGGGAATCCACTACCCGCTGGGCTCCCTGAAGGCGCGGCTCTGCGTGAGAGGGCGGGACGCGCTCTACGCCTTCTGCGCCGAGCGCGGCGTCCCCCACCAGCGGACGGGCAAGCTCGTGGTGGCCACCCGCGAGGAGGAGCTCCCCGCGCTGGAGCGCGTCCGCAGCAGCGCCGCGGCCAACGGGGTGGAGCTCGGCTGGCTCGACGCCGGCGAGGTCCATGCGCTCGAGCCCGAGGTGTCCGCGGTGCGTGGGCTCTGGTCACCGCTCACCGGCATCGTCGACAGCCACTCCTTCATGTCCGCGCTGCGCGAGGACGCCGAGCGGGCCGGGGCGATGGTGGTCCTCGGGACGCCCGTCCTCTCCGGCCGCGTCCGCGACGACGGGGTGGAGCTGTCGCTCGGGGGAGACGAGCCCGCGCGGGTCAGCTTCCGCCTGGTGGTCAACTGCGCCGGACTCTGGGCTCCCGACGTCGCCCGCCGCCTGGAGGGCTTTCCGCCCGACACCATCCCGCCGCAACGCTACGCCAAGGCCCACTACTTCGTGCTCTCCGGGCGGTCCCCGTTCCGCCATCTCGTCTACCCGGTGCCGGTGCCGGGCGGACTGGGAACGCACGTCACCCTCGATCTCGACGGCCGCGCGCGCTTCGGTCCCGACGTCCAGTGGGTGGACTCGGTGGACTACGCCTTCGACGAGTCGCGAGCGGACAGCTTCTACGCCTCCATCCGCCGCTACTGGCCCGGGCTCCGGGACGGCGCGCTCCAGCCCGGGTACACCGGAATCCGCCCCAAGGTGACCGGCCCCGGCGAGCCCGCGGGGGACTTCCTGGTCCACGGTCCGTCGGTGCACGGGGTTCCGGGATTGATCCACCTGTACGGCATCGAATCGCCCGGGCTCACCGCCGCGCTGGCGCTCGCCGACGAGGTCGCCGCGCTGGCCTGATGGCGGAGACCGAGTGGGTTGAACGGAAGATCGCGCCGGAATCGCGGCCGAGGCCAAGGAGCGACGAGGGAGCGGGGCTCGGGTCCCGTGACCGACGAGCGACGCCGGGATCGGGCGCGAGGGCCAGCGAGGGCCACTCAACCCGCTCGGTTTTCCGCCATGGGCCCTTCCCCGGGGGGTCAGCGGACCAGGGCGGGCACGGAGCGCTCCGCGCCGGAATCGCCGGCCTCCACGAGACGGGCCAGCTCGGCCAGCCTCGCCCGCCGGGTGCGCATCGCGTCGGTCGGGACGAGGTCCACGGCGCCGAAGACGGTCTCCAGCCGGTAGAGCCAGTCGTGCCGGAGCGCGGCCTGCTGCGCGTTCGTCCGGCGGATCCCCTCCAGCCGCTCGGGCTCGCGGTCCAGGGCGGAGAGGAAGTCGCCCACGTCCGGCGAATCGAACGGGAGCCGGACCACCGCGTCCGGCCAGTCGAACTGGCGGGCGAACTCGGAGGAGCGCGGGGGCTCGCCGAGCAGCACCGCTCCGGCCGCTGCCCCCTCGTAGAACCGGCCGGAGATCTCCTCGCGCCCTTCCGTCTGCTCGGGCTCGTTCACCCGCGCGCGGTAGGCGAGGTAGTAGCGACTGCGGCGCAAGATGCTGGCCAGGGAGAGCCGGTGCTCGGCGGGGTTGCCCACGTGGAAGGTGAGCTGCTTCCCGCGGGGCCCGCTCGCCCGGACGGTGTCGTAGAAGTAGAAGATGCGCCGCTGCTCCGCGAGCTCGATCAGCGCCGCGTGAGTGACGGCCGAGCGTCGTCCGATGTTGCAGACGTCGATCGAGCGGGGAACCGGCCGCGGGTGAGGGCAGAAGCGGAGGACGTCAGCCCCGAGCGGCAGATAGGTGCAGGGCTTGCCGACGATGCGGCCGACGTCCGCCACCGGGTGCTGGATGGAGATGAAGAGGTGGTCGAAGTCCGAGAGCAGCTCGATGAGGTACTCGGGCAGCTCCTGGATCCAGATCTCGCTGATCAGGCACACCGCGCGCCGGCACCGCGAGCGCCAGTCGGGCACCGCGGCCAGGGCGAACAGCTCGAAGGGGTGGTTGAACACCGGGAAGAAGAGCTCGTACTCCTTGTCGAGACGGGGTACGCGGAGCGGCGGCACCAGCGCCCGGGCCAGCGTGCGGGAGCGGAGCGCCTTCCGACCGAGCTTGTAGGCCCGCCTGGCCCACTCGATCGCGCGGTAGTCGTCGATCTCCACGCGGTCGGCTCCGGTCACGCTCGCCACCACGTCCTCCAGCTCGTACGGCGCGCAGAAGGCGACCAGGTCATGCACCCGCCGCATGGAGAGCTGGAGCACCGGACCACCGGACCCGCGAACGACGCTGGCAACCTCGCGTGCGGCTGTGGGGGGCAGCATGGTGGTGTCGGTCGTCACCCCGGGCGCGAGAACGGGACCCACGCCCCGCTCTACCACGCGGGAAGGCGGAAGCGATCGAGGAACAGCGGCTCGTGGTATTCGTCCTTCCCGCAGCATCTCAGAGGGAGAGACATGGCGACGGGAGTGTTTCGGCGCGGTGACCTGGTGGAGGTGAGGAGCCCTGCGGAGATCCTCGCGACGCTCGATGCGACCGGCGCGCTGGATGGGCTTCCCTTCATGCCGGAGATGATGGCGCTGTGCGGCCGCCGCTTCACCGTGGAGCGCCGGGCGGAGCGGGTCTGCGACACCGTCCACTACAGCGGCACGCGGCGGCTGGCCGATGCCGTCTTCCTCGAGCAGGAGCGCTGCGACGGCAAGGCCCACGGGGGCTGCCAGGCGGAGTGCCGCATCCTCTGGAAGGAGGGATGGCTCAGGCCGGCGAACGCCGCCGCGGCCGCGGCCGGCCCGTTCCCCGCCGAGGAGACGGCCGCGCTCCTGGCCAGGGCGACCGCAGGCACCCGCACCCAGCGCGACGGTGAGCAGCGCTGGCGCTGTCAGGCGACCGAGCTGCCGGGGTGCACCGAGCACGTGAAGCTCTGGGACCCGCGCGGCTACCTGCGCGAGCTGACCTCCGGCAACGTGGGAGTGGCCCACTTCGCCCGGGTGATGTCCCGGGCGGTGGTCCAGGAGCCGATGCGCAAGATGGGCCTGATCGACGAGGTCCACGTTCGAGGCACGGCGCAGAAGGGCGACAGCTTCCCCGCGCTCGGCCTCCAGCCCGGCGAGCGGGTCCGGGTGAAGTCGCGCGAGGAGATCGCGAAGACCCTCAACGCCGAGGGACGGAACAAGGGCCTCTGGTTCGACATGGAGATGCTCCCCTACTGCGGGCAGGAGTTCCGCGTCCGCCAGCGGGTGCGGACCTTCATCAACGACCAGGACGGGAAGATGGTCGAGCTGAAGAACGAGGCCATCACCCTGGAAGGGGTGGTCTGCACCGGGAACCACAGCCTCCGGCGCTGGTTCTGCTCGCGGGAGATCTACCCCTACTGGCGCGAGTGCTGGCTGGAGCGGGTGGACCCGGCGCTCGAGGTGCCCGAGCCAGGCCCCGCGCGGGCCGCCGGCGACCGCCGCTGATCAGACCACCAGCTTCCGCACGTAGAAGGCCTCGGCGAGCCGCTCCTCGGCCTGGCATTCCATGCCGCGGATGCGGGCCACTCCGTGGAAGAGATCGGCGGTGAACCAGGCCTTGCCGGCCTGGGTGGGAAAGGCCTTGAGCACGAGGTCGATCTTTCGCTCCAGGGTCGCTGCGCTGAGAGGGACGAAGAGGTTGGGGCTGCCGAAGTCTCCGTCGTACTTCGGGATCTCGAACTCCCAGATGAGATGGTTCCGCCAGGTGTTCCAGGTCAGCTCGGAGACGAGGCGATGGTCCTGGTGCCGGTCCTCCCGGTAGTGGGTGAGGATCAGATCCGGCGAGACCTCGCGCTTCAGCTGCTCGAACTCCTCCTTCACCGCCGCCCAGTCCATTGGAAGAAAGCCGTCGCGGTGGGACCTGATGACGATGCGCCGCTGCGCCGCGCCCTCGAGGAACTGCTCCGCCGAGGCCTCCGCCTCCCGCGCCCGTTCCGGGGTCGAGCAGAACACCACCCAGGTGATCTCGAGATCCCGCCGTTCCTGAAGCAGACGGAGCAGCGTCCCCCCGCATCCGATCT
Source organism: Myxococcota bacterium (assembly GCA_046732375.1). Taxonomy (GTDB): domain Bacteria; phylum Myxococcota; class Myxococcia; order Myxococcales; family Myxococcaceae; genus RPRB01. The sequence goes on from JBKPMY010000041.1 coordinate 6,266, forward strand.
CGATGTCGTCGGAGTGCGCCCCGAGCGCGAGGATGCGCTTCGCCGCTCCTCCCACGCCGGACAGCGACAGCCGCTGCATCGTCAGGCGCTCTTGCGGCCGGGGAGCGAGCGGGCCGCGGTCTTCCACACTTCCCACGGCACCTGGCCGCGGGAGTAGAGATCCTCGAGGAGCTGCTTCTCCTTGAAGGTGTCCATGCAGGCCCAGAAGCCGTCGTAGTTGTAGGAGAGCAGCTTCCCGGCCCCGGCCAGCCGCTGGAAGGGCTCCTGGACCAGCTCCTCGCCCTCGTTCATCCACTCGAAGAGCTGGGGACGGAAGACGAAGAAGCCCCCGTTCACCCGCATCCCGGTCTCCTTGACGTGCCGGATGCTCTGGACCAGGCCGCCCTCGGCGACGTTCACCAGGTGGAAGCTGCTGGTGGGCGCCACCCCGGTGAAGCAGGCCACCGCCTCGGGCCGCGAACGGAGGAACTCGATCACCTCGGGCAGCGGGAGATCGGAGAGTCCGTCGCTGTAGTTGGCGAGGAACATCTCCTCATTCTCGACGTAGGGCTGCACCGCCTTGAGACGCATGCCGATGTTGGCATTCATCCCGGTGTCCACGAAGGTGATGTTCCAGTCGTGGATGTCGCTGCCCAGCAGCTCGATCTTCTTGCCCCCCTCGCGCATCACGAAGTCGTTGGTGACCGTCTCCTCGTAATCGAGGAAGTAGCGCTTGATGGTGTCGCCCTTGTAGCCGAGGCAGAGGATGAAGTCCTTGTGCCCGAAGTGGGCGTAGTACCGCATGAGGTGCCAGAGGATCGGCCGGTAGCCCACCGGGACCATCGGCTTGGGGATGGCCTCCGAGTACTCCCGGAGCCGCATGCCCAGCCCACCGCAGAAGATGACCACCTTCATCTCTTGAACTCCTGGTTGCTCTAGGCCGGGGACGCTGAAGCGCCGGGGGCGCGGACCTCGGGCCGGGAAGGGGGACGGGACTGCCCCTGACTCTCGAGGAGATCCTGGAGCCAGGTTTCGCCGCGGAAGTGGACGTACTGCTCGGCGCGGAGCCTGTCCGCGATGCGGCCTTCCGGCAGCTCCACGTCGGCGTAGGTGAGCACCTGGTCCTTGGCCACCGGGCGCTTCAAACGGCAGCCCTCGACCAGGCCCTCGGGGAGGTACTGCCCGGCGCTCATCTCCTCGACGTTCACCGCCTCGCCGTAGGTGCAGTACATCCCGTACTCGTCCAGGACCTCGCCGGCCTGGAGGTCGCGCTTGGCCACCGCGCACACCTCCACCGCTGGCCCGCCGAGCGGCGGGGCCAGCTCGTCGCCGAAGAGCACCACCCGGGCGATGGAGAACGGGGTCTCGAGGTGCACCAGATGGTACGGCACCCAGAACGGGTACAGCGGCCCGGTCCCCATCTTGTACAGCTCGAGGTAGTGCCGCTGCTTCGGGTCGGGATGCTCGGCCAGGACGAACGCCTTGATCAGGGGCGGCCCCACCGTGTAGTCGACCACCCCCCCGAGCGCCCGGAGCTGCTCCACGTCGTAGAGCTGGGCGGCGTCCATGATCGAGCCGTCGTACTTGCGGCCGCGGGACATCCCGCGGGACAGCACCTTGAAGCCGGTGGCGTTGGCCACGATGGTTTGCTCGAAGCTGATCTTCGAGCCGTCGGCGAAGGAGGTGACCATCGCCGCGTTCTGGCCCCAGCGCTCGGCCCAGCCCTTCTGGGTGGTGGGGTTTCGGTAGGGATCCTGCAGCCCCTTCACGTTGACCACCGCCCTGGGCGTGAGCCCGAGGCCCTGGACCCAGCGGACCAGGTTCATCTGCAGGCCCGGCTCGTCGCCGTCGCAGGCGGAGAGGATGGTGCCCTGCTTCTTGCCGTAGACCCGGAGGATCGGGCCGATGGTGGCGTCCACCTCGGCGTTCATCAGCACCACGGGCTTCCGGTGAGCGAAGGCCTCGAGGATGACGTGGGCGCCGAACTCCACCGACCCGGTGACGTCGATCACCACGTCGATCTCCGGCGAGCGACAGATGGTCATCGGATCCTCGGCCACCACCGGTCGGCCCGCGCGCACCGCCTCGTCCAGGGACGACTGCGTGCCCGCGGCCACCGGGTCCCGTCCCGAGTAGCGGTAGACGTGGAAGGCGCGCTCCGGATGGCGGTTGTAGACCGCGGCCATCCGCATCCCCGGCACGCTGTTCTCGATCTGGTTGGTGAGCCCCTGGCCCATGAAGCCGGCCCCGATCATTCCCACCCGGATCGGCTTCCCCTCCGCCTCGCGAGCCCTGAGCGCCCGGTCGACGATGATCATGGCGACACCCTCATCCTGCGCTTCACCTCGTCGCCGACCTGGTCGAGCGGCGGCCAGGCGGCGTCCTTCGGAGAGATGACCGAGACGGGCAGCGGCCACTTCAGGCCGAGCCGTGGATCGAACGGAGACAGGCCGCCCTCGGTTCCGGGAGCGTAGAACTCACCGACCTGGTAGCTGGTCTCGGTGGTGTCCTCGAGCGCCTGGTAGCCGTGGGCGAAGAGCTCCGGAACGTACAGGGCCCGGTGATTGTCGGCGGTGAGCTCGACCTCCACGTGCTGGAGGTAGGTCGGGCTCTCCGGCCGCAGGTCCACGATGATGTCGAGGATCGCTCCCCGGGTGGCCCGCACCAGCTTGGTCTCGGCGTGGGGCGGATACTGGAAGTGCATCCCCCGCAGCGTGCCCTTCTGCTTGTTGAACGCCAGGTTGGCCTGGGCGATGACCGGCTTCAGCCCGTGGGCGGAGAACTCGTTCTGGCAGAAGGTGCGAGCGAAGAACCCCCGGTCGTCCTCCCGCCGCTCGAGGTCGATGATGAAGGCGCCCTTCAGCTTGGTCTCGGTGAAGATCACGGGCGGTCGCTCCAGCGGAGGTCCGGGCCGAGCTCACCCGAGGCGATGAGCTGCTTGATCTGATCGATGCGCCGGTAGCGCGTGCCCTCGAAGTCCGAGAGCTCGAGGCCGATGGCGCGATAGGCGTCGTGGAGCTGCTTCGCTCCCTTGCGGGCGTCCCACCGAGGCTGGAACTCGGGGAGCAGCCGGGCAACCTTGGAGAAGTCGGCGCGGTAGTTGCGCTTGTCCGGCCCGGCGTCGTCGGCGAAGGCGATCTCACAGCCCGGCACCGTCTCCTTCACGATCTGGGCGATCTCCCGGATCCGGTAGTTCTGATCGTTCCGCCCGATGTTGAAGGCCTGCGCGTGGACTCGCTCGCGAGGAACGCTGAGCACGGCGAGGAAGGCGCGGCTGATGTCCTCGATGTGCACGATCGGCCGCCACGGGCTTCCGTCGCTCTTCAGCATCACCTTCCCCGAGGTGAAGGCCCAGGCGACCAGGTTGTTGAGGACGATGTCGAACCGCAGCCGGGGCGAGACGCCGTAGGCCGTGGCGCAGCGGAGAAACGTGGGACTGAAGGAGTCGTCCGCCAGCTTGATGACGTCGCGCTCCACCCGGACCTTGGATTCACCGTAGGCCGTCACCGGGTTCAGCTCCGACTCCTCGTTGACCGGAGCCTCGCCGGCGGCGCCGTAATTGCTGCACGAGGAAGCAAAGGCGAAGCGCGGAACGCCGGCCTCCTTGGCCAGGGCCGCGAGGCGCACCGAGGCGAGGTGATTGATGTCGTAGGTCAGCTGGGGGTTGAGGTCGCCCAGGGGATCGTTGGACAGGGCTGCGAGGTGGATGACCGCGTCGAATCCGGAGAGGTCCCTCGCCTCCAGCGAGCGCAGGTCCTTCACCCGCGTCTCGATGGTGTCCTTCCACTCGCCGAAGGTGGAGCGGCGATACAGATCGGTATCGACGCCCACCACCTCGTGCCCGGCGCGAGCGAGGAACGGCGCCATCACCGAGCCGATGTAACCGCGACTCCCGGTCAACAGGATCTTCATCGTGTCCCCTGGCAGTCGCCGCGCGTGTCACCTGGCGGCGGGCCTGCCTGCTGACGTTGCGGCGCGGACTCTATCCAAACGAAACGCCGGCCGGGAAATGCCACGGGGACGAGGCGCCGCGCCGGGAAGAATTCACACCGCTTTCGCTCAGGGCAGCGGGGCGGGTCCCGTTTCCACCGCCGAGGTCTGGGATGACCTCCCGGCCCTGCGGCCAAGCATCGCGCTGAGCGCCATCAGGTCGCTCCGGCGGAGCAGGCCCAGCGCGGCGGTGACCGCGGAGTAGACGAGCACGCAGAGCGGAATGCCCAGCCATGGCGAGAGCGGCGGAAGCAAGCGGAGGAGCAGCGCCGTCCCGAGCGCCGCGCCGGCAGCCCGCGCCGTGTCGGCGAGGATTCCGAGCCGACCCGTGCCGCGGGGCATGAAGAGGAGCAAGCCGGTGAAGATCAGCGCCTCGCAGAGCACCAGCGAGACCACCACCCCGAGCCCTCCGTTCCCGGTCCGGGCCTGGAAGTGCGGAATGAGCCACAGCTCGAGCGCGGTGCCGAGCACCACCGCGACGACCTTCACGGCGGCGAAGGCGGTGGCGCGCCCGAGCGCGGTGAGCGAGGTGCCCAGCAGCACGTCGATGAAGGTGAGGAAGAGTCCGATCCCGAAGACGCTGAGGATGATCCCCGCCGGCTCGTACCCCCGCTGGCCGTAGACCACGTGGATCGCGACGTCCGCGAAGAGCCAGGTCCCCACGCCCGCCAGCCCTGCCAGCCAGATCATCGGACGCCTGGCGACCGTCAGCTCCTGACGGAAGGCGGCGGGGTCCGCTGCGCTGCGCGACAGCCGGGGAAACGCCGCCGCCCCCACGATGAGCGAGGGAGCGAGAAGCGTGCCCATGATGCTCTTCGCCGCGGCGTACCACCCCACCGCGTCCTTGGGGACCAGCCGCGACAGCAGGACGGCGTCGATGTACGGCTGGACGTTGGAGGTCAGGGTCATCGCAACGATGGCCGTGCCTCCGGTCAGGATCTCCCGGGCGGTCGCCGAGGAGAACTGAATCGGCTGCGTGTCCACCCGCCGGTAGAGGCGGAGCGCCACCGCCAGGGCCACCATCCCGGCCAGGCCCTGCGCCACCACCACCCCGCCCAGCCCGAGCCCCAGACCCAGGGCGGCGAGCGCAAGCACCAGCCCGGCCGCCCGGTTGGTGACCGAGACGGTGGCGTCCAGCCCCATCCGGTCCCGGCCGCGAAACACCACGCCGAAGTTCTGGGCGAGGAACAGGGGGAGGTTGAGGGCGACGAAGGCGACGGCGAAGACGATCGTCCTCCGGTCGTAGCCCAGCGCCCAGGCGCTCAGCCCGGTGGGAAGGCAGACCAGCGCGGTCCCGACGGTCCGCAGCACCAGCCCCGTCCCCAGCAGCTCCCCCCCGCGCCGGGGTGTGCGTGCGACTTCCCGGATGCCGAAGTACTGCTGCCCCCAGTCGACCACCACCAGGGCGAACGCGGCGAAGGAGCTGATGACGAAGTAGAGGCCGAAGTCCCCTGCGCCGAGCGTCCGGCCGAGCGCGGCGCTGAACACGACGCCCAGCACCATGGTGAGGACCTGGCCGGTCACCAGATGCAGCGCGTTCCGCGCCAGGGAGGCGCCGTGGGCCGGCTCCACCGGGACCGACGGGGACGCGGCGGTCTCGGGGACCCGCTGGACGTTGGGGGAATTCACCTGCCGGAGGCTCCGGGCCCGGATGGCGTCAGGGCGGGGGGAGGGTCACGCAGCCCAGGAAACGATGTGCCCCGACGAGGGAGATCGTCTCGCGCGCACCGGCGAGCGTCGTCTTCCCCAGCTCGATTCCGAGGATCGCGGCGTCGGCGGCAAGCGCCACGGGGATGGCCGAGGGCACGGTGAGGACGGACTCGATCATCACCACCACCCGCTCGCTCCACTCCCGCGACCCGGCGTTGTGGGGACGGTTGGCCCCGGCCATGTCCAGGATCAGGGACGCGGTCCGGTCGACCTTCAGGTCGCGGGCGTCGAGCAGGCGGAGCCGATCTCCCATCGCCAGCTTGCCGACGTCGTAGAGGGGCCGACCGAAGTCCCCCGCCGAGCTGCTTCCGTCGGCCGGCACGACCACCAGCGACGCCCACTGCAGCCGCTGGATGGTGAACCACAGCTGCTGCATCGACAGCGAGGGAGGCCCCCCCAACCTCGGGGCCTCGAGCTGGGTGACGTCGGCGAGCTTGAAAATGGGTGACCGGCTCATCTCGCGCGCACGCCCTCCGGCCGCCCGCACCGGAGACTCCGGAGTTCCCCCGCCCACGAGGGGACGCAGCGTCCAGCGACCCTGAATACGGCCCCAGTCGGGGGGAGATCAAGCGGACCTCAGGCCGCCCTGGTCGAGTCCTTCCGACCCCGGATGGGTCAGGCGCTCGGTGTCAGGCCCGCGGCAGCTCCCCGAGCACCTCGAGCCCCAGCGTCTGCTCCACCTGCCAGGTCTCGAGGATCCGCCCGGAGCGGAGATCGGCCAGCGCGGCGGCAATCACCGCCAGCAGCGTCGCGACCAGCATCCCGCCCCCGAGGACGACCGGCACCTTGGGCTTGATGGGTCGCTTGGGAAGCTGGGGGGGACGGACGATCGTGTAACGGTACTTGAACGCCGCGCGGGCGGTGTCCAGCTCGATGCGTGCGCTGTTCAGGCGGTCGAGGAGCGTGTCGTACTTCTCCATCGCGAACCGGAGCCGCGTCCGGCTGTACTCGTCCTGCACGTCGGGCTCGAGCGGGTCCGGCGCCTTCCGGCGGGCGGCCAGCTCACGCCCCCCGCCGAAGGCCCCCTCGGATCGCCGCGGCGACAGCTTGTCGTACTCGTCCTGCAGACCCCGCGCCTCCTTGCGGAGCGCCGTCAGCTGCGGGGAGTCCTCCTGGAGCGCGGCGATGCTCTGGAGCACCTGGGCCACGACGGGATGGGCATCGGCGTAGACCGCTCGCTTCTGGGTGAGCTCATTCTGCAGCTCGGCCAGGCGGCGTCGCCGGAAATCGTCCAGCTCATTGATCGCCCGGCGCTTGGCATCGATGAGAGCCTTCAGCTCCGCGGCGCGCGTCCTCAGCGCGTCCTGGGTGGGGTCTCGCCGGGGCGTGGGATCCGCCGGCTCGGGCGCGCTCTTCGGGGAGCTGGCCTGGCCGTGCTTGACCTCCTCGATAGCGGTGTCGATCTGCTCCTTCAGCTCGGTGGCGTGGCTCTCGAGGATGGAGATGGTCTCCGCGATGCTGGACACCTCTGCCGAGTGGCGCTGCTCGAGGAAGTTCTGCAGGGCGTTGTCCACCAGGGTGTAGGCCATCTGAGGCTCCGGCCAGTCGATGCCGATGGTGATGGTGGACTCGGCGGTGGTGATGTGGAACCGATTCTCGAGGAAACCCACCATCGCGTTCACCCGGTCCTCCTCGGAGGGATTGGTCACGCTGCTGACCACCCAGTCCTTGAAGCGCAGGATCGGCGTCCGGCTCCGCTCCCAGTGGTTGAGCAGATCGGTCTGCTTCATCAGCGAGAGGAGATTGTCGTGACCGAGCACCGTCTCCGCCGCCGCGCGGGTGGGGACGTTGGCCTCGGTGGGGACCGTCCGCCCGGGGTTGCCGAGCGCAGGCATCACCGTGTGGCGCTGGGTCAGCAGCTGGGCATCCACCTGGTACGTGCGCGGAAGGATGGCGAGCACCGCCACGGTGACGGCCACGACGAGCGCCCAGACGCCGAGCGCCGCCCACTTCCTCCGCCGCACCGAGTGCACCACGAACTGCACCCACTGCTTGAGCTGCTTGACGTCGACCAGCTGGAACTCGTCGGGGTCGGTCGGCGGACCCCGGGTCCTCTCCACCGTCAAGAGACGCCTCGCTGCTCCCCCTGTTTCATGCACAGGTCGACCGCGCGGCTGAACTCGCTACGCTTGAACGGCTTCACCAGGTAAGCCGTCGCGCCTACCTCCTCGGCGAACGCGCGGTCCATCGGTTTTGCCCGCGCGCTCATCACCAGGATCGGGACGTCCCTCAGCTCGGGACGGCCGCGCATGAACTCGCAGACCTCGAACCCGCTCAGCTCGGGGAGCATCAGATCGAGACAGACCAGATCCGGACGGCTCGCCTGCAGGACCCGGATCGCGGAGCGACCCTCGGCGACGTCCACCACCTCCAGGCCCATGGCCATGAGGTAGGTGCGAACCAGCGCCCGTGCATCTGGATGATCTTCGACGACCAAGGCCTTTCGCGCGGCCATTCCCTCTCCTGAAGGACGATGATTCAGCCAGACGACGCGGGACTTCGCCAGCCCACCCCGGGGGGGTGGGTCACATCGGCGCCCCGAGCACCGGGCTTCCGGCATAGGTCCCGATGGACACGAAGCATAGCCACCCGAACCCGGTGGGCAGCAGGGCGGAACCCTCGAGCCAGGCTACTCGGCCACCCAGCGAGATCCCCACCTGGGGGCCGAAGAGGTAGGTCCCCTTGGCCTCGATCCGCGCATCCCGCTGGGGCGCGCCGATGCTCGCCGAGGCTCCCCCGCTCACGTCCAGGAGCAGACGCTCTCCGGGGGCGAGTGTGCTCCGGAGCACGGCGCTGAGCCGCTCGTACACCAGGCCGTTGATCTGATCGGGGAGGGGGGCTGCCAGGAAGGTCAGGCTGTTCTTCCAGGACGCCCACCGGGTCAGCCACGCGTGGCGCAACCCCAGCCCCCCCACCGGGAGCAACTTGTCCTCGGTCCTGGCGGGGCTGGTCTGCACCGCCGGGACGTCGGCGTGGAAGCCCCCGATCCCGCCGATCAGGTCCGTTGCCACGGTGCGGCTCCAGACGTGGCTCCAGGTGCTGGTCAGGGTTCCGACCGTCGCCTGGGGCCCGCTGCTGAACCGGCTGTGGGAGGCATCGAGCAGGAAGGAGAGGCTGTCGTTCCGGGTCACCGACCAGATGGCGCCGGTCAGCCCATGGGGTCCCTTCTGGAGCGGCAGCTGGGTGCGGGAATCGGTGTCCGCCCCTCCCGAGTAGTCGTAGCCGGCGGAGAGCAGCCAGGAGACCGTGGGGGAGAGGTTGGCGACGACGCCCGTGGTGGCGTGCAGGTCGATCACCTTGAGAAATCGCTCGCCGGGGAGGGTGCTGACGCCAGGGGTGGGGTTGGGCGCAGTCGGGGGAGCCCCGGGCGTCGAGGGGAGGACAGGGGGTAGCCCCGTTCCCCCCGACTGCGGGATCACCGTGCTCAGAGGCGAGAAGTCGTACTCGCCATACGCACCCCGTGCCTCGATGAAGAATCGCCACAGAGGAGCGGGCTTCACGTCGAGGACCAGCCGGCCCCGGTGGAGATAGGAGACCGTCTGCGTGGACTGGCCGATCGGCTCCTTGAGGGTGATGAAGACCCGTGGCTCGTAGGCCAGAGACAGGCTGCCGGTCCGCAGGGGGATCCGGAGCGCCGCCAAGGGATCGATCTCCAGATCGGCGATGGCGGACCCGGGGGCGGTACCCTCCGGCTGCCCGGCGCGGAACTCGAGGCGGGCGCCGAGCTCGAACTGCAGGGGCTCCGGCCGCTCGATGACCGCCTCGAGGGAGGCGTCCTTGTCGGGTTCCGCCGCCCCCGTCAACAGGGCGGCCAGGATCCCGAGGGGCGCGAGAACCATCTGCCCGTCACTCCACGACCACGGTGTCCCCGGCCCGGAGCCGGAATGCGGCCGCCTTTCCCGAGGCCTGGGTCAGCTCTTCGAACTGGAAGCGGATGCGCGCTCGCTGTGGTGTTTCCCGGACGACGAAGATCCGGTCCCGCGAGGCGTACTGGGTGAAGCCGCCCGCGGCGGCCAGCGCCTGGAGCACCCCGGCGCCGAGCGGGACCGCGTAGACGCCGGGCTTGTTCACCTCGCCGAGCACGGAGACCGAGAAGGGGCGAGCCTCCTCCAGGGAGACGGTCACCACCGGGGCGTTGATGAACTCCTTGAGGCGCTGCTGCAGCTGCTGCGCGAGTGCATTGGGGGTGAAGCCGGCAGCCACCACGTCGTTGAGGAAGGGGATGGAGACCTTCCCGTCGTCGCGAACCTTGGCCCGGGCGGACATGTCCGGCTGGTTGAAGACCCTGAACTGCAGCACGTCCCCCGGCTGGATGACGTAGCCCGTCGTGGTCGCCGGGGCCGGCGGCTCCTCGTAGGCGCTCACCGGGGTGTAGGGCCCGCTGGCGGCACAGGCACCGAGAACGAGGACGGACAGCGCGCTCCCCACGGCACGGGCGGTACGCATGTGGCGGGCACGTACCATGTGCGTGCGAGCAGCAGCAACGGCACCGCGGCCGGCTCGCGGCATTAGAGGATCTCGAAGCGATCGGGCGACCAGGTTTTCGTGCGCGTCACACGACGGACGCGCGCGTGCTCTCCACCAGACGATCGGACAGGGTGGTTTGGGCCCCATGGGTGTGCGCTACCTCATGCGGATTCACACAGAATGCGTTTGTGTGCTCCGTCGTGGTGCGAAAGACTCGCGCGTCGTTTTCGAACTGACTCGATGGATCGCGCTGCCGTTCTCGCGCGCTGGAGAGTGGTTGGTGTCGATCAGCATTCATCGCTTCGCGCCCACGCCTGCGGCCAAGTTCGGGCTCGCGCTGGATCTCGCGGTTCTCGCGGGCAGCGCTGCCGCTGCGACGCAGGGCCCGCTGCTGTTGCGGCTCTTCTGGGCGAGCTGCGCGTTGCTGGTCTTCTGGACCACCAGCTCGGTGGCGCACCACTACGCGCACGCCGCCGAGCGCGCGGCATGGGAGGACGTGGTGCTCACGCTGGTCAACCTTCTCTCCGTGGCCACCGTGCTCGGAATCGGTGGCCGTCTGCTCCCCGGCCCGCAGCCCGACGTGCTGATGCTGCTCGCGCTGGCGCTCCCTGCGCAGGTGCTGCTGCGCCTCACCGTCTTCGCCTACGTGCGCGCGCGGACCCGTCCTCCGCGGCAGATTCTGATCGTGGGTACCGGCGCGCTGGGCCGCATCACCGGCGAGGATCTCGCGCGTCGCCGCGCGCAGTGCAGCTACCTGAGCTGGCCCGGCGAGAAGGTGCCCGAGCCGTTGCGGGGCCGGTACGTCGGCGAGTCCACCGATCTCTCCCGGGTGCTCCAGGCGGAAGTCGTCGACGAGGTCTACGTCTGTGGGTTCCCCCATCTCCAGAACGGTGCGCTGCAGGCCGCGGTCGGGACCTGCGAGACCATCGGCGTGCCGTTCGCGCTGCCGGCGTACACGGTGCGGCTCGGGCGAGCGCAGCCGGTGGCCAGCAAGGCAGTCGCCGACGGATTCCTCCACTACGTCACCGACCGGGTGCAGCCCGAGCAGCGGGTGCTGAAGCGGCTCCTGGACATCGGAGGCGCGGCGGCGGCTCTCTGGGTGCTGTTCCCCTTCCTTCTGATGGTGGCGGCGCTGGTGAAGCTGACCTCACCGGGCACCGTCTTCTTCCGCCAGCTGCGGGTCGGGCTGCACGGGAAGAAGTTCCACATGCTGAAGTTCCGCTCGATGGTGTCCAATGCCGAGGCGCTCAAGGCCACCCTCGCCGCGCAGAACGAGCAGGCCGGCCCCGTCTTCAAGATGAAGCGTGATCCCCGGGTCACCCCGCTGGGACGCATCCTCCGCAAGTACAGCATCGACGAGCTGCCGCAGCTGGTGAATGTGCTCCGCGGGGACATGACGCTGGTCGGTCCGCGTCCACCCGTGCCGCAGGAGGTGGCGCAGTACGAGCCATGGCAGCGCCGGCGTCTCTCCGTTCCCCCGGGGCTCACCTGCCTGTGGCAGGTCAGCGGGCGGAACGAGGTGGCCTTCGAGGACTGGATGTACCTCGACCTCCAGTACATCGATAACTGGACCATGCGCCGGGACATCAACTTGCTGCTGAAGACCGTCCCCGTCGTGGTGACCGGCCGCGGCAGTCACTGACTTCCACACCGCTGAGCGATTGGCCAGACGGGCGTGGTCGCGCCCTGAATGCCGGTGGTCGAAGATGCCGCCCGGCGTGAGGCCTCACGCCCCGCGCCGTGGGCGGAACCCTCGTGGACGGACAGGCACGAACGCTGATCGAGACCGCCATCGTCCGGCACGGCGGCGAGCGCTGGTCGCGGATCCAGGCCATCGAGATCCCCGTGGTTTCCCTCTCGGGAATGCTCGCCTGGCTGAAGGGCAACGGCCGGACGTTCGGCCCACCCCGGCTGGTCCGCGTCGAGCCGAGGCGGGCGCGCGCGGTGTTCGTGGACTATCCGGGTCCCGCGGAGCAGGGCATCTACGAGGCGGGCAGGGTCGCGCTCGGGGATGCCGAGCCCGTCGAGCACCGCGCGAGCTTCTCCGGGTCACGAAAGTGGCGGCGCTGGTCGCCGCTCGATGCGCTGTACTTCTTCGGCTACGCCCTGACGCACTACCACGCGCTCCCCTGGAGCTTGCGGGAGGCCGAGGTGCTGGCCGTTTCGAGATCAGGACAGAGCGGCGCTGCGCGCGCGCTGACGGTGCGGTTTCCGCCCTCGGTGCACACCCACTCGGCGGTCCAGACGATCCACTTCGCCGCCGATGGGCTCATCGTGAGGCACGACTACGTCGCCGAGGTCATCAGCACCCTGGCCCGTGGAGCGCATCTGTGGCTCGACTACGTGGAGGCGAACGGCTTCCCGATCGCCACGCACCGGCGCGTGCTCGCGCGGATCGGCGGTCAGGCGCTGCCGGTCATCGCGCTCGACGCGAGGCTCGGAGCGCCGGTGGTGACCGTACGGTGAAGAGTGCCCAGGAGAGGACTCGAACCTCCATGCCTCGCGGCGCTAGACCCTGAATCTAGTGTGTCTACCAATTCCACCACCTGGGCGGTGCGGAGTCGGGGCTTATAGGAGGAGGCGGCTACCGTTTCAAGGGCCACTTCCCCTCGGCCTCGAGGCGGTGGCGGAGGTCGGGATTCTCGTCGAGGAACGCCTGGAGTGACTCCTGGGTGATGTCCACCTCGACGTCCTCGCTCCCCACCAGCGACTGGCAGGACAGGCGGGAGTAGGACCGGACGTCGAACGCCTGGTCCAGCCGATCCGCCTCGGCGTCCTCCTGCTCGGAGAGCGACTCAAGCCCCTTCCGCACCCAGACGTGGCATGTGGAGCAGGCGCAGACGCCGCCGCAGGCGTGGCCCACCGTGGCCCCGCACTTCTCGGCAGCGTCGAGGATGCTGGTCCCCTCCGGGACCTCGACTGTCACGTCGTCGAAGGGGCTCCGGAAGCGGACGCGAGGCACGTTAGACCTCGTCGACCCGGCGGCCCTCGAGCAGGGTCCCGACGGCGCGGTTCATGATCCGCTCGACGAAGGGGCGGGAGACGTCGTCCAGCGCCTTGATCGCATCCGCCAGCGCCTGCGAGTCCGTCGCCGAGTCGCGGAGCTCCGCCACCCGGGCGATTGCCGCATCGACCTCGCGCCGCTCGTCGTCGGGCAACAGGTCGGAGAACCTGGCCAGCTGCTTCCTCGCGTCGTGGAGGATGCGGTCTGCCTCCACCTGCTGCTCGCGGAGCAGCCGGACGTGAATGTCCTCCTCGGCGTGCTCGATCGAGTCGAGCAGCATCCGCTCGATCTCCTCGTCGGTGAGCCCGTGCGTCGGCTTCACGGTGATCGCCTGGCTCACCCCGGTGCTCAGCTCCTTCGCCGACACCGAGAGGATGCCGTCGGCGTTCACCTCGAAGCGCACCTCGACTCGCCCCATGCCCGCCGGCATCGGCGGGATGCCCGAGAGACGGAAACGCGCCAGGGACCGGTTGTCGGTCACCAGCTCCCGCTCGCCCTGCACCACGTGGACGTCGAGCGCGTTCTGACCGTCCTGGAAGGTGGTGAAGACCTGCGCCGCTGCCGTCGGAATGGCGCTGTTCCGCGGGATCAGCTTCTCCGCCACCCCGCCCATCGTCTCCAGCCCCAGCGAGAGGGGAATGACGTCGAGCAGCAGCACCTCGTCCTGCCGCTCGCGGTTGGTGAGCAGATCGGCCTGCACGGCCGCACCGAGCGCGACCACCTGATCGGGGTCGATGTCTCCCAGCGGCTCCTTGCCGAAGAGCTGGGCCACGAACTTCCGCACCGCAGGGACGCGGGTGCTCCCGCCGACCAGGATGACCCCGTCCAGCTCCTCGCGGGTGATGCCCGAGTCCTTCAGCGCCCGCCTGCAGGCCACGCCGGTCTTTTGGAGCAGCGGGCCGATCCACGCCTCCATCTCCGCGCGGCCGACGGGGAAGGTCTTCCCCAGCGCCGAGAGCTGCGTCGTCTCCTCGTGGGTGAGGGTCTCCTTCGCCGTTCGTGCCGCGGCGAGGAGCTCGGTCACCGCCGCGGCGTCCGGGCTCGCGAACCCGTGGGTCTCGAGGAACCGGGCGGCGATGGCCCGGTCGAAATCGTCCCCACCGAGCGCGGAGTCGCCCCCGGTGGACTTCACCTGGAACACGCCCTCCACCAGCTCGAGGATGGAGATGTCGAACGTCCCGCCGCCGAGGTCGTAGACCGCGAACCGCCCCTGGCTGCCCTTGTCCAGGCCGTAGGCCAGCGCCGCCGCCGTGGGCTCGTTGAGCAGCCGCAGCACCTCCAGGCCTGCCAGCCGCCCCGCGTCCCGCGTGGCCTGGCGCTGGGCGTCGTCGAAGTAGGCGGGCACGGTGATGACCGCCTGCTCGACCTTGCCGGTGAGCGCTGCTTCCCCGCGCCGCTTGAGCGTCCGGAGGATCTCCGCCGAGACCTCGATCGGCGTCACCGGTGGGCCACCCTTCACCTCGAAGCGCACCACCGAGCCGCCCTTCGCGAAGCGGTACGCGCCCAGGGCCTTCGTCTCGGCGTCCTCCGGGCCCTTGCCCATGAAGCGCTTCACCGAGGCGATGGTACTCGTCGGCTCCTTCGCGGCGAGCTCCCTCGCGCGGGCACCCACGATGACCGAGCCGTCCTGGGCGTAGTGCACGACGGAGGGCAGGAGCACCGAGCCTCCCTCGTCGACCGGGAACACGTGGGGCTTTCCGTCGATCACCGCAGCGACCAGCGAGTTGGTGGTCCCGAGATCGATGCCGACCGCATGGCCGCGCGGCTTCAGCGGGTCGTGGATCTGGAGGAGTCCGCCGGCCATGGCTCTAGATCTCCTCCTCGTCGGAACCCTCGGCCGCCTCGAGGAACCGGTGGTGGTAGCGGAGCCGGGCTAGTGCCTGGGACGCCTCGTCCCTGGCAGCGGCATCGCCTCCGTTCCGCTCCAGGCGCCGCAGCGCGGACTGAGCCGTGGAGAGCGCCGCGGCCGACTGCACCCGGACGCGGTCGGACAGCGTGTTCACTAGCTCGTCGTCCCCGGCGGAGCGTGCGGAGTCCAGCTGCTCCCGCAGCTCCAGCACCTCCTCGAGCACGTTCGGCGGCACCGTGATCGCCCGGGCCTCCTCCTTGAGGAGATCCATCCCGTGCAGCTTGAGGAGATAGAAGGAGCGGGGCTCGGGGGCGCGCAGCGTCTTGTAGGCCTCGTTCAGAAGGGCTGTGCGCTCGAGCGACAGCCGCCGCTCGCGCGCGTCATCCTTCCCGGTCCGATCCGGGTGGAGCCTCAGCGAGCGCTCCCGGTACGCACGCTCCAGCTCCGCCCTGTCCACGTCCACGCCACGAGGAAGCCCGAGCACGTCGAAGAGGGTGGTGCCCGGAGCGACCGGCTGCACCTTCCCGCAGCTCGGGCAAGCGTCCGCCGCGCCAACCTCCGACTGGCAGTTCCAGCAACGCACGGCCCGGCCCCCCTAGACCGCGAAGCTCTCGCCGCACCCGCAGGCGGCCTTCACGTTGGGGTTCTCCAGCTTGAAGCCGGAGGCCATCAAGGTCTCCTCGTACCTGAGCTCGGAGCCCATCAGGTACAGATAGCTCTTCGGATCCACGAAGACCCGGACGCCATTCTTCTCGAAGATCTTGTCCCGCTCCTTCGGCGCCTCCGCCCACTCGATGACGTAGGCCAGGCCCGAGCAGCCCCCACCGCGTACCGCGACCCTGAGCCCCGCGTCCGGAGTGTTGCGCTGGGCGAGCAGGAGCTTGATCCGCGCGGCCGCGGCGTCGGAGATACCGAAGGTCTTCAGGGCCGGGCGGGGCGGGGTGGAAGCGGAAGGCGCCGTGTTGTGGGCCGGAGCGGTCATCAAGTCGTCGTGGCCTTCGCCGCGCCGACCTGACGCTCGGCGCGCTTCTTCTTGAAGTCGTGGATCGCAGCCTTGATCGCGTCCTCGGCGAGCACCGAGCAGTGGATCTTCACCGGGGGCAGCGACAGCTCCTTGGCGATCTCCTTGTTGGTGATCGTCGTCGCCTCGTCCACCGTCTTGCCCTTCACCCACTCGGTGACGAGCGAGCTACTGGCGATGGCCGAGCCACAGCCGAACGTCTTGAACTTGGCGTCTTGGATGATCCCCTCGTCGGAGATCCGGAGCTGCAGGCGCATCACGTCACCGCAGGCCGGAGCGCCGACGAGACCGGTCCCCACGTTCGGGTCGCTCTTGTCGAGCGTTCCGACGTTGCGGGGGTTCTCGTAATGGTCGACGACCTTGTCGCTGTAAGCCATGGGTGCTTCCTCTTTAATGAGCCGTCCAGGCGATGGACTTGAGGTCCACGCCCTCGCGGGCCATCTCGTACAACGGGCTCATTTCGCGCAGCTTCTTGACCTTGTCCACCACCAACCGCGCCACCATGTCCACCTGGGCCTCGGTGTTGAAGCGGCCGAGCCCGAAGCGGATGGAGGAGTGCGCCATATCCTCCTCGACTCCCAGGGCTCTGAGCACGTACGACGGCTCGAGCGACGCGGAGGTGCAGGCCGAGCCTGAGCTCACCGCCACGTCCTTGATCGCCATCATCAGGGCCTCGCCCTCGACGTAGGCGAAGGAGACGTTCAGGTTCCCCGGCAGCCGGTGCTCGAGCGAGCCGTTGAGGATCACCATATCCAGCTCGGACGTGAGCTTGCTCCGGAGCCGCTCGCGGAGGGCGAGGATGCGCGCCGACTCGAACTCCATCTCCGCCCTGGCGATCTCCGCTGCCTTCCCGAAGCCCACGATGCCCGCGACGTTGAGCGTGCCCGAGCGCATGCCGCGCTCGTGCCCGCCGCCGTCGATGATCGGGGCGATGCGGACCCGCGGCTTGCGCCGCACGTAGAGCGCGCCGATCCCCTTGGGACCGTAGATCTTGTGCGCGGTCACGCTGGCGAGGTCGATCTTCATCGACTCCACGTCGAAGGGGACCTTCCCCACGCCCTGCACCGCGTCGGAGTGGAAGAGCACTCCCCGTGAGCGGCAGAGCTTGCCGATCTCCGCCAGCGGCTGGACCGTGCCGATCTCGTTGTTGGCGAACATCACCGAGACCAGGATGGTCTGGTCGGTCATGGCCGCGGCGAGCTTGGCGAGGTCCAACCGCCCGTCCTTCTCCACGTCCAGGTAGGTGACCCGCGCGCCGGTCCGGACGACCGGCGTCCAGCGCTGCAGCACCGGGTCCTGTTCCAGCTTGTACTGGGCGGAGAGTGCGTCGACGTCCTCGGGCTTCACCTCGCCGCCGGTCAGCTCGATGAGCCGGAGCAGCTTCAGCTCGTCCAGCCGCTCCTGGCGCATGCGCTCCAGGCGCTTCCCGGAGTCGAGGATGGCCTTGTGCTCGGTCTTCAGGGTGATGATGTGGTCGCCCTTGGATCGGTAGAACTCGGCCACGCCCTTCAACGCCAGGTTGTCCGACTCCGTCGCACCGCTGGTGAAGACGATCTCGTTCGGCTGAGCGCCGATGAGAGCCGCCACCTGAGCACGCGCCTGCTCGACCGCTGCCTCGGCCCGCCAGCCGAACGCATGGTTGCGAGAAGCAGCGTTCCCGAAGTCTTCCCGCAAGTAGGGAAGCATTGCCTCGAGCACGCGCGGGTCCAGCGCGGTCGTGGCATGGTTGTCCATGTAGATAGGGAGGCTCATTTCGGGTCGAGCCGGCCACGTGCCTACATTGGCCTACCAATGTGGACCGGTCAGGTCGATTATAACGACGGGGGTCCTGACATCAAGGTGGAAGCCCGCGGAGACCGTGGGCGTTTCCTGCTCGAACCCCGGAGCGTATCTCGGTACATGACGACGACGACATCGACACGCAGGGTGTGGCTCCTTGGCCTGGCGCTGGTGGTGGCGCTGGGCCTTGCGTTCATCCCTGCCGCCTTGCCCACCGGCCCCTCGGCCAACCTCGACGCCGCCGGCGCGCTCGGCGCGGGGAAGCTCGGCGTCGGCGCGCTGCTGGTCTTTCTCGGCGGATTGCTGACCGCGCTCACGCCCTGCGTGTACCCGCTCATCCCCATCACCGTGGGCGTCTTCGGTGCGCGGCCGGGCGTGGGCCGTGGCAAGGCCGTCCTCCTCACCTCGAGCTACGTGGTCGGCATGGGCGTGGTCTTCGCCGCGCTCGGCGTCGCCGCTGCCCGGACCGGCGCGGCGTTCGGGACGGTTCTCGGACATCCGGCGGTCGCCAT
This sequence comes from Myxococcota bacterium, assembly GCA_046732375.1. GTDB lineage: Bacteria > Myxococcota > Myxococcia > Myxococcales > Myxococcaceae > RPRB01. Next base: position 24,577 of record JBKPMY010000041.1, read on the forward strand.
CGGCCTTGCGGTGTTCCTCCTCGTCCTCGCCGCCAGCATGTTCGGCGCCTTCGAGCTGGCGCTGCCTCAGAGCCTGGCCCTGAGGCTGAACTCCGTGGGCGGCTCGGGGATCGCCGGCGCGTTCCTGATGGGCAGCGTGGCCGGCTTCCTCGCCGCGCCGTGCACCGGCCCGGTGCTCACCGGGCTGCTCACCTACGTGGCCACGAGCGGGAGCACGACGCTCGGAGCGGGGCTGCTCTTCGTCTACGCCCTGGGCATCGGCGTGCCCTTCTTCCTCATCGGCGTCTTCGCGGTGCGCCTTCCGAAGAGCGGGGCGTGGATGGACTGGGTGAAGAGCGCGCTGGGCATCCTCCTGGTGGCCCTCGCCGCCACCTACGTGCGTGACGCCTTCCCGGCTCTGCGAGCCGCTGCGGCCTCCGCGGCCCGGGCATGGGGCTCGGCCGGAGCGGTGTGGCTCGCCGCCGGGCTGGCCGCGGCGGGAATCCTCCTCGGCGCCATCCATCGCAAGTTCGAGTCCGGACCGGGCCAGGCGTTGCTCAAGGGCGCCGGCGTGGTTCTGGTCGCCGGGGCGGTGGTGCTCCGGCTCTCGGCGCTGAACGTCGGGGTGGAGAGCACCGGACTGGTCTGGAATCTCAGGTACGCGGGTGAGGGGACGAAGCCCGAGCCGGTGGACGCGGCGCTGGCGCGCGCCCGGGCCGAGGGGAAGCCGGTGATGATCGACTTCTTCGCGGAGTGGTGCGCAGCCTGCAAGGAGCTGGACCGCGAGACCTACGTCGCGCCTTCCGTGGTCGCAGAGGCCGAGCGCTTCGTCCGCATCAAGGTGGACGGCACCAACGCCCAGGACCCCGTGGATGCGCTGTACCAGCGGTTCGGGGTCAACGGGCTTCCCACGGTCGCCTTCGTCTCCTCCTCGGGAATGGTCCTCGATGACCCCCGGGTGACCGGTTTCCTCGGACCGGAGAAATTCACCGAGGCGCTCCGCCAGGTGCGCTGAGCCGCCCGGGCGTGCCTGGGATTGGACAGGGCAACCTTCACCGTCGCTCTGCGTGTCGGCCGCCCCAGCCCTGTTGCTCGCTTCCCGAGGAAGGAGGCGGGCGCATAGACTCCCACCCGCGGGGGACGGCGCCGCCACACGGCTGTCCTCGAGGCGGGGGTCGAGCGCGGATGGCGGTCTCGCAAGAGAGGACAGTCACCCCGGTCCAGGTTCCGTCCGGCGCCCGGGGGACCACTGCCGAGCCGCGACGCGTGCTGGTGGTCGAGCCCCAGGCTTCGACCCGGGGCCTCCTCCAGTTCGGGCTGGTGCGTGCCGGTTTCCAGGTGACGTCCGTCCGGAGCGCCGAGGAGGCCGAGCGGCTCCTCGGTCAGGGTCCCGCGCCGGCGCTGGTGGTGAGCGAGACGAAGCTCCCCGGTCTCGACGGGGCGACCTTCTGCGCCCGCCTGCGGCGATCGGCGCTGGCCGAGGTCCCGGTCCTGCTCCTCCTCGCCCAGCCCTCCGACGCCGCGATCGCCCATGCCCTGTCCGCGGGCGCTCACGACGTCCTCGCCAAACCACTCTTCGTGGGCGACCTGGTCTCCCTGGCCCGACTCGAGTCGTCGCGTGCGCCGGGGAGCCCCACGCTGGTCGCCTCCACGCGCGAGGTCCCCGTGGCGGCCGCGCTCCGGGCGCTGCTGGCCGGCACCCGGAGCGGCAGGCTGGTGCTGGGCACGACCGCCGAGCTGCTCTTCCGCGCCGGCCGGGTCCTCTCCGCCCAGGTGCGCAACTTCCAGGGCGAGCGCGCGTTTCGGCGCATGCTCTTCCTCGGGGAGGGCGCGTACGCGGTTCACTTCGGATCCGTCCGGACCCCCGGTGACCTGGCGGTGGACCTTCGCTCCCTCTGTGGACCCTGGGCCGCCGCGCTCGGCGCCTGGCGCGCATTGACCCGGGTGAGCATCCCGCTCGAGGCGGTGCTCTGCCCCGATCTGAGAACACTGCTGGCGCAGATCTCCCAGCTTCCCGAGGAGGTCGAGCCGGTGGTGCGGCTGTTCGACGGCGAGCGGACGGTGCGCGCGGTCGTTCTGGAGTCCTCCCTTCCGGAGGAAGTGGTGCTCCAGGTCACCAACCGTCTCTATGCCTCAGGAGCGCTGCTCCCGGCGCGCGTGGCACGAGCGCGGGGCCTCGATCCCGTGCCCCCCCGCGTCCGCAGCGGATGGGACGATCCGTTGCCCCGGCTGCCAACCCCGCCGGTTCCCTGGTCCACCGGCCAGACTCCCACCCCCAACCCGGCCTTCGCGCCCACTGTCCCCGAGGCGGTGCAGGCCGACCTCGCGGTGACCGGGCCCGCACCCGTCCCGGCCGACCTGCCCGGCGTGACCGGATGGGGCAGCGCCGGCGTGGGCGAGATGGAACGGGCGCTTCGCTCGGTCCCGCTCGGGCTCGAGCCCGTCGCTCTCCCGGTGCCGCGGGCGCCGACCCCGCCCGCAGTGCCCGCGGCGGTGCGGACTCCACCGCCTCCCGCCGCCGCGCTGCCGCCGATCCATCGCCCGCCCACGCCGCCCAGCGTGCC
>JBKPMY010000042.1:0-23321 GCA_046732375.1 Myxococcota bacterium
CGGGGAACAGACGTCTCAACGAGGGAAGCATTTTTCGGGTCTCCTTGTGTGCGGGCCTCATCGCCCGCTGCAAGAGAGACTCGGACGACTCCTGCTTTTGTTCCGCTCGCTCGTCGACGCCAGTCCCTCGCCATCAGCCCAGGGCGTAGCTGGCATGCGCGAGGAGGAGCGGGCTCACGGCGTGTGGCACGGGGGGGCCGAGGCGCATGCGCGGGAGCGGGCGAACCGGCGCGAGGCCCCTCGCAGCGAGCAGGCGCGCCCCGACGTCATCGATCACCCCGGCCTTCAGTGGCCGGGTGACCCCGGTGAGCGCCACGTCGAGGAGCTGCCCGGCCACCTGCTCGTCGGTGGCGCACCACGGGCCGATCGACTCTTCCTGCACCACCAGGAAGCCGTTCACCGCCTCCGAGTCGTTGCGCGACACCCAGGCCGACCCGGAGAACTCCCGGGCGTAGGCCGCGAGCAGCCGCGCGCGATCCGTCCCGAACGCCGGCCCATCGAAGCGCGCCACCTCCTCCGTGTCCCGTGCCCGCCAGGGGTGCACCGGGGGCCGCTCCGCACGCGGGGGCAGCGGCCGGGGGACGCCGGTGAGTTCCTGCGACTCGCCGTCCGGGACGAACCCGAGCTGCCGGTACAGCGGGGTGCCGGCGGGCGTCGCGATGAGGCGGATGGTGGTGCAGCCTCGATCTCGCGCCCAGTCGATGGCGGCCCGGGCGACGGTACGTCCCAGGCCCGCACGCTGGTGCCCGGGCTCGACCACCATCAAGCCGAGCCAGGCGAGGGCCCCGAACCGGACCGCGCCGCCGAGGGCGACCAGCGTGCCGCCGTCCTCCACGGCCAACCAGCCCTCCGGCTCGAGCTCGAGGTACCGGCGCAGCCGCGCCTCGCGCGGTGGGCCTCCGAACGCCGCGGCGGTGAGTCGGGCGCCGGCCGAGACATCGTCCAGCGTGAGGCGGCGGAGCAGCATCCCGGCCGCACCTTAGACGGACGGCCGGAACCAGGGTGTCGGGTCGCTCGATGGAGGCAGGGACTGTGCTGGTATCCGGGACCGCTCCGCGCCACATTGCTCCCATGCCCCTGGTTCGCATCGACCTGCCGCGCGGGAAGACCGCGGAGTACCGCCGTACCCTCGGAGACGTGGTCTACGAGGCGATGATCCAGACGATCAACGTCCCGGCCAACGACCGCTTCCAGGTCATCACCGAGCACCCGCCGGACGAGCTGATCATCGACCGCACCTACCTCGGCATCGAGCGCAGCGCCGACTGCGTGCTCATCCAGGTCTTCCTCAACGAGGGCCGCACCACGGAGCTGAAGAAGGCCTTCTACCGGGCAATCGCCGACGGCCTGCACCAGCGGCTGGGGCTCAGGAAGCAGGACGTGTTCATCACCCTGGTCGAGGTGAAGAAGGAGAACTGGTCCTTCGGCAACGGCGAGGCGCAGTACGCGTAGGCCCAGGAGCGAGCGCCGGGAGAATCCGGTCTCGCCTCGAAGTCACCCCGGGTGCCGTGCCGCCGTGTCGCCGATGCCGTGAGGCGCCGTCCCGGGTCCCGAGCTGACCGTCCGCACGGCGGAGAGCGCAACCAGTGCGGCGGTCGCGGCGAGCCCGAATGCCAGCGGCCGCTCCCACCAGCGCCAGCGATCTCTCTCCGGCCCGGCGAGCTCCTTCAGGACCGCTTGCCGGAGTCGCTCGCGCGATGCCGGCGACGGTGATGGCCCGTCCTCCTCCAGCTCCAGGCTCCGCTTCAGGGCGAGGAAGCTGCGAAGGCAATCCGGGCAGCCGAGCAGATGGGCCTCCACCTCGTCGCGGCGCGCCTGGTCGAGCGCGCCGAGGTGAAAGCCGAGCAGGTCGTCGCTCACGTTTTTACAGGTCATGCTGCAACTCCCGTCGCAGGCGGTGCACCATGGCGTGCATCCGCGATTTCACCGTTCCCACAGGGACGGTCAGGACCGAGGCCATCTCCTCGTAGGACAGACCGCTCGAGCGCAGCTGGTAGAGCTCGGCGAGCTCGAGCGGGAGGCCGGAGATCGCCACCCGGAGGGCCGCCTGGCGCTCGTGCCCGAGGAGGATGCGCTCCGGGTCCACCTCCCTGGCTGCCAGGGGTGGCACGGCCGCCGGATCCGCGAGCGCGCCCGAGGCACGTCGACGCGCCCGGTGACGGTTGAGACAGAGGTTCCGCGCCACCTGGAAGAGCCAGGCTCGGAGGTTGGCAGCCCCGCGTGCTCCGTCGCGGTCGCGGAGGAGGGCGAGGAAGGTCTCGTGCAGCACGTCCTCAGCCTCCGCCTGCTGGGGATGGTGCCGCCGGATGAAGGCGAACAATGGCCGCTCGTACCGCGCATAGAGCAGGTCGAATCCTCGGACGTCTCCGGAGAGCAGCGCTTCGAGGAGCGCCTCGTCGGAGCGCATCGGGCCGGGGCTCACCCGGCCTCGAGGGAGGAGGGGCGCTCCGGCCGGGGCCGGAAGGCGGCGATCGCGGCGATGATCCCGGTGATCACGTCCAGGGTAAGGGCGAGCGCGAGCGGACGGAGCGATTCGGAGATGCCAAGCGTCACCATCCGGACCTGCTCGCCCGGGAGAACGTGCTGCACGTAGCGGAAGATGTTGATCAGCCCCATCGAGAGGGCGAGGAACCCGGCGGCGACGCTGGTGACCGCCAGGGCCAGCATCAGCCGGAGATGCCGCCGCTCGAGTCGGATCGCCCACAGCACCGCGGCGGCCACCGCCAGCGACCCAAAGAGCAGCACGGGGTACATCCCCACGCCCCCGTTCCGAAAGAACTCGGACATCGTCGACCTCCGCGTGCGGCCGGGACAGGCCGCATCATCCGGTGAGGAACCGGTCCCCGTAAAAGGTTCGCACGTGACGGGGAGTTGGACCGTCAGGCCGTCCTCGGGCCAGAGTGCGGGCGAGGTCCCCCGCCGGGACCTGCGGAGGTGCGCGACATGAGCACGGCCATCCAGACCGAGTCCGTCTCTCCCCTGGTGGCTTCCTGGACCCGCGTCTCGAAGTACCTGAGCCAGGACTTTCTCGGCGGGCCGCGAGTCGTGAAGTTCGCCTGGGTGGTCAACGCGCAGAAGGGTGCGACGCTGTTCTTCGTCGGCGCGCTGATGCTCGCCTACGGGAACTTCTCCACCGCTGCCTGGGTCTATCTCGCGCTTCACGGCACCTATGGGCTGTGCTGGCTGTTGAAGCACGTCGCCTTCCCCGACCCGACCTGGGACCGTCGGATCACCTTCGGCGGCGCCTTCATGAGCGTGGCGATGGTGCTCGGCCCGTACTGGCTGTTCCCCTTCCTGCTGATCTCCGACGTGCTCGGGCCGCGGTCACCGCCGGCGCTCGCGCTGATTGCGCTCTGCATCGCGCTTCACACCATGGGCGTGGCGATCATGCTCAGCGCCGATTGCCAGAAGTACTTCACCCTCCGGGTGCGCCGCGGGCTGATCGAGGACGGCATGTTCCGCTACACCCGGAACCCGAACTACCTGGGCGAGATGATGATCTACGGCACCTACGCGTTGCTGGTGGGACACTGGATTCCCTGGGCAGTGCTCGCCTGGGTGTGGATCGGGATCTTCCTGCCCAACATGCTCAACAAGGACGCCTCGCTCTCGCGATATCCGGGATGGGCGGCGTACAAGGCGCGGACCGGCCTGCTGCTCCCGCGCATCTTCCCGGCGGCAGCACCTCATCGGCCCGAGCCGATCGCCGGCAGCCGCGCGGCCTGAGCACACCGGCGCTCACGGCTCATCCCGGAGCGGTTGCGCCAGCGGTCCACTCACCCGCGCGCCTCGCGACCAGCCCGGGTTCGACGCGTGCTGCAGCGATGGGAACGTCCCTGGGAGGTCAGCGCCGGAGCGGGACGCGGATCACGTCGATCGGGCGCAGCCTCTCCGGTGGGAAGATGCGCCCCTCGGCGTCGAAGCTGCGGATCTGGCTGTCGGCGATCACGTACAGCGCATCCCCCGCGATCGCTCCGGTCGTCGGAATGAGGAAGCTCGGGTGGTTCACCTCCAGGACCTCGAACCGCGCGACCTCGCTCCGGTCCGGGGAAAGGATGAAGCGGCCCACGCGTCCGGCGCCCGTTCCGTTCTGCACCGCCACCAGCCCGTCTGCCCACCAGTACATCCCGTCGATGTCCCGCGTGGTGACACCGGCCGCGTGCCGCAGCGGGGCGCGCTCCCCCGTCGCCAGCTCTACCCGGGTGATGCCCTGCACGGCATCGGCGACGAAGAGCTGCGTTCCATCCGGCCCGAGCGCGAGGCCGTTGGGGTAGAAGAGCTCACCGGCCGGGACCACCACCTCGAAGCCGTCGGTTCCCGGTGCAACCGTCTGCTTCAGCCGGAGCACCTCACCCGCCTCGCTGTCGGTCACGTAGACGTCGCCCAGGGCGTTCACCGCCACGTCGTTGAGAAGGTGCCGTCCCGGCGTGTGCCGCGGGAAGCGCGCCACGAGCGCTCCCGAGTCGGCGTTCACCTGGACCAGCTCCGACCGCCCGCGATCCGACTCCGCGAAGCCTTCGGAGGTCGGCGCGGCGTTGGTGGCGACCCAGAGACGCCGGCGCTGAGCGTCCACGGTCATTCCCAGCGGGGAGCGAATCCCCGAGGCCACCGGTCGCACCAGGTCGCTCGCCGTACCGTCTCTCCGGACGGAGACTACCTTCCGCTTCCGGATGCTCCCCACCAGGAAACGATCGGGCCCCGGGTCGTGGGCGATGCCCTCCGGGATGAGATCACGCTCGCCGAGGGTGAAGGCGATGGCGGCGTGGCTGCTCGGCGCCTTCGCAGAGATCGCCTCGACGATGCGGGTGAACCGCTCGCCCCCGAGCCCGGGAAAGTCCTGGGCCTGTGGCACGAGAGTGGTCTCTCCGGCGGCGAGCTTCTCCAGCCAGCCGAACGCCTCCTCGGGGCGCCCGGCCTCGGCCGCGACCTGGGCGAGGGTGTAGAGCAGGCTGTCGGCGCCGGGGTTGAGCGCGAGCGCACGCGAGAAGCCCGCGCTCGCCCCGGCCAGGTCCTGCGGCTGCCGGTAATAGGCCCCGAGCCCGTCCCGGTACGCACGGGCGAGCGCTCGGGTGTCCTCCACCGAGAGCAGCCGCGCCGAGCCACCGTCCGGCGACGGGGGTCGCGAGGCACAACCGAGCACGAGCAGCGCCGCGACCACCGGCCTTCCGGAAGCACCTCGACCGGATCTGAGGGCGCCCCGGGTCCGCCTCATGAGCGCTTCCAGCCGGCCCCGCCCACGAATGCGTACGCCTCGCGGGCGATCGCCACCCAGGGTGGATCGTCCCCAGGAAGCACTGCCCATTCCTTCATCAGGCGGCCGTCGCGGCGGGGGTCGAACTGGCGGGCCATTCCCGCCTCGACCAGCTCGGTCACCCGCGGTGCCGGGAGCTTCACCACCAGGTCCCCGCGCACGAGCATGGCGAAGATCTTCCCGCCCACCCTCAGGCCGAGGCTGGCCATCATCCTTCCGCTCGTCACCCGGCGGTCGCGGGCGAAGGCGTCGACGACTGCTGCGAAGCGCGGGTCGCTCGGCGTCTCCACTGTGCGGCTTGCGGTGGCCCGGGCAGGCCGCCGGCGCCCGGACGAACGCGTCGCTCGAGACATGGTGGATCCGCATACACCGCGCAGCACCGGGCCCGGAGGTGAAGCCGTGGACGGGGGTGGCTGGCACGCGAGCGGTGGGCCCACGCGCCGCCGGCGGTCAGAGGCGGCTGCTCCGGCGCTGCTCGCGCCAGCTCAGGGGATTTGTCCGCGGATCTCGCCCGGCTTGCACGCCGCGGTGTGGACGTTCACGTACGCGCCGCCGGCCTTGAGGCTCTGGACGAAGCTCGGGAAGTCGGGCGGGGCGCCTTCCGCCGCCTTGTAGTCCGCCGCGGTAACCGTCTTGGTGAACGGCGAGCTGAGGTCGCCAGTGAAGGGAAGCACCACCGGCCCCGCGGCGCCGGCCTTGGCCGCGTGGATGTGCGAGGCAGTCACCGGGCCGGACAGGCCGGAGTAGGTGACCGTGACGGTGATCGAGGACTCGTCCGGGGCGAGCGTCACGCTGCCCGTCCCTGCTGCGCCCGGGCCCGCGGCGGGACAGGGTGGGATGCTAGCGGCCGTCGTCAGATCGAAATTCCTGGCGGCTGGCTTCGCCGCCGCCGCCTGCTCCGTCGCGGCCTTCTCGGTGGCACAGCCCAGCAGCGCGGCCAGGTTCAGCAGGACCAGCGTGCGAGTGGTCGACATGAGGACCCTCCCCGGCGAGCGAATCGCCCACGAAACTGACTGCCGGACACCGGAGACGGCTTTCGTTGCGCCGTTTCCCGGCATCCGCCTCCATCGTACAGCGGAAGCGGAAGACAGGTGTCGCATGCCTAGAAGGCCCAGCCAAGACCCCCGAGCACCGCCTGTTCGCCGAGGAACCCCACCTCGACGAATGCCTCGAGGTGGGCGGGGAGGGAGAAGCTGGAGCCGGCAGTGAGACGGTAGTGATGCACGTCGCTCCCCGTCCGCGACTGGCCGGCAGGCGCGAAGAAGACCGGGCCTCCGAAGACCGCCGCGCCCAGATAGGGAAGCCACACGTCGAAGAAGCGCTTCCCCAGGACGACGGAGGCGCGAAGGTCTGTGGCCGTGAGATCGGGCCGGTCTGCCGGACTCGTCCGCGAACGGGTGGGGACGGTGGAGACGCCGACGGTTCCGCTCACCGCGAGGTAGGGCCGGGGGCCGTTTCCGTCGAGGAAGGTATACCCGACCGAGGCGCTGGCCAGGAACCCCGGCTTCAGGTCGTAGTCACCGAGAGCGCCAGTGAAGCTCCCGGCGAGGACGGCTCCCGCCGATACCTGGAAGGAGAGGGCCGAGGGACGGTAGACGAAGCTCACCGCGGCGCTGGCCTCCTCGAGGTGCTGTCGATTCCCGTCGAAGCTCAGGTCGGTCCTCACACCACCACCGGAGATCCCGAGCTCGAAGCGGCGTTCCTCGTCGAGCGCCGCGCCGCAGGTGCCCGTGAGACCCACGGGCGGAGCGACGCCTCACGCCGAGGCCGGTCCGGCACGCAGCATCACCGCGAGCGTGCAACCCGTGACGACGAGGTGCAGTGCGCGAGTCATCGGGCTTCCCTAGTCCGCCCGGCGAACGGACTCCAGTCCATGCCCAACCTCGCCGCGCATCCCGGTGTTCCCGTCAGCCGTGCGCCTCCTCACCCTTCTCGGGCCCCTCGTGGTCGCCTGTGCCTCCGCGCCGCCGAGGCCACGGCCGGCGGTCCCCACGACGGCGGACCTGCCCCGCTCGTCGATCGCCGCCGTGCTCCTCCACCGGGAAGAGCTGGGACTCGCGCCGGCACAGGTGGATGCCCTCTCGCGCAGGGACGATGCCCTCGCCAAGGAGGACGAGGCGCTCCGGGCCCGGCTGACCGCCGGCACCCCCACCGGGACCGGGAACCCGGCGGCGGCGCCAGGTCATGGCGGTCGCCATGGAGGCAGACGGCCGCCTCCGCAGGCGCACGCCTCGGACGCGCTGACCCAGCTCGACGACAACGACACCCGGGCGTACCTCGAGGTGGAGGAGCAGGCGCTCACCGCGGCCCAGCGTCCTCGGGCCCGGCAGATCGCCTCGGAGTACCGCGAGGCGCTCTACGACCAGCAGCACCCGTCCTCCGCCCGAAGCCGCGACGAACCCGCCAGATGACGGCAGGAGCAACGTCGTTGCTGTCCGGTGCGCGGGCTTAACCGTGCCGAAGGGACAGTGTTTCCCCACGCGGCGGTCGGAAGAGTCCGGTCGTCACGACGCCTGCCGCGGTGTTCTCCCCCCCACCGCGGTGGGCGTTTTTTGTCACCCCCACCGGCGGAGCGGTCGGCGATGCGGCCCGACCGGGCGTCTGCCGGGCAGGGATCGCGCCGACCACGTTCCTCGCGGTGTCCCCCCGCGATCGGAATCGCCCCGCGCCCGCGCTCCGTGAGGCGCAGCTCCCGGACCAGGTCGCCCGGCGGCCGGGCAGCGCCGTGGCCACCGATCCCCTGGCTTCCGGGTACTCAAGTCGACCGGCTCCCCACCCCGGGTCCTATACTGGGGGTCCCGTGTCGAGGAGCCCGAGACATCGGACTCTCCAGTGGCCGCGGCTCACCGCCGCTGCGCTGACCGTTCTCCTCCTCTGCGCGTGGACCTACCCGGAGCACCGGGACATCTCCGCGGCGGCGCTGGAACGACTGAGCCCGGCCCGGCAGGAGGTCCTGGCCCGGATGTGGGCCACGGCGATCGGTGGCGCCCAGCCCCTGAAGAATGCCTGCAGCACTCCGCTCGGCGGGTACGAGGGCTCCTGCCTCGATCTCGCCAGCTGGCCGGCGATCGCCGGTGATCACTCGTGCTCGCCCGAGAACCTCCGCAAGGACGTCGTCGGCAGCGCCTGGATCATGGACGTCTCGCGGGTCGCGGCGGACCTGCGTCGCGATCTCGCCGCCGCGAGAAACGAGAGCATCCGGCTGGATGCCTGGGCGCTCTCCAACCTCCGGCTTGAGCAGGTGGACCGCGACTACTCGAACCGGGCCGCAGCGAACAGTGCGCACTTCCTGCTCCCGCGCAACGAGGACGAGCTGGGTCCCTACCTCGGCCGGGCGATCTCCACCGCCACCGAGCCCAACGCGATGGGCCTCTTCCTCCACTACCACCTCGCGGCGCTCGGCCTGGCCGCCCGCTGGCGAGACAATCCAGACGACACGGTGCTCGCCGGCCAGGCCCTGGCCACCGAGTCCTTCGCGCTCCACTTCATCGAGGACTCCTTCAGCGCGGGCCACGTCGCGGGCAGCTGGGGCAGCGTCGCTGAGCGGAAGGGGACCCACGACTACTACTGCGAGGCCGGTCTCGACGGCGCCACCTGGGCCGGCACGCTCCATGCGCTGAAGGGAGATGCGCACATGCGCCCGGAGGACCTCGAACGGACGGCGCGGCTGGTGTCCGACGCGTGGGCGCAGCTCGCCGACGCGGCGCTGGGCAGGGGGGCCCCGAGCAGGGTCGGCAAGGAGGTCGATCCCGCGATGGCGTCGGCGGCCCCTTCGGTCGACATCTGCGTCGCGACGAAGCAGCCGGTCACGGTCGTTCCTGCGGATACGGACAAGCTCAGGGACGAGGTGGTGAAGCAGACCCCGGTTCCCACCCGGCCCTCGAACGACATCCACCTCCCACACTTCCGCCAGGAGATCGGACCCTTCATCGGCTTCGCCGCAGGGCTCTCCGGCGGTGGCGCGCGTGGCGGCTATCAGGTCTCGGGGGAGATCGCCCGAGGATACGGGCAGGGGGAGATCGGATTTCGCTTCGGGGTGGGCCTCGATGCGGTCACGGGATCCTCGGGTGCGGGACTCGCCTTCCTGCAGGTCGGCATCGTGTACCAGAGTGACCAGGCCGCGGTGTGCACCAGCAGCTGTGACCCCACGCTCGCCAGCTACGGCATCCCTCGGGTCGGAGCGCGCAATGGCCTGGCGACCCGGATCCATCTGCCGTTCTGGCTCATTCCCGGAGATCTCCTGATCGCCGGGCCCATCGTGTACCTCGTCGACAAGCAGGCGCTGAAGCAGATGGGCATCATCGCGGCCAGCGGCGGCTTTCTGGGCTGGCAACGCACGCTCAATACCGGCATCGGTGCCTTCCAGTTCATCCTCGGGCGCGAGGTGGGCGTGGCGCTCTTCGGCTACGGCAGCCACGGGCTCTACGGCTACACGGGGAGCAACGGGAGCATCTCGCAGTACACCTACCGATCGTGGCAACTCGACCTGCCCATCGGCGAGTATCGGCCCTTCCGCACCTTCGCGACGAACCAGGCATTGACGGTGGCGCTGCAGCTGGGCTTCGGGTTGGACTTCCCGAACAACGCGCACCTGACAAATCCGCCCGGTGCGCCCGGGCCCGACCTCGGAACGAGCTGGCTGATCTACCTGCGCTTCGCGTTCGACGCTCGGTACTACCCGTGGTGAGCTACTTGAGCGTGAAGTAGACGCGCGGCCCGCCTTCCTTCTTCGCGCGCTCGCCGCCCTGGGTGACGAAGAGGCGACCCGGGTCGACGCCGAGGGCCACCAGCTTCGCCCGGGCGGCCTCGGCCCGCTCGTGCCGGAGCGCGCCCAGCGCCTCGGGCGGGAGCTGCACCGTGGCGAGCACCGCATCCTCCATCGCCGCGGGGTCGGGCGGACCACCCCCGGTCCCGGAGGCAGAGAGTCCACGGAACTTCTTCTCCACGAAGCGCAGGTACTCCTCGTCGGTCAGCTCGGCCGCTCCCTTCCCCTTCGCGTCACTCTTCGCCTGAGCAGCTTGCCGGCGCAGCTCGCGGAGCTTGAGCGTCTTCGCATCGGCCGCTGGATCGGCCGTCCCCTCGATGTCCATCTTCAGTGCAGGACGGCCGGCGAGCGCCTTGGAGAGATTCTGGAGCGTCTTGTCTGCGCTCGGGGTGAGCTCGGGCGCACCCGCCTGGAAATCGACGACGTCGAGCTTCTGGTCGCCGCCGCCGCCGAACGCCTTGGCGATCAGGTTGAAGGGAGAGATGACCGCCTTGAGCAGGACGTTGCCGATCGCACGCCAGACCACCCGGTAGACTCGGAAGTTGGGGTCATCGACGTTGCCCTCGATCGGGACGTCCAGATCGATGAGCCCGTTCGGATCCTTCAGCACGGCCAGGCCCAGCTTCACCGGGAGCTTGGTCGCGTCCGGGCTGCTGGTGGCCTCGCCGAAGGTGAATTGATCCACCTTGATCAGGTTCGACGCCTCGAGCTTCCGCTTGGCGACCTTGTACTGGAGGTCGAGGTCGAGCTTGCCCTTGTCGAGGACGTAGCCGGCGTACTTGCCGCAGTAGGGGCTGAGCGGCGTGAGGTCGATGCCCTTCGAGCTCACCTTCACGTCCGTCGCGTCGTTCACCATGCGAGGGCTGAGGATTCCGGTCACCTCCAGTGGCCCACCGGAAACCAGTCCCTTGATCGACACCTGCGACCGGGCGTTCAGCGCATTGGAAAGGCCGCGCAGGCGCACGTCGAGGTCGGCGACCGAGAGCGTCACCGGCGGGGCCACCGATCGGTCCGCAAACGTGGCCGCCCCCCGCACGATCTGGAAGCTGGCGATGGACACCGGGGCCTGAGGCCGGTCGGGACGCTGCTTTGGCTTCACCGGCGCTGCGGCCTTCGCCGTCGCGGCTTCGGGCTTCGCCTCCGCTGTTTCGGGTTTCGTCTCCGTGGCTTCCGGTTTTGCCTCCTCCTTGGCCTCGGGTGGCGGCGGCTTGGCCTTCAGGAGGCGCTGGAGGTTCGACGAGCCGTCCTCGGCGAGGGCCACCCGGAGGCGGGGCTGGATCCAGCGTACCGAGCGCACCGCCAGCGCCGGCCCGAGGGGCGTGGACGAGGTCTTGATCCCCGAGACGTTCAGCTCCTTCCACCGAGCGAGCTCCTGGTTCCGCTCGGCATCGAGAAGGGTGAGGCCGTCGACGCGGGTGTCGCCCTCGAAGGACCAGGTCGCCGGGTCGGCGCCTCCGTCGAACCTGGCGTGACCCTTCACGCCCAGGCGTCCGCTGTTGAGGCGGGCGGCGAGGTCACCGTACAGGTCCAGATAGGGATCGAGCTGCGGGAGGTCGAGCGCGTCGACGGTGATCGAGAGATCCGCCGCGGGCCGGAGGAGGCGGACCGGTCCCGCGAGGTCGACCTTGCCCTTGCCGCCGAATCCGATGCTCGCGGTCAGCCTCGAGGACTGCTTCGCGGAGTCCGCCAGGTTCTCGAGGCGAACGTCGACCGGCGCGAGCGTGAGGCTGGCGGGGCGGGGCGGCAGGTCGTCCTTGAACTCCAGCCGCCATCCGGAGAGCTCGAACGCACCCAGCGCCCATTGAAACTTCTCGCTCTTCTCCTTCGGCGGAGGGCCGGCCTTCTTCGGCGGCCTCATCATCTCGAGGTCGGTCAGCCCGTTGGCGTTCCGGTGGCCACGGACCACGCCCTCCTTGAGCACCACCGCCTCCACCCGCGCGGTGCGCCCGACCACGTCGATCGAGATCCCGGTGGCGTCCGCCGTGGGGATCTCCAGCTTGTTCTCGGGGATGCCCGGGATGCCGAGGATCAGGGTGCGGACGGCGATGGCCCCGTCGGACAAGCGCAACTCGTGTCGCTGCGGTCCCCACTCGAGGGTGTACCCGGTCTTCACTCCCAGCCGCCCGTCGCGGATCTCGAAGCCCACCTCCTGCTCGTAGTACGGGCTGTACTTCGAGAGGCGGAGCCCGTCGAAGGTGATGGTTCCCGTGGAGCGGAGTGGCTCGGTGAGAACGCGCCCTGCCCAGGAGAACGTCTCGCCCGACTCGGTCCTCCCGGCGAAGGAGTAGGGGCTGGTGGAGTCCGGGAGCGTCCGGAAGCCGAGAACGTTGATGTCGAACGGGCCGATGGTGGTGTCGAAGGGTCGGCGGCGGGAGCGGTCCGAGAAGTCTATCTGCGCCTGCTCGATGCCGAGCTTCTGCACCGCGAAGACCAGCGGTCGCTTCTTCTGCTCGGGAGCCGGTGGGGGCTCGGGCTCGGAGGAGCCGTTCTCGTCGAGCAGGTCCTGGAAATTGAGGCTGCCCTGCCGATCCAGCGCGACGCGGGCGTGGAAGCGGACCAGGTGGATCTCGTCCAGCGAGACCTCCCGCTTGATGATGCGCCACGCTCCGAGGTTCACGTAGAGCCGGTCCCAGGAGAGGAACGGGCTTCCGTCCGGCTCCTTCACCAGGAGGCCGTCGATGGTGACCGAGAGCGCGTAGGGGTTGGTCCGCACCCGGGTGACCGTGGTCTCGCGGTGCAGCGCCGCGGTGAGCCGTTTCTCGAGCTGCCGCCGCACGATCAACGGGAGGATCAGGAAGCCGAACACCGTGTAGAGCACCAGCAGCGCAGCGAGGGCGATCAGCAGACGCTGGCGTCGCCGGACGCGCTCGACCACCTGGTGCCGCCAGTCCGGGCGCGCGGACGGCGGCGGGTGCGGGGCGGGCACCGCTGGCTCGGGCGGAGACGGGGTGGGAACCATGGGTTCGGGCAGGTGCGGAACGGGCGGCACTGGTTCCGGGGTGCTCGTTCCGGGGGTGCCCATGGCCGTCGCCCTCCTCTTCCCTGGCGAAACCGACACCGGAACGAAGGGCGAAGTCAAACGCGAACGGGCCTACTCGGGCGATCGTTCAGTCACCGGGCGAACGCGCACCGGCTTGCGTAGCGTTTCGGTGACGGGCCGATCACTTCGCCGGGACGAGGCGGGCGGTGTAGGCGGCGGCCTCCGCGGGCTTTCCCCGGGCGGTGGCGAGCTCGGCGAGCGTTTTCAGCGTCCGCTGGGTCGCGGCATGGGTCTCGCCCAGGACCTTGGCCCGGATCTCGAGCGCGCTCCGCATCAATGGCTCGGCGGCATCCAGCTGCCCCCGGCGCCGCAGCGTGTCCCCGAGGCTCATGCGCACCGAGGCCACGTCCAGGTTCTGCTCGCCGAGCTTGGGGACGAGGACCGCCAGCGCGTCGCGGGACGCACGCTCCGATTCCTCCAGCCTGCCCGCTTCCTTGTAGACGGTCCCCATGTTGGCCAGCGTGCGCCCGACCGGCTCGGCATCCGGCCCCAGCGCCTTGCGACGGAGAGCCAGCACGACGTCGAGGCTCCTGAGCGTCTCGTCGTACCGTTTGGAGCGGAAGTAGACGTTGCCCAGGTTTTCGCGGGTCGACAGCGTCTCGGGATGCTCCTCGCCGACATCTGCGACGTTGATCGCGAGCGCCTCCTTGTAGTTCGCCTCCGCGGCGGCGAGTTCACCGTTCATCAGCTGTGCGGTGGCGAGGTCGTTCACTGCCGAGCCCAGCTCGCTGCGCAGCTCCGGAAGCCGTGCCCGCACCTTGTTCAGGCGCTCTCGGTCGATGGCCTCCATTTGCACGAAGTTCTCCTCCAGGAGCGCCACCGCGGCCAGAAGGCCGAGAGCCTGGACCTCGAGCTTTGCCCGGTCCGGTGCAGGAGAGAGGGTATTGCGCGGCGCCGGCGCCGGGTTGCGGACGATGGCCAGCGTCTCCTCCGCCACCGGCTTCAGCGACTGGAGATCTCCCTTCCGCTGGAAGACCTGGCCGAGCGAGTACATCGCGGCTGCGGTCTGGAGGCTTTTCGGGCCGTACAGGTCGCGGGTGATCTCCAGGGATTCCCGCGCCGCCTTCACCGCGTCCTCGAACCGGTGCCAGAGCCCGTACAGGCCGGAGAGCGCGGCCTGCGATTCGGCCACCTCGGCGCTCCGTGGGCCGCTCGCGGCGGTGCGAAGCACCAGCGCGGTGCGCAGGGCCTTCTCGCCTTCCTGGAACTCGGCGAGGTTGGCGAAGGTGGTGCCGATGGTCTGCAGCACAGCCGCGCGGATCAGCGGCTGTCCCTGAAAGGTGGTCTCGGCCTTCCCCTGCGCCTGCCGGAGCGCGTCCAGCAGGGAGATGTTGCGCGAGCCCTTCTCCCACGGGTCCGCCGCGCCCAGCGCCTCCTGCAGGAAGAGGTTCATCGCGGTGACCTTTGCCGTCTCCTCCGTGGCGCGGTCCCGCTCCTTGCGGATCCGGCTGGCCTGCACCGTGGAGATCACCGCGAGGGCCACGACGAGCGCGGCGATGGTCGCCCCGGCGGCGACGCCGAGCTTGTGCCGGCCGGCGAGCTTCCGGAGCCGGTACATCCTGCTCGTCTTGCGAGCGGTGATCGGGAGCCCGTCCAGGTAACGCTGGATGTCGCGGGCCAGGCCTTCCACCGACGCGTAGCGATGGAGCGGATCCTTCTGCAGCGCGGCCATCACCATGGCGTCGAGGTCGCCCTTGAGCCGCTTTCGCAGCCGCTGCGGGGTCTCGTGGCGTAGCCGTCCCGTCTCCTCCGGCGTGGTGGTCACCGTCGTGCCGTCGGGCTGCTGGCGCTCTTCGGTGCGGCCCACCGCGGTGCTCGGCCGTTCGGGCTCGACCTCGCAGACCGCCTTGAGCATCTCCACGTGCTCGCGGCTCTTCACCCGGTACGGCTGGTGGCCGGTGAGCAGCTCGTAGAGGATGACTCCCAGCGAGTAGACGTCGGTCGCGGTGGTGATCGCCCGGCCGCGGACCTGCTCCGGACTGGCGTACTCCGGGGTCATCGCCAGAACCGTGTCCTGGGAGAGGCCACCGGCCACCCCCGGGTTGAGCAGCTTGGCGATGCCGAAGTCCAGGAGCTTGGGGATGCCCTCGCTGGTGACCAGGATGTTGCTCGGCTTGAGGTCGCGGTGGACGACCAGGCTGCGGTGCGCGTGCTGTACCGCCGAGCACACGGCCTCGAAGAGCCTCAGCCGCTCCGGGACGGGGAGCTTGTGCTCATCGCAGTAGCGGTCGATGGGCACGCCTTCCACGTGCTCCATCACGAAGTAGGGAAGGCCGTCGTCGGTGGTGCCACCGTCCAGGAGCCGGGCGATGTTGGGGTGTTCGAGCCCGGCGAGGATCTGGCGCTCGCGGCGGAAGTAGCGGAGGACCTCCTCGCTGTCGGAGGCGCGGACGACCTTCAGGGCGACGCGCTTCTCGAACTGCTCGTCGGCCCGCGCGGCGAGCCACACGGTGCCCATCCCTCCGCGCCCGAGCTCCCGGATGAGCTTGTACGGGCCGATCCGCCGGTCCGCGTCCATGCCGGTCCGCCGGAGGGTGACCGTGCTGTCCCGCTGCTGGCCGGAGAGGGTGGTGTCGTCGACCGACTCCTCGGTGCCCTCGTTCACCCCGTGACCCTCCGTCCGGTGGCGAAATCTCGCAGCGTGGAGGCAGAGCGGCAAGGCCGGAGTCGGCCCCACCCCGACGCAAGGGTTCAGGGGACGAAGGAGAGGAAGAGGAAGGCCGCGAAGACCACCAGCTGGACGGCGCCCTGCATGATGCTGGTGCGACCGGAGCCCAGCGTCACTGTTCCCACCAGGAAGGTGAGCAGGAGGAGCACCAGATCCTTCGGCTGGAGGCCCAGGACCAACGGGAGGTGGAACAGCAGCGAGGCCGCGACCACCGCCGGGATGGTGAGCCCGATCGTGGCCAGCGCCGACCCCATCGCGAGGTTCATGCTGGTCTGGAGCCGGTCGGCGCGCGCGGCCCGCACTGCGGCGAGCGTCTCGGGGAGGAGCACCAGCAACGCGATGGCGATCCCGACCACTGCCTTCGGCGCACCGGCGGACCTGACCGCCGCCTCGATGATCGGCGAGAGCACCTTGGCCAGTCCCACCACGCCTACCAGGGAGATCATCAGCAGCAGGAGGCTCATCCAGGCCGCGCGCGCGCTTGGCGGAGGGAGGTGCGATTCCTCACCGCCGCCGGGCGGCAGGAAGTAGTCGCGGTGACGGACGGTCTGGACGAATGCGAACTCCGCCCAGAGGACGAGCGAGCACAGCCCGGCGAAGATCAGCTGCGCCGGGGAGTACGCCGGCCCCGGCGCGCTGACGGTGAACCCCGGCAGAACAAGCACCAGCGTGGCCAGCGCCACCAGGGAGGCGAACGCGGGCCCGGCACCTTCGATGCGAAAGGTCTGCTCGTGGTGCCGGAGGCCGCCCACCAGGATGCAGAGGCCGATGACACCGTTGCAGATGATCATCACCGTCGCGTACACGGTGTCGCGGGCGAGCACTGCCTTGTCCTCACCGCCGGCGAGCATCAGCGAGACGATGAGCGAGGTCTCGATGACCGTGATCGCGAGGGCGAGCACCAGCGTGCCCAGCGGCTCGCCGACCCTGTGAGCCACCACCTCGGCGTGGTGCACGGCGGCGAGCACCGCGCCCACCAGCGCCAGGCTGCAGAGGATATACAGGGGCACCCTTCCGGGCAGCACCGATGCCACACCGAGCAGCACCACGGCGAGGAGCGGGGCGACGGTGGACCAGTGCTTCATCGGGCCTCGGCGGCTTCGGGCGGGCGGGGAGTGCCGGAAACCTACCTCAGCTGGCCGACTGCTCGTGGCCCGGAAAAGGGTTCGGAGGGGGACGCCCGAGGAACCCCGCACCAGGGGGAGGCTCGCGGAGCGGCGCGAGGGCGCCGCACGTCCGGGCTCACGCGCGCAGGGGCGCGCCAGCGATCGGGCTCAGCGGAGCGCGAGCTCGCGCCGGTTCAGCCGATCCAGCTCGAGGAGGATCGTCCGGCGCTGGGACACGCTCCACGGGTCGAGCCGCCAGACCACCGTGCGATAGGAATTCTCGAGGCGGGTCACCTGGGAGAGCTTCCAGCTCGCGCTCCGCAGCCGCCACCGGTCACCGGCGAACCGGGCGCGCTCGAGCTCGTTCCAGGTCTCGCGCCGCTCCTCCTCGAGCAGTCCGCGGGCACGGCCGTCCACCCAGCGCAGCAGCTGTTGATTCCGGGTCGCCACCGCACGGTCGAGCTGGGCAAGCGTCGTATCGACCGTCCAGAGGTCCCGGACGTCATCGGTGCGACCGGGGCTCGGAGGGAAGGGGACTCGCGCGCGGAGCGCGGGAGGCGGAGCGGTTGGCGCGGGCGCCGGCGCCCAGGGCTGAGCGAGGGTGGTGAGCGGCAGGAGCACGGCGGCGAGCAAGGGCGTCTTCATGCTGCCCGTGAGACGGAGCGCCAGGGCGGCGCATTCAGCGCACCCCCGCCGACCTCCAGCGCTACTGCGACTTGATCTGCCCGTGTCTGACCACCTCGAAGTCGCGCCCGCGGATCGCTCCGAGGGTCAGGAGCTCCTCGTCGGACCATTTCGGATGAGGCGCTCCCGACAGCCACCAGCTGTCGTCGGTGCCGGTGTTGTCCGCGACGAACATCCCGTAGTCCTGCAGTGCCCTCAAGATCACCTGCATCCGCTTGCTGAAGCGCGAGATGTCCACCGACTTCTTCAGCCGCACCCGGGCGCCCATCGGGGGGCAGTCGGAGTCCAGGGAGCAGCTTCCTGCTGCGTGGCTCGCAGGCCAGACGAAGCCGCGCTGGGTCCGATTGGCCGCGAAGCGCAGGGCGTGGCCGATCCAGCCCGCCTCGACCTCCTCGTAGCGAACGACCCCCGGGAAGACCGGCATCCCCGCCGCGTCCGCCGAGGTCCACCGCAGAGGACGCGGGTCCCCGGTGCGGAGGTTCCACTTCGCCCCGTTCGCCGCCTCCCAGGAGCCATCGGAGTTGCGGGAGGCCTGGAACAGCTCGTAGAGCCAGCCATTCGCCCGGTCGACGACAAGGACATGCGCGTCGGAACCGATCTGGACGGGCGCGTTCCAGGGAATGGGATAGGGCCCTGGGTCGCTCTCCTTCGGGTGACCCCAGAACGACACCGGCACCTTCTTCTGGTCCGCGTCGACCTCGACGTACGGAAGCCCGTGACCGGCCTCGTCCCAGCTCGCAACGAGCGGCTGATCTGCGCCCATCGAGGCGATGTACTCGTCGGAGCGCGGATCCACCGGCGCGTCGTCGATCCGGGTGTTCCAGTCGTTGTCCGGCGGGAAGATGCCGTTGCCTGCGACCTGCTCGTTCGGTCCAGGGTCGGGCTCCGCGGGGGTTCCCGCATCGGGACTGGCGAATCCGGCGTCTGGAGCGGGCGTCGTCTCCGGGACGGTGCCGCCTGTCGGCAGGCCGCGGGTGGGCAGGTCGAACGGATTCGTGTCGGGTCCGGCGTTGCAGGCCAGGAAGAGGAAGCTGAGGTTCAGGGCGGTCAGGACGAAGAGGTGCCGTTGCATCGAAGGGGGGCCCCTTTAGCGTCGTGACGTGGTGCGTCGGTGTAGGTATCGACACCGTCGATGAACCGGAGCGCCGGTCAGGCCGGAGAGCAGGCCGTCCACCGGGCGCCCCGTTTCATTCGCGAATTTCCGGTCACGACATTCCTGAGTTCGCTGCACGATCCGGGCGGATACGACGGGGCTTCGCGGAAGATTGTGCGCGCAGCATTCCGGTGGAGCGTGCTCGCTGACGTCAGGCGGCCGACGGCCCTGCGAGGAACCGTACGAGCGCGCTCCGCCAGAACCCACCGCGGTGCCAGCACATCGACGAGCTCGATGGGGCGTCCGCTCGGCGTTCAGAAGGAGGGGAGTTGCAGTCGCCGTGAGGGCTGGGGGGCGTCGTGGCCTTCACACCGGACGACCTCGTGGCGGTGACGGTCGGCCCGGAGATGCGACGGACGCGCGTTCAAGCTCTTCCTGCGCAGCAGATCGGCGACGCCCTGCGATCTTCGCGCTGAACGGCGGCCATCCGTCTCGCGGAGACCGCATCTCGTGCCCCTCGCCGGGTGATGAACCCTTCGGGGATGCCGCGAGCGCGGTGCATTCGGGCGATGGCACGCGAACGACGTTCGATGAATGCGGACGCAACGCTGCGGACGCAACGGAGTGGCCGCTGAAGCATGCCTTCTCTCGACGGAGACGCAGGTGAGCGCCGCTCGATCGTTCGGCGCGGCGTTGCGAACGAGCTCACGTTCGCGACGCACCGCTCCTTGTTCGGTGCGTTCGCAATGGTCTCTCCTGCGCCGCCCCAGGAGGGGGTTTCCACAACACGCAACCCTCGTGCGTCACCCGCACGGGAGGAGGTCAGTCGATGCCGTTGATGCGTCGAACGCCGTTTGCCGTCGTGCCGGCTCTCTCGTTGCTCGCGCCGCTGCTCCTGATGGCCTGGTCGCCACCCGCCGAGGCCCGGGTGACGCGGATCACGATCCTGAACAAGACCTCACCGGCGTTCTGCACCGGGACGCCGCCCACCTGCGCATCCTTCGGCAGCGCGGGGCAATACGAGGTGCTCACCGGGCTGGCGGATGGCGTGCTCGATCCGCGAGACCCGCTCAACGCCATCACCCAGGACATCGATCTCGGGAAGGACCCGGATGGCAAGGTCCGCTACACCGCCACCTTCCAGCTGGTGAAGCCCGTCGACATGTCCAGGGCCAGCGGGCTCATGTGGCAGGACGTCCCCAACCGCGGCGGCCGCATCACGATCGTCGACATCGAGAAGGGCTTCGGTGACGTCGGCCTCAGCAGTGGCTGGCAGGGGGACAACTCGGGCAGCCCCACCGGGCTCGGAACGCTCCAGACCGGCACCACCAACGAATGGGTGAAGGTGCCGGTGGCGCATCAGCGCGACGGTTCGGCGGTGACCGGCGAGGTCATCGCCCGCGTCGTGAATCGCAGCGGCCCCGGATCCCAGCTGCTCTTCGTGCAGTCCAACCAGTTCCCGTACCGGCCGGCCAGCCTGGACACCTCGAGCGCGTCGATCACCGTCCACCTCCACGAGACGATGGACGGGAAGGTCACCGTGGCCCGGACCATCCCTAGCACCGACTGGGCCTGGGCCAGTTGCACCGACTGGGCGCACCAGACGCCGTCCGACACCGCGATCTGCCTCAAGGACGGCTACGACCCGAACCTCCTCTACCAGGTGCGGTTCATCGCCAAGGATCCCTACGTGCTCGGCGTCGGGTTCGCCGCGTTCAGGGACGTCGGGACCTTCTTCAAGCACGAGCTGAAGGACGACTTCGGCAACCCGAACCCCTTGGCCGGCAAGATCCGCTGGTCGATCATGCGCGGGGTCTCGCAGTCCGGGAACTTCACCCGCGGCTTCCTCCACCTCGGCTTCAACCAGGACGAGAGCCGCCGCCAGGTGCACGACGGCGCCTGGCCGATCATCGCCGGCCGCCGGATCGCCCTGAACTTCCGCTGGGCCCAGCCAGACGGCGTGCTCGAGCTCTACGAGGCGGGCAGCGAGGGACCCCAATGGTGGGCGGATTACGAGGACCACGTCCGTGAGCTCCCGCGCCGGGGCATCCTCGACCGGTGCCGCCAGAGCCACACCTGCCCGAAGATCATCGAGCACTTCGGCGCGGCCGAGATCTGGGAGCTGAAGCTGCCCATCGAGTGGGTGGGCACCGACGGGAAGCGAGACATTCCCATTCCGGAGAACGTGCGCCGCTACTACATCCCCAGCACCACCCATGGTGGCGGCCGGGGCGGCTTCGACCAGAATCCGCCACGCACGCCGGTGGTGAACTGCCCGGGCAACAACTACGGCCAGGGCACGCTCCGCGCCAACCCGGTGCCCCACACCGAGACGGTGAACGCGATCCGCGTCCACTTCCGGAACTGGGTGATGAACGGCGCGCTTCCGCCCCCCAGCCTCTACCCGACGTTGCGCGGGACGCCGAAGCTGGCGCGCGAGGACGACCGCGGCGAGGACGACGATCGCGACGCGATGGACGACGACCGCGATGCCCGGAACGATCAGCACCACGGCAAGCCGAGCGGCTTCCTGGTGGAGCCGACCAAGGCGGCGATGGGCTTCCCCGACGGAATCCCGGAGCTATCGGCGAGCGTGCCGGAGGCGGCGACCATCACCTCCCTGGATGGGGTGCCACTGGCCTCACCGATCCGCGAGCTCCCCTTCATCAATCCGGTGCTCGACTACGTCTGGGGTCCGTTCTTCAACCCCAGTGACGGCTCGGGCGTTCCGACCAACCAGCCCCCGCCGATCAAGCAGGTGATCAAGATGCTCGTGCCCCGGGTGGACGCGGATGGCAACGAGCTGGGAGGCGTGCCGGTGGTGCTCCGCGACGCGCCGCTGGGCTCCTACTTCGGCTGGAACATCACCGCCGCCGGGTTCCACAAGGACCAGAACTGCGACTACACCGGCGGGATGGTGCCCTTCGCCAAGACGCGCGCCGAGCGGCAGGCGACCGGTGATCCGCGGCTCTCCCTCGAGGAACGCTACGGCGACCACGACGGCTACGTCCACGCTGTGACCGCGGCCGCGAACCATGCGGTGGAGATGGGCTTCCTCCTGCCGGCGGACCGCGACGCCCTCATCGCCCAGGCCGCGGCGAGCAACGTCCTCGCTCCGTAGATGGGAGTACGGTCGGGAGCGGACCCGGCCTCTCGAGCTGAGACCCCGGCCGCTCTCGACCGGAAGTTCACCTTCATCCGGCCTACGACTTGCCGCCCTTGCTCCAGGGCGGGACGACCCCGTTCGACCGGGCGTAGGCGATCGACTGGCCCAGATGCTCCGAGTAGTGGCTGAGCGCGGTCAACACGACCACCCGCTTGGTCGCCGGACGGCCAAAGAAGTCGATGGTCTTGTTCAGCTCGGCGTCGGGCATCGCCTTCACCTGGGCGTTGAACCAGGCGACGGAATCGGCGAGCAGCTTCTCGATCTTCGCCTTGTCGGTGGTGCTCTTCTCCCAGCCCTTCATCTGCGAGGCGATGTCCGCCGGGATCTCGAAGCCCAGCATCTTCCCGAAGAAGTACCCTGACCCCGCTGCGTGCAGGTAGACCTCGGCGACCGAGCGCACATCCTTGGCCGGACGCCACGTGAACTTGTTCGCCGGCATCGCCTTCTCCAGCTGGACCAGCTGGTCCTGCACGTGGGTGAGAACTCCGACCGTGTCGGCCTGGAAGGTGGAGGTCGATGCCGCCGGGGCCGGGGAGGTCGCGGGGGCCTGCGCCGGAGCGGCCCCCTGGGCGAATGCGGGAAGCGACAGGGCGAGACAGCCTGCGAGCAGGACGTTGCGTGAGAAGGTCATGTGAGCTCTCCAGTCGGGTTGGGGGAGGAGCGAGAGAAGACGCGCTGCAGCAGGAAGGCGAGCCCGACCACCACCGCGCATCCAAGGACGTTGTACCAGAGGAAGCCGAGGCTTCCGAAGGCGGCTGCAGCGAGCACGGCGATCTCACCGGCCACTGTCGCCCAGAACGCAGCGCGACCGCCCACTCGCCGGAGAAAGAACCCCACCAGGAACACGCCGAGCATGGGCCCGTAGAAAAGTGAGCCGAGCACGTTCACCGCCTGGATGAGGTTGTCCAGCAGGGAGGCGAAGGAGGCGAACCCCACCGCCACCAGTCCCCACGCCGCGGTGGACCAGCGCGCCACCGCCAGGGTCCGCGAGTCCGGCGCATCAGGGTGGCGAGGCCGGTAGAAGTCGACGACCGTCGTCGCGCCCAGCGAGGAGAGCGCGGCGGAGTTCGCAGACATCGCCGCCGAGAGGATGACCGCCACCAGCAGCCCGATGAGCCCGCGCGGGAAGTGGTCGAGAACGAAGCGGAGGAAGATGAAGTCCGCGTCCTTTGGATCCGCTCCGGGCCGGGTCCGTGCCACCAGCACGCCGGTCTCCTTCCGGAGGGCCTGCACCTGCGCCTCGGTCTCCCGCAGGCGCGAGGCATCGGCCGGGCTGGCCATCCACGCGTCGATCTCCTGCCGCTTCTCGGCGAACAGCCGCTCGTGCCTCGCCTCCAGCGACGCCACCTCGGTGGGGTGGCTGGCCCTGACTCGCTCCAGCTCCGCCCGGTTGAAGAAGAGGGGCGGCGGCGTCAGCTGGTAGACGACAAACACCATCACCCCGAGGAAGAGGATGAAGAGCTGCATCGGCACCTTGAGCAGCCCGTTCATCAGAAGGCCCCGCCGGCTCTCCGCGAGAGGCCCGCCCGCGAGGTAGCGCTGCACCTG
>JBKPMY010000043.1:0-10934 GCA_046732375.1 Myxococcota bacterium
TCCCCAATCCTCCGCCGGGGCTGATGGGGCCCAACGGCACGGTCACCTTCCCCTTCGGGTTCTACCTGGAGACCGGCGGCCGGCCGCTGATGCGGATCTTCCGGAACAACTGATCGCAAACGATCGCCACCTGGCCCTCGCGAGGACCAGGTGGCTGACGTCACCGGAGGTGTGTGCCTACGGACCGCAGACGCCGGGGACCGTTCCCGCCGTGAAGGGTTCGGTGCTCCGGTCGATCGAGCTCAGGAACCGGACCACCTCGTTCCGGTCGCTGGCGCGGGTCAGCGTGTCGATGCCGCCCGAGCCCGCGCTCCGGTGTACGACGTTCTCCAGCACGTTGCCCAGGGTCTCGGCCGCTCCGCTGTGGAGGTAGGGCGCCGAGGCGAACACCGAGACGAGCGACGGCACGTTGAACCCGAGCTCTCCTCTCGCCTGCACGTTGGCCGCGTTGTTGGCCCGGATCTCGTTGCTCACTCCGTCGGTGAATAGAGTCGGGTCGAAGGTGCCCACCCTGCAGAGGAAGCGCACCAGCTGAGCGTCGACGATCTCGATCGCCGCCGGTGGAGGCGTGAAGTCGATCGCGGAGATGGTCCAGTTCGGACCACCGTGGCAGTGCTGGCATCCGGCCGCTGCGAACAGCTGCCGACCATAGGAGACGTCCTGCCCCGCCAGAGGCGAGATCGGCGCCCGGACGCCCACGGCCAGATAGGTGGCGATGGCGTCGAGGTCGGGATCTCGACCGGTGTTCGCCACCGGAGCGAGGTCGGGGATCATCGCCAGTCCGGCCGCCCCTTCGAGCAGGCCAGGCTCACGGATGAGGCCCCCGCCGCCCGAGACGGCGCGGATGTTCCGCTCGAAGTCCTGGATCTCGTCGCGGATGCCCGACCAGTTCAGCGCTCGCATGTGCGAGTCCGGCAAGACCGGTGCGCCGTTGACGATGCGGGCGGCGCCGGCGGCGAAGGTGCTCTCCATGGAGATCGCCTGCCGCGGGCCATCCGGGAACATCCAGGTCACGCTGTCGGTGAGCGCCTGCGGGTGGCAGCTGTAGCAGGTGCCCCAGCCGGTATCGGACATCAGGCCCGAGGGTCGGACGGAGTTGGGCTGGGTACCGACCGGCCCGATGGCGGTGTTGAAGAGGTACTTCCCCCGGAGGGAGATCCGCTCCACCTCACCCGTCGGCAGGTCCGCGGACTGCAACCGCGCCAGGGTGCGGTACTTCGTCGGATCGGCGCCGGAGACATCGACCACCGCCACGTCACGGGACAGGAAATCCATCACGTAGGCCCGGGTATCGGTCGAGCTCACGACCACGCCGCGTGGGTTGTGCCCGCCGACGCGGTCCTGCGGATCGTCCTGCAAGATCTCCTGCGGATCCTTGAGCTCGATGCGCACGATGTTGCCAGGGTCTTGTGCGCTGGCCGGCGGGTTGATGCTGGCCGCCCCGGTGCCGTCCAGCGTCACCCGGAGGAGCCGGTTGGTCGCGCCCAGGGCAACGAATCCCTCTGCGGCCGAGCGCTTGAAGGCCACCATGAATGGATTGGTGTTGAAGAGCTTCTTGCCGGCCGGCTCGAAGTTCACGCCCACGTTCATGTTCAGGGTGGGGAACGCCTCGAGATCCCGGGTGGTGTCGATGACCGCCAGGCAGCTCTGCACGTTCACGTTGAAGCGGAACGGCCCGTTCGGCGAGGAACAGGTGCCGCTGACGTAGGCCAGATTCCCCCGGATGACGATCGACTCGAGGAGGTTGGGAAAGGCTCCGGTCGTGTTGTCGAAGAGCACCGGATTGCCCAGCGGTTCGCGCGCCAGCGTGTTCCCGTTCGACTTGAAGGCGGCACCGACGTCGGCCAGCGGGTTCAGGGTGACCGTCCCGATCACCTTGTTGGAATCGCCGTCGATGACCGTCACCCGGCCCTCCCGACCGTCGTCCGCTCCTTCGGTCTGGGTCCGGGGACGAGGGTCGTTGGCGCGAGAGACGGCCAGGAACTGCGTGACGTACACCTTCTTTCCATCGGCGGTGATCGCGATCCCCCGAGGCTTGCTTCCCACGCCCTCGATGGTCTTCGTGACCCGGTAGCTCTGGGTGTTGATCACCGAGACGCTGTCGGACGAGAAATTGGTGACGTACAGCCTCTTGCCGTCAGGCGTCAGGGCGCAGCCGAAGGGCTCGGTTCCGACCGGGATGGTCTCGATGACCTCGTACCGATGGCCATCGATCACCGAAACGGTCCCGCTCGCCATGTTGGTGACGTAGGCGGTGACCTCGTCGTGCCCCTGGCCGCGCCGCTCCTCCCGGAGGGCCACGCACCATGGCTCCTTTCCTACCTTGATCTCCGCCAGCTTCTTGTTCGCCTCGTTGGCCACCTCGAAGACCGAGACTGAATCGCTATCGGGATTGACGCTCCAGACGAAGCGGTCGTCACTCGTCAGCGCGATCGGACTCGAATGCGTCGGGGCCGCCTCCTTCTTCGGCGGATCGTTCCGCAGAGGATCCGGTTCCTCGGCGGTCCCTCTGTTTGCACTGCAGCCAGCTGCCAGCACAACCGTCCACCACAACCATGCTCGTTTCGTAGGCATGTTCCTCCTCTCGATCGGAGGACACGAGCCGCTCGCGAGCGGTGCAGCTTCACGGATAGGACAAAGAAAACGGATGTCTTATCTGGAAGGTTCCACGGCTCCCGTCGTGTGATGGTGATCCGGCGCGAAAACTGTTCGAGCGGCACTCGTTCCGGGCGATTGGCGAAGAGCCGAGACGCCCGGTGACGCTCTCACCCACTTCGAACGTCGAAAGATCTCGCTTGAGTGAAGTGGGGGTGCGGAGGATCTCCTACACCGGCGCGCATCCACGGACCGGGTACACGTCAATGGAGACCGACCTGAGGAAGCCAGGTCGACCGGCGCTCTCGCGTCGAAGCCGGCGCCGTCCGCGAGACGGTGGTTCTCGAGAGGGGAATCGTCAGCCCTCTCAGGGCGGCTGCAACATTGCGGTCAAGGCAGTCGCCGTTGAGGGCTTGAGGCTGTGACTCCCAGGACCGTCCCGCTCAGACGTAGTCCTCTACGGGGGGACAGCTGCACATGAGCTTCCGGTCTCCGAGCACGTTGTTCAGCCGCCCCACGGCCGGCCAGAACTTGCTCGCCCGCACGAACGCGGACGGGAACGCCCCGAGCTGCCGCGAGTACGGCCGGTCCCAGGCGTCCGCGGTCACCACCTCTGCGGTGTGAGGAGCGTGCTTGAGCACGTTGCCCTCGCGCGGCTGCCGTCCGGCCTCGATCTCGGCGATCTCCTTCCGGATGGCGACCATCGCATCGCAGAAGCGGTCCAGCTCCGCCTTGCTCTCGCTTTCGGTGGGCTCGACCATCACCGTGCCCGCGACCGGGAAGGACACCGTCGGGGCGTGGAAGCCGTAGTCGATGAGGCGCTTGGCCACGTCGTCCACCTCGATGCCCGCCGACTTCTTGAGCCCGCGCAGGTCGAGGATGCATTCGTGCGCCACCCGGCCGCGGGCGCCCCGGTACAGCACCGGGAAGTGCTCGGCCAGGCGATTGGCGATGTAGTTGGCGCTGAGAATGGCCACTTCGGTGGCGAGGGTGAGCCCCGCGGCGCCCATCATCCGGATGTAGGCGTAAGAGATGAGCAGGATGCTCGGGCTGCCCCAGGGAGCCGCGGACACGGGCCCGGTCCCCTGCGCTCCGCCGGTCCTGATCACCGGATGTCCGGGGAGGAACGGCGCGAGGTGCGAGGCGACGCAGATGGGCCCCATGCCCGGGCCGCCGCCGCCGTGGGGGATGCAGAAGGTCTTGTGCAGATTCAGGTGGCAGACGTCGGGCCCGAAGTCACCCGGCCGGCAAAGCCCCACCTGGGCGTTCATGTTCGCCCCGTCCATGTACACCTGCCCGCCGTGGCGGTGGACGATGTCGCAGATGCTCTGGATCTCCTCCTCGAACACCCCGTGGGTCGAGGGGTAGGTCACCATCAGCGCGCCGAGGCGGTCGGCATGTTGCGCGGACTTGGCGTCGAGGTCGACGAGGTCGATGCTCCCGTCCTCGGCGCTCTTCACCACCACCACCTCGAAGCCAGCCATCACCGCGCTCGCCGGGTTGGTGCCGTGCGCCGAGGCGGGAATGAGGCACACCTTCCGGTCGCGGTCGCCGCGGCTCTCGTGCCACTTCCGGATGACCAGCAGACCCGCGTACTCGCCCTGGCTGCCGGCGTTGGGCTGCAGCGACGTCGCGGCGAAGCCGGTGATCTCCGAGAGCATCCGCTCCAGCTCACGGAACAGCTGCTGGTAGCCTTCGGTCTGCTCGAGGGGGGCGAAGGGATGCAGCCTGGAGAAGCCGGCGAAGGTCACCGGGATCATCTCCGCGGTGGCGTTCAGCTTCATGGTGCAGCTGCCCAGCGGGATCATCGCGTAGGTGAGGCTCAGGTCCTTCGCCTCCAGCCGCTTGATGTACCGGAGCATCTCTGTCTCGGAGCGGTGGCGGTGGAAGACCGGATGGGTCAGGTACCTGCTCTTCCGGGTCAGGGCCGGGCCCCACGAGGGGCCAACCTCCGAGGCGAGCACCTCGGCGGCGAAGTCCATCGCTTTTCCACCCGCGAACACGCCCCACAGCGCCTCGACGTCCTCGGGGCGGGTGGTCTCGTCGAGCGAAACGCCGATGCTTCGGGCATCGATGCGCCGGAGGTTCATCTTCCGGTCGCGCGCGCGGGCCATCGCCCGATCCGCCTCGGCCGGCTCCATCTCCAGGCGGAGGGTGTCGAACACGTTCGCGTGCTTGACCTTGACGCCCAGCTTGCCGAGTCCCCGGGCCAGCCGGACGGTGAGCCCGTGCACCCGGGTGGCGATGGCCTTGAGCCCCTCGGGCCCGTGCCACGCGGCATAGAAGCTGGCCATCACCGCCAGGAGCGCCTGCGCGGTGCAGATGTTGCTCGTGGCCTTCTCGCGGCGGATGTGCTGCTCGCGGGTCTGCAACGCCATCCGGAGCGCGCGATGCCCCTGCGCATCCTCGGACACGCCGATGATCCGGCCGGGGAGGAGCCGGGTGAACTCCTGCTTCACCGCGAAGAAGCCCGCGTGCGGTCCGCCGTAACCCATCGGGACGCCGAAGCGCTGCGCGCTGCCCACCGCCACGTCGGCACCGAGCTCGCCGGGAGGAGTGAGCACCGTCAGCGCGAGGAGGTCGGTGGCCACCGCGACGTGCGCGCCCTCGGCATGCACCCGGTCGAAGAACGACGCGAGGTCCTCCACCAGCCCGTCGGTCGCGGGGTACTGCACCAGCGCGCCGAAGATCCTGGTGGAGAAGTCGAAGGTCCGGGTGTCACCGACGATGACCGGGATGCCCAGCGCACCGGCCCGGGTGCGGACCACCTCCAGCGTCTGGGAATGCACCTTGTCGGAGACGAAGAACACGTCGTGCCCTGGCTTGGCCAGCGCCTGGAACAGGTGCATCGCCTCCGCCGCCGAGGTGGCCTCGTCGAGCAATGAGGCGTTCGCCACCGGCAGCCCGGTGAGGTCGATCACCATGGTCTGGAAGTTGAGCAGCGCCTCGAGCCGTCCCTGGGAGATCTCCGGCTGGTAGGGCGTGTACTGCGTGTACCACCCTGGGTTCTGGAAGACGTTCCGGAGGATGACCGGTGGGACGACCGTGTCGAAGTAGCCCTGGCCGATGAAGGACTTGAAGACCTGGTTCTTCAACGCCAGCACCTCGAGCTCCTCGAGGAGCCGGGCCTCGTCCACTGCCGGCGGCAGGTCGAGCCCGCGCCGGAACCGGATGCTCGCCGGCAGGGTCTGGTCCACCAGCGCCTGGAGCGAGGGGGCGCCGACGGCGCGGAGCATCTCGGTCACGTCGGCGGCGTCGGGGCCGATGTGGCGACGGGGAAAGGAGTCGGTCTCGGAGGGGTTCCGGGCGTCTGGCATCGCGTCGATGGTTACCTGGTGGGAGGGCGGGCGAGCTAGCGCCTCCGACGGTCAGTGGAGGCGCCGGTTTAACAGGACCGGGCCACGCTGGCTCGCGTCATGGTTGCCGCGGCCGGGGTTCACGTCGAGGGCTCTCGGGCCCACCGTCGGCAAGGCCAAGGCGACCACAACACCGTCGTCATGGTGGCCGCGTCGGAACGCGCGGTCCGCAGTCCCACCTCGACGCGTTTCTGCTGTCAGGTCGCGGTCTTCGCCAGCAGGTCGTTGTACCCCTCGGCGTCCATCAACCCATCGAGCTGCGCCGGATTCGAGGGCTCCAGCTCGATGATCCACCCGGCCCCGTACGGGTCGGTGTTGATGGTGGAGGGCTCGTCGGCGAGCGCGTTGTTGATCTTGGTCACCTTGCCGGAGATGGGGGCGAACAGCTCGCTCACCGCCTTGGTGGACTCCACCACTCCGAAGGGGGTCCCGGCGTTCACGGTGTCCCCCACCTTGGGGAGCTCGACGTACACCACGTCTCCGAGCTGCTCCTGGGCGTGGGCGGTCACGCCCACCACCACGCCCCCGCCGTCGCGGCGGGCCCACTCGTGGTCCTTGGTGTAGCGGAGGTTCTTCGGATTGTCGGCCATGGTCGTTCGTGCTTTCCCGAGGGGCGGTGTTTCCTAGCGCTTGAAGGGGGTCTTCACCACCTGGGCGCGGACGGCGCGGCCCCGGATGTCGATCTCCAGCGGGGTGCCCTCGGCCGCGAGCGCGGTGGGGACGTAGCCGATGCCGATGGCCTTCTTCACCGTCGGCCCCTGCGTCCCGGACGTCACCTCGCCCACCGGCTGCCCGGGCTTCCCGATGCCGTAGCCGTGCCGTGGAATCCCGGGCTCGCGCATCTCGAAGCCCACCAGCTTCCGCTGCACGCCTGCCGCCTTCTGCGCGGCCAGCGCGGGGCGCCCCACGAACTCGCCCTTGTCCCACTTCACGATCCAGCCCAGCCCGGCCTCGAGTGGGGTGTGGGCGTCATCGATGTCGTTGCCGTACAGGGCGTACTTCATCTCGGTCCGGAGCGTGTCCCGCGCACCGAGCCCTGCCGGGACCAGCCCCGGCGCCCGACCGGCCTCGAGGAGCGCGTTCCACAGATGCTCGGCGCGATCGGGCGGACAGTAGAGCTCGAAGCCGTCCTCGCCGGTGTAGCCGGTCCGGGAGACGATGCAGGGCACGCCGGCCACCGTCCCCTCGCGGAACCGGTAGGTCGCGATGCTCTCCAGCGGAAGGTCGGTGAGCGACTGCACGATGCTGGCCGCCTTCGGCCCCTGGATGGCCAGCTGCGCGAAGTCGTCGCTCCGGTTGACCGGCTTCACCCGGGGCGTGTTCTCGCTCATCCAGGCGAAGTCCTTCTCCCGGTTGCTGGCGTTGACGCAGATGAGGATGTGCTCGGACGAGAAACGGTAGGCCACGACGTCGTCGACGAAGCCACCCTGGTGGTTCAGCAGTCCGGCGTAGACCGCCTGCCCGTCGGAGGCCCGGCCGAGGTCGTTGGTGATCAGCGCGTTCGCGCTCTCCAGCGCTCCGTCCCCGCGGAACTCGATCTCCCCCATGTGCGAGACGTCGAACAGACCGGCCGCGGTCCGCACTGCCTCGTGCTCGGCGACGACGCCGGTGTACTGGACCGGCATGTCCCAGCCGGCGAAGTCGACCATCCGCGCGCCGAGGGCGCGGTGGACGCGGTTGAGCGGTGTCTGGCGGGCCATGGATGTGGCGCCGGCCTACCCCACCCCACCGAGGCCGATCAAGGTTGGAGAGAGCGTCAGGGCCGCGCGCCGACTAGAGTGTGAAGCCAAGGCGCAATGAAGATCAGGAACCGGCTCAACCCCTCGGACCCGTGCTTCTCCTTCGAGTTCTTCCCTCCCAAGACGGAGGAGGGCCGGCGCGCGCTCCTCCGCACGGTCGAGGACCTGCGGCCGCTGGAGCCGGGCTTCGTCTCCGTCACCTACGGCGCGGGCGGCAGCACGCAGGAGCGGACCGTGGACCTGGTCCGGCAGATCCGGGCCACCGGCCTGGAAACGATGGCGCACCTCACGTGCGTGGGCCACACCCGCGAGGAGCTCGGCCGGCTGGTGGAGCACTTCCTGACGATGGGGGTGGAGAACATCCTCGCCCTCCGCGGTGATCCGCCGGCCGGCCAGCGCGAGTTCCAGCCCCCGCCCGGGGGATTTCACTATGCCGCGGAGCTGGTGCGGTTCATCCGGGAGCGCGACCACACCCTGTGCCTCGGCGGCGCCGGCTATCCGGAGGGGCACGTGGAGACGCCGCTCCGCGACGACGACCTCCGGCACCTCAAGGCGAAGGTCGACGCCGGGCTGGACTTCGTCATCACTCAGCTCTTCTTCGACAACGCCTTCTACTTCGACTTCGTGGAGCGAGCCCGACGGGTGGGGATCAACGTCCCCATCGTCCCCGGCATCATGCCGATCACCAACATCGAGCAGCTCGAGCGCTTCGTCCGGCTCTGCGGGGCGACGGTGCCGATGCGGCTGGTGCTCCAGCTCGAGCGCTACCGCGACGACCCTGATGCGGTCGTGCAGCTCGGCGTGGCCCACGCCACGGTGCAGTGCATGGAGCTGCTCGCCCGGGGCGTTCCGGGCATCCACTTCTACACGCTGAACAAGAGCCCGGCCACGCGGCTCATCGTCAGTGCGCTGAAGGGGCGCGGCGCTGGTCCGGCTGGGTCTCCGGGGGCGGAGCCTCCGGTGCGCTGACCGGGCTCGCTCGCTCTGGTGCCTCCCCCTCCGGAACCGGTGCTGCGACGGCCGCGGAGGCGAGCGGCATCCTGCGGGCCCTCACGAGGAGGTACACGCCCGCCGCTGCCAGGACGGGAGTGATCCACTGCGCCGGAGTCAGGCCGAGGATCCGGCCATCGACGAAGGCCAGGTCCGTCGCCCGGAAGAAGTCCAGGAAGAAGCGTGGCACCGAGTAGCCGATGGCGAGCACACCCATGAGCGTCCCCTGCGGCCGGGGCTTTCGAGCGAGCAGGTAGAGCAGCGCGCTGATGATCAGGAGAAGCACGCAGTCGACGAGCCCCATGTCCAGCCGGGGCCCGTCCGGAAATGCCATGGCGAACCAGGCGTCGCTCCGGATGCCGGGATGGTCGTGCACGACCGCGCAGCCCATCCGGGCCACCGCCCAGCCGGGCGCCGTTCCGAGCGCCAGCGCGTCCCAGTACGGATAGATGCTGAGCCGCTTCCGCCGGAAGTAGAGGACGATGCCCGCCATCCCACCGAGGACGCCGCCCATGGACGACACCCCGTCCCAGACCTTGAGCAGGACCAGCGGTCCCTGGGTGCGGAGCAGCTCGGGGTGGTACCCCAGGACGTGCAGCAGGTGGGCGCCGAGCAGGCCTCCCACCAGCGCCCAGGTGAACACCTCGGAGAGGGACTTCGTGTCGCCGGGGCTGTACACCCGCCCGGCTCGAACGGTGAGCACGGCGCCGAGGTAGACGCCCAGCGCGGCGAAGATGCCGAAGGGGTGGATGGTCAGGCCGAACAGGTGGAGATCGGGCAGCTCCACGTAGGGGAGCAGGAGCGCGAGCATGTGCTGCCCGCTCTCATAACAGCACGGGGGCGCCATGTGGTGGCGGCACGGCCCGACCCGGACGCCTGGCCCTACCAGGGCCTCACTGCCCGATCAGCGCCCTGGCGTTCCGCAGCGTATTGGAGAGCAACATGGCAATGGTCATTGGCCCCACGCCGCCTGGCACGGGGGTGATGTGGGAGGCCCTCTCCGCGGCCGCGGCGAACTCCACGTCGCCCACCAGCTTGCCGGAGGGGAGCCGGTTGATTCCCACGTCGATGACCACCGAGCCGGGCTTCACCCAGGCGCCCTTGATCAGCTCGGGGACGCCCACCGCCGCCACCAGGATGTCCGCCCGGGGCACCTCCGCGGCGAGGTCGCTCTTGCTGTGGCAGATCGTCACCGTGGCATCGGCGTTGAGCAGCAGCAGCGCCATGGGGCGGCCCACCAGGATGCTCCGGCCGACGACGACCGCCCGCTTGCCCCGGGGCTTGCAATCGATCTCCTGGAGCATCCGCATCACTCCCCAGGGGGTGCAGGCCACCGTCGCCTCGCGCCCCTGGGCGAGGAGGCCGGCGTTGAAGGGATGCAACCCGTCGGCGTCCTTGTCCGGGCGGAGCACGCGCAGCAGCTGATCGGAGCGCACCTGCTTGGGTAGCGGGAGCTGGACCAGGATGCCGTGGACGGCGTCGTCGGCGTTGAGCGCTTCCAGGCGGGCCTGCACCTCGGCGTGGGAAGCGGTCTCGGGGAAGTGGTGCTCGCTGGCGTGGAAGCCGACCTCGCCCGCGGCCTTCTGCTTGCCGGTGACGTAGATCTTGCTCGCTGGATCCTCGCCCACCCGGATGACTGCCAGCCCGGGGACGCGCCCGGTGCGTGCCTTCAGCTCGCGGGTGCTCTCGGCCACCTCCTGCCGGACCTTCTGGGCGATGGCCTTGCCGTCGATCAGTGTCGCTGCCATGGCGGCGCACACTACACGAGCCACCACCTCAC
Source organism: Myxococcota bacterium (assembly GCA_046732375.1). Classification (GTDB taxonomy): domain Bacteria; phylum Myxococcota; class Myxococcia; order Myxococcales; family Myxococcaceae; genus RPRB01. Next base: position 10,461 of record JBKPMY010000043.1, read on the forward strand.
GGAAGCCTCGCTCGACGGAGGACGCCGTCCCTCTGTAGCCTCGGGGGATGTTCCGCGAGCTCATCGACCTACACATCCACGTTGGCGGAGCGGTTGCCCCGCACGTGCTCTGGTCGCTGGCCCACAGCCAGGGGTTCAAGCTCCCGACGAAGAACTACTTCGAGTTCGTGGAGATGATCACCGCCCGGCCGGACAACGTCTCCAACCTCGACGACTACCTCCGCATCATGCACACCTGGACCGAGAAGATTCAGAGCTCGCCCGCGGCCATCGAGCGGAGCGTGTACGAGGTCATCGGGAAGGAGTTCCGCGGAAGCCGGGTCACGCAGATCGAGCTGCGGTTCAACCCGATGAAGCGCAACCAGGACTCGACGCTGGACCTGGACCACATCATCCACGCGGCGCTGCGGGGGATGGATCGGGCCACGCTGGAGTACGGCGTCCGCGCCGGGCTCATCTTCTGCCTCGCCCGCG
>JBKPMY010000044.1:0-7057 GCA_046732375.1 Myxococcota bacterium
GCGCTGGAGAGCGCGGTCCGCCGGCTCGGCGTCGAGATCCGCCTGGGCACCCCCGGGGCCTGGAAGCGGTCGGGCGAGAGCTGGCGCGCGGGTCCTCTCGGCGACGAGGCTCCGGTGGACGCCGTGGTGGTGAACGCCGACCCGCTGGGCGGCTCCGGCGTCTCCGGGCGGTCCCTGGCGATGTCGGGCTACGTCTTGCTCCTCGAGGCGCCCGTGCGCTCGCGCCTCGCGCACCACACGGTCGCCTTCTCGGGCGACGAGCGGCGGGAGTTCGACGAGATCTTCTCCGGCCGCCCGCCCTCGGACCCGACCGTGTACGTCTGCCATCCCGCGGCCAGCGACCCGCGCATGGCGAGTCCCGGCACCAGCGGGCTCTTCGTGATGATCAACGTTCCGGCGATGGGTGAGGCCTTCCTTCCGCATGCGGAGGCGCTGCGCACGCGTTGCGTGGCGGTGGTCGAGGCGCTGGACTCCTCCCTGCGCGGCAGGCTCCGCCTTCTCGGCGAGCGGACGCCGGTGGACTTCCAGCGCCAGGGCGCGCCGGGTGGCTCGCTCTACGGCTTCCTTCCCCATGGCCGCCTCGGGCCGTTCCGGCGGCCTCGCTCCCGGGCAGCGCCCGGGCTGGTCTACGCCGGCGGTGGAACGCACCCTGGCGGCGGGGTGCCGATGGTGATGCTCTCCGGGCGGTTCGCCGCGATGCAGGTCGCAGCGGATCTGGAGGCCCGGACATGAGCGCGCTGGCCCCCCTTCCGGAGCGCGCAGGCGCCTACCGCTGGTACTACGCCGACGTCGGCTGCGGGGACGTGAGCGCGGTCGTCATCTTCCTCGTCGGGAGCCTCTTCTCGCCCCGGTACGCAGCGCGCCCGCGTGCGCTGCCCATCGAGCACTGCGCGGTGAACTTCGCGCTCTACGTCGACGGGAGGCGGAGACAGTGGGTGCTCACCGAATACCCCACCGCGACCCAGTCCGGCGGGCTGCTCTCCATCGGCCGGTCGTCGCTGCGGGTGTGCGCGGACGGGACGGTGGAGATCGACCTGCGCGAGCGGCTCGCCCCTTTCGGCGCCGAGACGCGAGCGGAGATGGTGCTCCGTCCGACCGCCCCGGGAGTGGGAGTGGTTCCGCTGCTCCCCGACGGGAGCCACACCTGGGAGCCGCGGGCTCCGCGCTGCGAGGCCGAGCTGCGCCTGCCGCTCCTCGGTCAGTCGCTGCAGGGGCACGGCTACCACGACGCCAACGCCGGCGACGCGCCCCTCGGGTCCAGCCTTCCCTCGTGGTCCTGGACCCGGGTGCATGCCCCCGACCGGACCGCCATCGACTTCCGGCTCCCGGCCGGCGAGCGCATCACGCTGCGCACCGGCACGGAGGGAAGCTCGCTCGGCCGCGACGAGGCGCCGGGGCCCGACCAGACGTCCACTTCCTGGGGACTCCGGGTGCCGCGCACACTCTCCGCGGGAGGTCTCGAGGTCTCAGCGCCCGACCTCGTCGAGTCCTCGCCGTTCTACGCCCGGCAGGTGGCCCGGGCCGGCGAGCTGCACGCCATCGGCGAGGTGGCGGATTTTCGCCGGTTCCGCTCGCCGCTGGTGCGGTGGATGGCACGGTTCCGGACGCGAGTGGAGCGCGCGGCATGAGCACGCTGACCCTGCTCGTCCTCGTCTGGACCGTCGCCGCCGCCATCTTCAGCGCAGTGACGCTCGCCCGGGTCCTCCGTCAGCCGGCCGCGCCGACGCCCCGGCGCGTCCCTCCGCTGCTCCTCCTGCGTCCCCTGGACGAGCCGACCGAGGCCGAGCTGCGGAACCTCGCCCTCCCGCTGCCGGACGACCTTCCGGTGCGCCAGGTGATCGTGTCGCCGTACCGGCCACGGCTCGCCGAGGGCGTGGAGTGGCACTACTCGGATCCACCGTGCCTCAACCGGAAGGTGGGGCACGTCCTCTACGCGCTGGACACGCTCCGGCGCGGCGAGGAGCAAGTCCTTGTGGTGGACGCCGACGTGGCCGTGGACCGGGCGCTCCTGGAGCACCTCTCCTCTGCGCTCTCCGCGGGCGCGGCCCTCTCCACCGCCGCACCGGTCCCCGAAGGGGGAAGGGGGCTGGGTGCCGCGGCGCTCCGCGGCTTGCTCCGCTCGAGCCAGCACAGCTTCGTCGCCCTCGACCTCATGTCCCTCGGCGCCAAGCCCATCTGCGGCAAGGCGGTCGGCCTCTCCGGCGCGGCGCTCGCGGCGCTCCGCGGGCTCGCCGGCCACATCGGCGAAGATCTCGAGCTGGCGCGCTTCCTTCACTCGCGGGGGCTTCCCGTCACCCGCGTTTCGGCGAGGGCACGCATGCCCCTCGGACGGGTGGAGCTCCGGGGCGTCGTCCGCCGGATCCGTCGGTGGATGCTGGTGCTTCGCGCCCATCGGCCGGGGCTGTGGCCCACGGTACCGCTGCTCCTCGCACCGACCCCGCTGCTTTTGCCTCTCGCCATCCGGGTGGGCTCGGTGGCGGTGGTGACCGGACTGGCGGCGCTCCTGGCGCTGCGCATCGCGCTCGGGCTCGCCCTCTCCCGCGGCACGCCGGAGGCGACCGACGGCGGGTGGGAGTGGCTTCTCGGAGAGGTCACGCTGCTCGCGGCCTGGATCGGCTCGCTCGCCGGGCGCACCGTGGACTGGCGCGGGCGATGCTTCACCCTCCTGCGCGGCGGGCGCATGGAGCGCACCGTTCCGGGAGGCGAGTCGTGACCTACCCGCGCTTCCTGGGACTGTTCCTCGCTCTTCCGCTCGCCGTGCTCCTCGTCCTCTGGTGGAAGGACACGGTGATGCGTCTGCCGTGGAGGAGCGTCCTGCCGCTGCTGCTCGTCGTCTACCTGGCGACCACTCCCTGGGACAGCGTGGCGGTGAAGCACGGGCTGTGGGACTTCCCGGAGGGGAAGACATGGGGCATCCGCCTGGGGTGGCTCCCGCTCGAGGAGTACCTCTTCTTCGGCCTGCAGACGCTGCTCACCGGCCTCTGGGCCGGGCGGCGCCTGCTCCGGCTGCGCGACAGCGAGGTGCCGGCGTGAACGGGCCCACCGCCTACCTGCTGCATCTGCTGGCGTGGTCGCTGCCGGTGCTCGGGTTGCAGCTCGCGGTCCTCGTCTGGCGCTACCGCGAGCAGACCGCGACGGTGCTGCGTGCCGTCCTTCCCCCGGCGCTGGGGGTGACCGCCTGGCTCGTCGCCGGCGACCACCTCGCCATCCGCGCCGGGGTCTGGCGGTTCGGCGAGGGGAAGCACCTCGGCATCCACCTCGGCGCCGTCCCGCTCGAGGAGGCGCTGTTCTTCCTCATCACCAACCTCCTGGTCGTGTTCGGACTGGCCCTGTTCTGGCCGCGCACCACGGAGGTTGCGGGCGCCCGCGCCGGCCCGGCCGAGGTGGCGCGATGATTCCGGCCTGCAAGGGCTGCCTGCGCCAGCGGCTGGTGGATGCGTACGTCCGGCGGAAGGTGCGCGCCTCTTTCCGGGGCGTCTGGCTCCGGGGAGAGCTGCCGGCCGCGCAGGGTGGGCTCCTGGTTTACGTGAACCACGCCAACTGGTGGGACGGCTTCGTGCTGCACCCCCTGGCGAACGCCGCGGGCTGGGACGGCTACGTGCTGATGGACGAGCAGAACCTCGCCCGGTACCCCTTCCTCCGGCACATCGGCGCGTTCTCGGTCCGCCGCGGGGAGGCGGCCTCTTCGCTGGAGACGCTGCGCTATGCCCGGGGTCTGCTCCGGCAACCCGATGCCGCGGTCTTCGTCTTTCCCGAGGGAGAGCACCGGCCACCCGGTGAGCTGCCGCTGCGGCTCGAGCGCGGCATCGAGACGCTCGCCCGGATGAGCGAGGTGCGGTGCCTGCCGGTATCCATCCGGTACGCCTTCTTCGAGCACGAGCGCCCGGACGTCCTCCTCGACGTCGGAGCGCCCCATCCGCCGCTTCGCCTCCGCGATTTCCAGCGGCGTCTCGAGGAGCGGGTGCTGGCCCTGCAGTCGGTCACCCGGCTCGACGGGTTCCACCGGCTCCTGGAGGGCCGCCGCGGCGTCGCCGAGCGATGGGACGCGGTGCGTGGGCTCGGCAAGCGCGAGCGCTGAGCCCTGGAAGGTCGAGGCGGCCGGCCCGGTCTGCTACGAAGGCGTTCATGGCGAACCGGGTGGTGCTGGTGACGGGAGGTTCCCGCGGGGTCGGCCGAGCGCTGTGCGTGCTGCTTGCCCGCGAGGGCTGGGACGTGGTGGCGACCTACCGGCGAGACGAGGAGGCAGCGCGCTCCCTCGAGGCCGAGGTGACGGCGCTCGGCCGGCGTGCGCTGCTGCTCCGGGCGGACCAGCTCGAGCCGGAGAGCCTGGAGCCGGTGTTTGCCCGGACGAAGGAGACGTTCGGGGGCCTGGACGCGCTGGTGGCCAACGCGGCGAGCACCGCGTTCGTCCCGCTGATGACGATGAAGCCACACCAGATGGACAAGACCTTCGCGGTGACGGTGAAGAGCTTCGTCCTCCTCGCCCAGCTCGCGGTCCCGCTGATGCGGGGACGGGCCGCGGCGAGCATCGTCGCCGTTTCGGGCCTGGACAGCCGCATGCCGATGCCCTTCCACGGTTTTCTCGGAGCGATGAAGGGAGCGATGGAGGTGCTGGTGAAGTACCTCGCCAACGAGCTCGCCGCGGACCGGATCCGGGTGAACGCGGTCAACCCCGGGTACATCGACACCGACAGCTCGCGCTTCTACATGGGCTCCGCCTGGGACGTGCTGACCGAGAGCGTGGAGGCGCAGGTTCCCTCGGGGCGAGTGGCCGGTCCGGAGGACATCGCCCGGCCCATCGCCTGGCTCCTCTCGGAGGCCGCCGACTACGTCAACGGCACCACCCTGGTGGTGGACGGTGGGCTCGAGGTGGCCTACGGCATGGCCCTGGGTGCGCGGATCGCGGCGAAGACGTGAGCGGTCGCCCGTCGCCTTCGAGCGTCGCCGTGACCGTCGCGTTCTGGCTGGTGGTGGCCCTGACGATGCCGCTGCTCTTCGTGCTGGCGACGCTCGTCTTCGTCGTCAGCGCACCCTTCGACCCGGACCGCAGAGCGCTCCACGCCTTCGTCTGCCGGACCTGCCACGCCTACCTCCACGTCAATCCCCTCTGGCGTGTCCGCGTGGAGGGGCGTGAGCGGATTCCCCGGGGCGCGTCGGTGCTGGTGGTGAACCACCAGTCCCTGGCCGACGTGGCAACGTGCATGGGGCTGCATCGGCCCTTCAAGTTCGTGTCCAAGGCCTCGCTGTTCTCGCTGCCGCTGGTGGGCTGGGCGATGCGGATGCTGCGCTACGTTCGGCTGGAGCGAGGACGCCCACACTCGACCCGGGCCATGCTCGACGATTGCCGGCGCTGGCTCCGCCGGGGGATGGCGGTGCTGATGTTTCCGGAGGGGACCTACGCGCCGGGCGAGGCGCTCCTCCACTTCAAGCCGGGGGCGTTCCTGCTCGCCCGCGACGAGCGGGTCCCGCTGGTGCCGGTGCTCCTGACCGGAACGCGGAACCTCGTCATCGGCGACGGACCGTGGATGGCGCCGCGAGTGGACATCCGCGTCCAGGTGCTCGATCCGATCGACTTTCCCCCGGGTGCCGAGGCGATGCAGGTCGCGACCGAGATGCGCGAGCGCTTTGCGCGCGAGCTCGGGCGTCCGCTGTGAGGCTCACTCCCCGGTGCAGCGCGAGTAGCCCGCCGTGCTGACGCAGGTGGTGGTTCCGTCGCTGGCCAGGCTCATGTTCCCGGAGGGCGTGATGCCCTCGTAGTGCTTGCTCCAGGCCTGCCGCCCGCCGCCACTCCGGTTCGCCCGTGCCAGGACCATGAGGTTGCCCAGGGGGGGACCTCCCTCGAGCCCGTAGTTGCCCTGGGCGTCCACCCACCAGCGGCCGGGCAGCACCTGCCCGATGAGCTGCTGGAGCCCCTGGACGTCGATGGGGTGCAGCTCCCGCCCGTTGATGAAGACGCCGGTGAGCATCCCCTGGCCGCCCCCCGAGGCATCCGCCGGGAGCGGACCGCCCAGGGTGAGGCCCGGGGGGAGGAAGGCCAGGGTGGGCCCTCCCCACCGTCCCGAGGCGCCGGTGCGCAGGTCGTACCAGTAGGCGCCGTCGTCGAGCCGGCCGACCCCGCGCTCGAGCCGCTCCAGGGTGGCGAGCTCCGACGACCCCAGAAGCCGGCCATTGAAGCGGACCTTCCGGGTGGGCTGCGCCTGCTTCTTCGGCGCGGCCTCCTCGGCGGCGAGGGGAGGGGAGGCGAGAAGAACCACGAGCAGGAGGGCCGTTCGCATGGGGTCTTCCGGGGCAAGGCGGTGCTGCCGTCAGAGACGTCGATCGGGCAGGATTCTGCTCTTCTCCGGTCCCGGCGAGAACACCGTCCCGGGCCCCGGTGGAGCGTCGCCGCGAGGGCGCGGGTGCGGCTGTTTCAGAGCTCGATGCGCGGCTCGTCCGGGTTCGGCTTGTAGATCAGCACGGTGCGGCCGAGCACCTGGGCCACCTCGGCCCCGGTTGCGGCGGCGAGCGCCGCGGCCTGCTCCTTCCGGAGGTCCCGGTCCTCGGAGGCGAGCTTCACCTTCACCAGCTCGTGGTCCCACAGCGCCTGTTCCAGGGCGGCGAGAACTCCGCCGGTGACCCCCTCCTGGCCCACCTGCACCACCGCCGCGAGGTGGTGCCCGAGGGCCCGGAGCTTTCGCCGCTGCTTTCCGTCGAGGCTCATCTCACTTCTGTCCGGTGGCGATGCGGATCTCACGCTGCGCATCCACGTGCTGCGAGTCCAGCTGCACGCAGCGCTTGAAGTGCTTGAGCGCGGTCGCCGGGTCTCCGGTGAGCTTGTACAGCTGGCCGATGAAGTAGTGGGCCGGAGCGCAGCGCTCGTTGAGCTTCAACGCCTGGTTCAGGTCGCGTTGCGCTTCGACCATCGCGACCTTCTTGTCCGGGAGGGTGAAGAACCGCGCATACCCGCGCCAGGCGTAGAACTCCCCCTCCCGCGGATTGGCGGCGATGGCGTCATCGAAGGTCTTCACCGCCTCGGGGAACCGTCGGGCCCGCACCAGCGCCGTGCCCTTGTTGAAGG
>JBKPMY010000045.1:0-23746 GCA_046732375.1 Myxococcota bacterium
TGTATAAGAGACAGCGCATACGCCGGGCGCGCCGCATCCCGGTCCTCCGCTCACGCCGATGCCCCAGCAGCACGCGGCCTCCCGGGTCATGGCCGGTCCGGGAGGGCGGGTCGCGGGAGGCCTCAGCGCCGAGCAGCGCGCGGTGCTGGAGGCCGCGCTCGTTCCTCACCTCGGCCCGATCGCCCGCGTGATGGTGGACCGGGTGGCCCGCGACGCCCCGGACTGGGGCACGGCGTGCCAGACGCTCTCCGGCTCCATCCCTGATCACGTGTCGCGGGAGGACTTCCTCCGCACCATCTCCGCGCCGAACCAGCTCCGGAAGGGCGCGCAGCCGAGGCCATCGGGCAAGACCGCGACCCAGATCCGTCCCGGCGCCACGCAGGCGCGCCCGTCCCCTCCGGCGCGGGGATCGCCGTCTCGACCGACGCCAGTTGCGCAGCAGCCCCCCTCGCCGATGCCCCGCGGCTCTCCTTCACGACCGGTGCCGGTGCAGGGTTCTCCCCCGCCGCCTCTGAGGGGATCGCCGTCGCGGCCCACGCCCGCGGTGGAGCCGCCGCGCGCCCGGGCGCTGGTGGAGGACGACCTGCACCGCGCCGAGCAGGCGCTGTCGATCAGCCTGGGACCGGTGGCTCGTGCGCTGGTGAAGCGTGCCGCACGCAACGCCAACACGCCCTGGGAGCTCTTCTCGGCGCTCGCCGCCGAGATCCCCGAGGGTCCCGAGCGGGAGCGTTTTCTCGCCGCGCAGCCCGACGTGTGAACCTCGTCACGCCGGCTGCGCGGAACGGGCAGTCGCCACCAGCGTCTTCCGCACCTCGGCGCCGGCGCGCGCGGCCATCGACCCCAGCTCACCGACGGTGCCCCGTTCGGACCAGTTGGTCACCACCCGGCCCGAGTCGGTGTCCTGCACGCGGATCGCGACCCGGAGCGGGCTCGCCGAGCCTGGGCCCACGCAGAGGTAGCTCCCCAGCACCACCCAGCGCGCGCCGGCCGAGTCGCGCAGCTTCTCCAGCGAAGCCCGCGGCAGGCTGTCCTGGGCGGCCAGGTTCAGCGCCCGCTGGGCGCGGAAGACCTCCTCCGCCGGCACCAGACGCAGCACGTCCGAGGCCACCGACAGCTCGCGGCTGACCAGCTCGGCCAGCGCGGTAGAGATCCATCCCGCATCCGGGCGGCCGGAGAGGTTGCGGAACCCCAGCACCGCAGCCGGGCTCCGGTTGTCCTGCACGCTGGCATCGAGCGCCCGGACCAGGTCCCGCACCGAGCGGAAGCGAGCCGCCGGCTCCTTCTCCAGGCAGCGGAGGATCGCCGTGTCCCAGCGGGGCTCCAGCGTGGGGAGGTAGAGCGAGGGCGGGCTCGCGGCCTGCTGCAGTCTCTTGAGCGCCGCCTCCATGGGCGTCTGCCCGCCGAACGGGGTGTGCCCGGTGAGCGCCTCGTAGAGCACGATGCCGAGAGCGTAGATGTCGGTGGCGGCGGAGACCGTCCCTCCGGTGAGCTGCTCGGGCGCCATGTACGCCGGCGTTCCGATGAAGCCAACCCGGGCGGTCATCGAGGTGTCCCCGTCCTTCTCCACCCGGTGCAGCGCCCGGGCGATGCCGAAGTCGGTGATCACCGCCCGGAGCGGGGCATGGCCGGCCGCGTCGTGCCGGTGGACGAGGAAGACGTTCGCCGGCTTGAAGTCCCGGTGCACCACGTCCTGCAGGTGCATCGCCTCCAGCCCGTCGGCCAGCTGCCGGAGCAGCACCGAGAGCTCTGCGGTCGCCATGGGCCCGGTGCGGGACAGCCGCTCGGCCAGGGTCTCGCCATGGAGCAGCTCCATGGTGAGGAAGGAAAGGCGATCTCCGCGCGGGTCGAAGGTGTCGTAGAGCTCGAAGATCCGGCAGACGTTGAAGTGGGTGATCCGCCGGGCGAGCAGCACCTCCCGCCGGAAGCGCTCCATCGCGTTCGGGTCCGCGGCGAACTCGGGAAGGATGGTCTTCAGCGCCACCCGGGTCCGGAGCGTGGTGTCCTCGGCCTCGTAGACCGCGCCCATCCCGCCACGGGCGATGAAGCGCACGATGGCGAACCGACCGACCACCATGGTCCCGACGTCGAGGGTGGAGCTGTCCGGCGCCTTCAGACCCGCGGTCGACGGAGGGAGGGGGGTGGTCGACTCGGGGGGCTGGTCCGGGGACGGAGCCACGGGGCTCCGACCTGCACCAGGCCTATCGCGCTCGACCGCCATTTCGGGTTGCCGCTCGCTCTCCTCGACGGGTGAGACGCCACCCGGGAGGGCAGCGCCACGGCGACCGGGAAGGTTCGCAGACGGTGGCGGGGGGCCGCAAGTTCAGTGGCCCTTCCGAGCGCCCCGGCGTCCGAGGGGTGCGCCGGACGAACGCGCCAACACGGTGTGGGCGGTCACCGCACTGACAAGCCACGCGCAGTTGGGGGAGCATCGGGGTCAGGACCGGATCCAATTCAGCGCGAGGTTCGTTTCACCGGGCCGGAGGTGTCCACGCGTGCGTCTCGCCCTCGTGCCGTCGCTGCTCGTCGTCCTCTCCGCAGCACGGGCCCAGCCGCTGGCCCCCGGTGACGTTCCACCCACCCTGCGCCCCTGGATTCCCTGGGCGATGCACGGGAACGAGCAGAGGGCCTGTCCACGTCCGCAGGGGAGCGAGGAGCCGGGCCCTTGCGTCTACGTCGGACGGTTGCAGCTCGAGGCCTCGCCGCGCGGTGGCCGCTTCCGACAGGAGGTGGAAGTGTTCGCGCGCGACGCCGTCCCGCTGCCCGGCGACGCCCATCACTGGCCGCTGGACGTCCGCGACGGAGCGACGTCGGTGGCGGTGGTGGAGCATCAGGGTGCCCCGGTGGTGTTCCTCGGCCCCGGAATCCACGTCCTCACCGGCAGCTTCGGCTGGGACACGGTGCCGGCGGCGCTCGGCGTCCCCGACCAGGCCGCGCTGGTCGAGCTGGTCCTTGCCGGAACGCGTATCTCCCGACCGGAGCGCGACGAGGAAGGACGCCTCTTCCTCCGGCGCCCGGATCGCGAGGCCGCCGATGCAGACCGGCTGGACGTCCAGGTGCAGCGCAAGCTGACCGACGGGGTGCCGCTTCTCCTGACGACTCGCATCGTCCTCGACGTCGCCGGGAAGGCGCGGGAGGTGGTGCTGGGCCGAGCGCTCCCGCCGGGCTTCACCCCGCTCCAGCTCGACGCTCCGCTTGCCGCGCGCGTGGAGCCCGAAGCGCGCCTGCGCATCCAGCTCCGCCCCGGAAAGTGGGTCTTCAGCCTCGTGGCACGTAGTGACGCGCCTCCGGCCTCGGTGCCCCGCCCGGACCCCGACGGTCCATGGACCGCGGGGGACGAGACCTGGGTCTTCGAGGCGGCGCCGGCGATCCGGGTGGTAACGCCGGAGGGCGTCCCCTCCGTCGACCCGACGCAGACGCAGCTCCCTCCCGAGTGGCGCGCGCTGCCGGCCTTCGCCGTCCGCACCGGCGAGGCGCTCCGGCTCGTGGAGCAGCGGCGGGGGAATCCCGAGCCCGAGCCGGACCAGCTCATGCTGGACCGGCACCTGTGGCTCGACACCACCGGTCGAGGGTGGACCTTCCGGGACCGGCTGGGCGGTGAGCTGCGGCGAAGCTGGCGGCTGGAGATGCCGGCCCCCTCCATCCTCGGGCGGGCTTCGGTGCAGGGGCAGGACCAGCCCCTGACCCGACTCACCGCCGGAGCGCCTCCCGGCGTCGAGGTGCGCCAGGGCACGCTGGCGCTGACCGCCGACGGGCGGCTCGAGCGGGGTGGGGGAGCTCTGCCCGCGGTCGGCTGGGCGCACGACTTCGCCCGGGTGGGAGCCGTGGCACACCTCCCGCCGGGCTGGAGCCTCCTCGGAGCGACGGGGGTCGACGAGGTGGACGGGACGTGGATCCAGCGCTGGTCGCTGCTCGACCTGTTCGGGGTCCTGGTCCTCGCCCTCGCCACGGCGCGGCTCTTCGGCTGGCGCATCGGTGCGCTGGCCCTCGTGGCGCTGGTCCTGAGCTTTCCCGAGGCAGGCGCCCCGCGGTGGGGGTGGCTCGCGGTGCTGGTGGCCGAGGGGCTGCGGCGGGTGCTTCCCGAGGGGCGGCTGCGGGCGTGGGTGGAGGGTTTCCGCCGCATCGCCTTCGGGGTGCTGGCACTGGTTCTGGTCTCGTTTGCCCTGGACCACTTGCGTGACCGCTTTTACCCGGCGCTCCGACCCTCGGCAGGAGGCGAGAGCGGGGGCCTCGTCCTCGGAGCGGACCGGCGTGCTCCTCCCGCGAGGGAGCGCACGGCGGCTCCGGCGACAAAGGAGGCCCCGGCTTCGGAGAACGCGTACCAGATTGACGAGGCCGAGGGCGTCGAGGGCGGCGTGGTCGGCGGGGTGGTCGAGGAGCCGAAGAAGGAGGCCGACAAGGCTGCTCCTGCTGCGACTCCACCCGCGCCGAAGGGGGGGCGCGTGGGCGGTGCGCCCCCACCAGCCGCTGCGCAGACACAGATGCCGCCCGTCACCCGGAAGGCGGCCATCGTGGAGATCGACCGGAACGCGGTGGTCCAGACTGGCCCCGGGATTCCCCGCTGGACCTGGCTCGAGGTGCCGATGCGCTGGAGCGGCCCGGTGCAGCAGGGCCAGTGGGTCCGCCTCTGGCTGCTCTCCCCGGTGGAGAACGTGATGCTCGGCCTCCTGCGGGTGGGGCTCCTCGGGGCACTGGCCTGGCTCCTCCTCGTGCGCTCGGGCCGCGTCCGCCCCCCGCCGCTCCGGGGCTCCACGGCGGCCGCGACCGCGGCGCTTTGTCTCCTCCTCCTGTGGCAGGGATCCGCACGCGCCGAGGAACAGCCCACGGACGCGCGGCTCGAACAGCTCCGGGACAAGCTGCTCGAGGCGCCCCGCTGTGCGCCGGTCTGCGCCTCGGCGGGCCGAGCGCTGCTCGAGGTGGATCCAGGGACGCTCCGTCTCCGAATGGAGCTCCAGGCGGCGTCGGTGGTCGCGGTCCCACTGGCCGGCGGCGGGGAAGGGTGGCGCCCCGAGCAGGTGGTGCTGGACGGAAAGCCCGCGGTGGCGCTGCGCCGGCTGGACGGGGTGAGCTGGCTCGTGCTCCGGCCCGGAGTGCACACGGTGCTTCTCTCCGGGGCCCTTCCACGCGCCGATTCGGTCCAGCTGCCGCTCGGCCTGACGCCCCGGTTCCTCATCGTGCAGGCGCGTGGCTGGAAGGTGGACGGGCTTCGCGATGACGGCCGGCCGGAGCCGACGCTGCAGCTCAGCCGCCTCGAGCAGGCGGGCGGTGGTGAGGCCCTGCGCCCCGGCGCGCTCCCGGCGTTCGCCCGGGTCACCCGCACGCTCCGGCTGGGGCTCACCTGGGAGGTGGAGACGGAGGTCGAGCGACTGTCCCCACCGGAGAGCGCGGTGGTCCTCCAGATCCCGCTCCTGCCGGGCGAGGCGGTGCTGACCGCGGACCTGCCGGTCAAGGACGGGGCGGTGGCGGTGAACCTTCCTCCCGGAACGCCCGGGCTCTCGTGGCGGAGCACGCTCGAGCAGCGTCCCGACCTCTCCCTCACCGCGCCGCGGACCGCAGCCTGGGTCGAGCGGTGGGTGCTGGTCGCCGGAACGATGTGGCACGTGGAGCTCGCAGGACTCGCTCCGGTCCATCCCGGGGGCCCGGGCGACGCGCACCAGCCGACGTGGCTACCCTGGCCCGGAGAGTCGGTGACGGTGAAGTCCAGCCGCCCGGAGGGGATCGGCGGCGCCACGCTGACGCTCGACCGGGGCACGGAGGACGTCCGGCCTGGCATCCGGGCGTCAGAGGTGGGCCTGGACCTGGTCTTCCGAACCAGCCGCGGCGGGCAGCACGCGCTCACCCTCCCACCGGACATCGAGCTGCTCGGCGTCGCCGTCAACGGTCAGGCGCAGCCGGCCCGGCTGGAGGGAGGAAAGCTCCTGGTGTCACTCACCCCGCCGGTCTCGCGGGTGGTGGTGCGGTGGCGAGAGCCCCGGGGTCTGTCCCTCGCCTTCCGCCCCTCGGCGGTGGACGTGGGCGCGGCCGGGGCGAACGTGGACGTCGTCGTCACGCTTCCAACGCAGCGCTGGGTGCTGTGGCTCGCCGGACCCACCTTCGGACCGGCGCTGCTGTTCTGGAGCGTGCTGCTGGTGACCGCGCTGGTGGCCCTCGCGCTCTCCCGCGTTCCGCACTCCCCGCTGCGGATCGGCGCCTGGATGCTGCTGGGCGTGGGGCTGACGCAGGTTCCGGTTCCCGCCGCGGCGGTAGTCGTGCTCTGGCTCCTGGCGCTCGGCTGGCGCGGCGCCGCCGGTGCGCGGGTGCGTCCGTGGTGGGCGTTCGACCTGATGCAGGTGGCGCTGGTGGTGCTCACCGGCTTCGCCCTGCTCGCCCTCTTCGAGGCGGTGCAGCGCGGCCTGCTCGGCGAACCCGACATGCAGATCGCCGGCAACGGCTCCGTGCTGTCGACGCTGCGCTGGACCGCGGACCGCGTGTCGGGGCCATTGCCCCGGCCGATGGTGTTCTCCGTGCCGCTGCTGGTCTATCGCCTGGCGATGCTGGCCTGGGCGCTCTGGCTCGCGACCGCGCTGCTCCGGTGGGTCCGGCAGGGGTGGCAGGCGCTCGGGACGGGTGGGCTGTGGCGACCCCGGCCGCCGAAGGTGGCCACGGCGCCGGCCGCGCCCCCGTCACCTCCGCCGGCCTGAGCCGCGATCGGCCGAGCGCTCGAAACGTCGGGCACGCGCCAGGGGCCCCACCGGCGCAAGCCTCCAGAGGGGCTCCGGACGGGGCGAACTGTCGAGCGGCGAGCGTTCGGGTGCCCTCGCCGGATGCCACCGGGCTGCTCCGGCACTCCCTTTCCGAAACGAAGATGCCACCCGGTGACCGGGGGCTCAGGAGCGGGAGGGCGGCGTTGGGGCGCGCGTGGTGGAGCATTGCGGTGGTGATCGCGGCGGTGGCGGTGAGCTGCGGCACCTCGGGCGGCGGGAGGGCCGGGCCGGAAGACGACGGAGGAACGCACACCGACGGGGGAACCGCGTCGGACGGTGGGGTGGACGGCGGTCCCGATGGAGGCGGCGACGACGGGGGCACGCCCGGAAGCGACGGGGGACAGCCGGACGGCGGTGGCGGCGTGCTCGGCTCCCTCCAGTGGACCACGCTCCAGGACCGTCCGCTCGGCACCAGCGAGGGCCACGGCGTGGTGGTCAACGGCAAGCTCTACACCTTCGGCGGCTTCGACTGGGGCGCACCGTGCTGTACCCCCTGGCGCTTCGCCTTCGTCTACGACCCGGACAGCGACACCTGGGCGCGGCTCGCGGACATGCCCGAGGGGGTGACCCACGCGGGCGTGGCCACGGACGGAACGGACATCTACTGGGCGGCCGGTTTCGTCGAGGATGCCTCACGGACGTTCCAGGTGTTCGGCACGGTTCACGCCTGGAGATACCGGGTGGCCGCGAACACCTACGACGCGCTGCCGGACCTGCCGGACCGGCGCGGGGCCGGAACGATGACCTACCTCGACGGCAAGCTGCACTTCATCGGGGGACTCAGCTTCGGGCAGGCGAGCGACACGAACCAGCACTGGGTGCTCGACCTCGCTGCCGGAGCGAGCGCGTGGGTCTCCGCCGCGCCCCTGCCCACTGCGCGCAACCACCTTGGCTCGGCGGTCCTCGGGGGGAAGATCTACGTGATCGGCGGCCAGCACGGGCACGACGAGGGACTGGTCACCGTGCCGGACGTCGAGATCTATGACCCCGCGACCGACACCTGGACGCGGGGGACGAACATGCCCCGGGCCCGGAGCCACATCACCGGCGGGACGTTCCCCTTCCGCGACCGGATCGTCGTCGTCGCCGGGGAGATCGCGAACGGCAGGAGCATCACCGACGTGAGCGCCTACGATCCGATCACCAACGCCTGGTCCGATCTGACGCCGCTTCCCGCGCAGCGGTTCTCGGGAGTCGGGGGGCCGATCGGCGAGGGCTTCGTCTACACCACCGGCGACTACCAGCAGACGACCTTCTTCGCGGTGCCCGCGCCCTGATGGCGGAAACCGAGGGGGTTGAGCGGCCCTCGCTGGCCCTCGCGCCCGATCCCGGCGTCCCTCGTCGGTCACGGGACCCGAGCCCCGCTCCCTCCTCGCTCCTTGGCCTCGGCCGCGATTCCGGCGCGATCTTCCGCTCAACCCACTCGGTCTCCGCCATGAGGCGGAGAGGAGAAGCGGGCGCGAGAGCACGTCGGCTCGTTCGGCACGCCTGCGCGTGAACTGTCGCGTGTGCGCGCCACGGGGTTGCGAGCCGTTGCCGTCGCGCATGGCGGACCCTCATCTCGGAGGGCCCGTGGATGTCGAGGCGGGGAGGCGAGGGCGCGTGAATCGGGGCTGGGTCAGTGCAGTCGTGCTCCTCCTCGTCGCGTGTGGGTCGGCGGGACCGGGTCGCTCGAGCGGCGGCAACGATGCGGGGACCGCGATCGATGGCGGCTCCGGAGGTCCGGGCGGTGGGGCGGACGACGGTGGCGTGCCGCCCGGCTCCGACGCGGGAACCGCCGATGGTGGAGAGGACGCGGGCACCGTGGATGGCGGCACGGACGCCGGCAAGGCGTTCCGGAGCATCCGCTGGACCCGGCTCGCCGATCGCGGCGCTGGCCCGAACGCCCCGGAGGGGACGAGCGAGGGTGCCGGCGAGCTGGTCGGCGCCAAGCTCTACACCTTCGGCGGGTTCGACTGGAGCAAGGCCTGCTGCACTCCCTGGCGTCACGCCTGGGTCTTCGACCCCGCGGCGAGCGGATGGCCCTGGACCCGGCTGGCGGACATGGTCGAGGGCGTGAGCCACGCCGGCACGACGACGGACGGGACGGACATCTACTGGGCGGGCGGCTTCGTCGAGGACGCGTCGCGCACGTTCCAGATCTTCGGGACCACCCACGTCTGGCGTTATCGGGTGGCCACGAACAGCTACGAGGTGATGCCGGACCTCCCCGAGGCCCGTGGCGCAGGCGCGCTCCAGTACCTCGACGGCAAGCTCCACTTCTTCGGCGGCGAGAGCATGGGGCAGGGACATGACACGCCCGAGCACTGGGTACTCGACCTGGCGGGGGGCGCCCGGTCGTGGGTCGCGGCTGCACCCCTGCTTCCCGGCCGCGCGCGGAATCACCTCGGCTCCGCCGTGCTCGACGGGAAGATCTACGCGGTCGGTGGCCAGCATGGGCACGACGAGGGACTCGTCGAGAGTCGACAGCTCGACGTCTACGACCCCGCGACCGACACCTGGAAACCGCTGGCCGACATGCCCCTGGCGAAGGGGCACATCGCGGCGACGACCTTCGTCTACCGGGGCCGGATCCTCGCTCTCGCCGGAGAGATCGCGAACGGGAAGTACACCGACGAGGACGCGGCCTACGACCCGGTCACTGACACCTGGGTCGAGCTCACGCCGTTCCCCGTCGCCACGTTCTCGGGGATCGCCCGGCCGATGCTCGGTGGGTTCGTCTTCACCACCGGCAACTACTCGCCCGCGACCTGGCTCGGCGTCCCCGCCGACTGAGCGCCCAACTTCGGCAGCGCTGGAACGTGACGTCGATCTCTTCCGGGCGATCGCGGACGCTCACGCCATGCCCACCTTCGAGTTCAACCCGCTGATCGGCGCCGGCGTCTTCCTCTCCACCGGAGTGACCGATGCCGTCTACGTGCTCTTCTACGCCGCGGTGGCTGCGCGGAAGCGGGTGGCCGCAGCGAGCTGGAGCAGCCTCTGGTACATGCTCTCTGCCTTCGCGGTGATCAGCTACACCCACTCCTGGATCTACGTCGCCTTCGCCGCGACGGGCTCGTGGGTGGGCGCCTACGTGACCATGACCTGGCTCATGTCGCGGCCGGCGCCGGAGGACCGCGGCCCTCATCCCTGATCCCGCGCCTGCGGTGATGCCTCGGGTCCGGCGAGATGGGGTGCCATCTCGCCGGACTGGAGACCGCCGGAAGCGGTAGAGCAGCGGAATCGAACCACCCGGACGACGCTCGCGCGCCGTCCCACTGGTTTTGAAGACCAGGCCGGCCACCAGGCTCGGACGCTCTACCAGAAGCGGCCGGATGCTGGCCGTTCAACGCCTCTCTTGTCCACACTCGAGTGCATGCACCCACCCTGGACGACGGGACAGGCACGACCACCGCCCGCGCACCGCGCAACCGGCGGTGACCCAGGGTGGTGAGAAGGACCCAGGCACCGAGTCCCCAACCTCCCGAGACGAGGCGCTCCGGGGAGATGGCATGTGCCTGGCTTCGATCAGGCGCGTGCTGCACCGTCCACATCCACGCAGTGCCGACCACGCCCGCCCCGGACCTGGCAGGGCGACCCTCCGCGGCATCACCCTTCTCGAGGTGATGGTCGTGGTCGGCATCGTGGCCGTGCTCACCGCCATGAGCCTGACCGGCTACGAGCAGGTCACCTCGCGAGCCAATTTCTCAAGCGTCCTCGGAAACCTCGTGACCAGCCTCCGCCGGACGCGCACCGAGGCGGCCGGCCGCGGCGTCGCCACCGCTTTCGTGGTGGACACCCGAGCCAACCGCTGGTGGGGCATCGAGGCGCCCACGGGGTGGACGCTCGGCGCCTTCGATCCTGCCAGCCCGGGGACGGTCATCGTCTCGGACACGTTCCCCACCGGCAGCGGCAAGGCGGTGTTCGGACCCGTCGCCGGCTACGGAGTAGCGCTGCCGGCGCCGTTCGCCACCATCCCCGTCGTCTCGAGCCAGTCTCCGGCGCTGCCCTTCTGCAGCTTCTGCAACCCCGACACCGGCCTGGGCGCGATCGTCTTCCAGCCCACCGGGGCGGCCTCGTTCAGCGGCGGGGCCCTCGCTCCCGGCTCACAGGGCCAGCAGTTCACCATCCAGGGACCTCATGACGGACGCGCGGTCCTCCTCGCGGTGACCGCCCGCACCGGGGTGGTGGAGGTCTTCGAGCAATGATCGCTCGCAGCTCCGCACGCGGCTTCACCCTGGTCGAGGCGATGATCGCCTCGGCTATCCTGGCGATCGCGCTCGCCGCGCTCCTCCCGCTGCAGGTCCTCGGGGCGCGGATGAACCGCTGGTCGGAGCGCACGCTGGATGCGTCGCTGCTCGGGACCGACCTCACCGAGAACATCGCTCGCTGGAGCTACTCCGATCCCCGGCTCGCCCCGCTGTCCACCGTCTCCAGCTTCACCGACTCCACCGTCGCCGCAAGCTGGGACATGGGGACCTCGGCCAGGGCCAGCCACCGCGCCCAGTTCTCGGACGCGCTCACCCAGGATCAGAACGCCGACACCTACAACGCACTCGGCACGACGTACCAGGGGCTCTCCGCCGATGTGGACGGAGACGGGAATCCGGACTTCACCCGCTACTGGAACGTCTACGCCATCGATTCCACCGGGTCCGGCACTCCGAGCGGAAAGCTCATCCAGATCATCGTCCGCTGGAACGAGCCGAACGTGGGCTGGCATCAGGTCGCGCTGACGACGTTCAAGCGGAACCCGGCGAACCTCTTCTGACCATGGCTCGCTCACGCTCACAGCGCGGCTTCTCCCTGGTCGAGGTTCTCACGGCCTCGGCGGTCTCCCTCGTTGCAGTGACCGCCGCCTCCCAGGCCCTGGTCGGACAGTACACGGCACTCCAGAGCCGCGACCTCTCCCGCACCGCCAACGGCGCTGCGCGCGAGGCGACGCAGTTCCTGGACTCCACGCTCCGGATGACCGGCTTCGGCGTTGATCCGAGGTGGGCCCTCGACTTCTCCTATCGCTGCGCGAACCAGCCTTGCCGGGACAGCGCCACCGGGCCGGACGAGCTGGTGCTCATCAGCCGCGATCCCCGCTACCGCTACCTGGCCCAGGGCGAGGGCGCCTGCGTCGACGCCGGCGGATGCTTCAGCGGGAATGCCTGGCCCATCACCGCGGCGACGACCGGCCCTGCCTCGCTCAACGTCACCTTCCAGCCCGGCACCGCGCTCGAGGCGGGTCGGGTGGTGCTGGCGCTCTGCGCCGGCGGCCAGTCCCCAGTGATGCTCACCCTGGCAGCGCCGGTCTCCCTGCCCAGCTCCAGCCCGGCCGCGGACGTGATCATCAACCGGTTCAGCGCCGACCCGACGCTGGGACCGTACAACGAGACGGGCTCGCTCCGGGCCTGCCACGGCCAGCCCGGGGCGGCTCTGTTCCTGGTCGAGCGCTCGCGGTTCTTCGTCCAGACGCTCAACGGGACACCGTGGCTGATGCTCGACACCGGGCGGGACCTCGACGGGGACGGGATCCTCCCTCCCGCCGATCAGGATGATCTCGTTCCGGTCGCGAAGAACGTGGTCGACCTCCAGGTCGCCTACGCGCTCGATCCCTGCACCGGCGTGGCCGCCGGCCCGGACTCGAATGGCGACTGGATCATCGGCAACTCGAGGGGAACCAGCGAGGAGCCGCTGCTCAACACGAACCCCGCGGCGCCGGTCTACGGCACCGCGTCGACCGACCCGTCGCGGTGCACGCTGAATCCGGCGAACGTCCGCGCGCTTCGCGTCACGCTCCGGCTCCGGTCGGACAAGGCGGACCACGGCAAGGGCGAGGCCTGGACCGGGGACCAGCTGGTCAATGCCGAGAACCGGTCCGGGAACCTCAACGTCCCCGGCTACCGCCTCTTCACCACGCAGCTCGACGTCACGCTGCGAAACATGAACTCGACGGCGAGCTTCATCTTCTGACCATGGCCACCCATTCACAGCGCGGCGGCGCCCTCCTCAACGTCCTCGTCGTGGTGAGCGTGCTGTCGATCATCGGTCTGGCCTTCCTCCGGAAGGGGACCAACGACTCCGACGCTTCCGCCGCGCAGCGGGCCGCGATTCGCTCCGCCACCTGCGCCGAGGCCGGACGCGAGCTTCTGCTCAGCCAGTTCCGGGCCTACGGCACCACGCCCACCCAGCTCACGCTCAACACCGCCATCAACGACCAGACCGTCTCCACCGGGCACTACAACCAGTTCGCGATCAAGTCGATCACCGCGGTCACCGGGGTCAGCTCCGGAGGCATCGGGGTGAGCGACATGTCGAACCGGATCGCGCGGGTCGGCATGGGCGGCCAGCTCTACCGCGTGCTGGTGGTCTGCAGCTCGAGCAAGGCCGCCTCTCACCAGAACGAGGTCGAGTACCTCGTGCGCTTCGGTCTTTGAGGAACATGTCCGTGGACTGCACCTTCCGACGACTCCTGACTCTCGGCTTCCTGCTCGGCGCTCCGCTCGCGCTCGCGCAGTCCAGCTCGGCCGTCCAGGCCTGCTGGGCCCGCGACGTCGAGCGGATCGACTACCTCCAGAACCCGCCGGAGGGTGGGGACAACGAGTTCTTCACCGGGGTGAGCGATCAGAGCGGAAACACCAACGTGACGCTGGTCTGGCCGTCGCACGCCACGCTGATGGACTTCACCCAGCGCCTGTACCGGATCCGGGTCGACATGGGCGGGACCGTCCCCACCGGCTGCAGCAACGCTTACCTCAACGGTCTGCAGTACTTCATGCCCACCGGGGTGATTCCTCCCGCGGGCCCGGCCACGCTCCAGGGCACGTACGATCCGACCCGGACCTACCCCGACCCTGGGCCCACCTATTCCGGCGGCAACGGCCAGAGTGACGGGCTGAACAGCGGCTCCGCCTACCGCTACGGCAACTGGCCCTCTGGCGACTCCTCGAGCGGAAATGCGGAGAGCTACGCGACCGCCTGCTCCAACGCGGGCGGCGCCGCGCAGCTGGCCGCCTGCCTCGCCTGCGTCACCACCCGGGGCTACTGGCTCAATCCGGCGGTGAGCGACAAGGACGTCACCCCCTCGGCGGCGGTGTTCTCCACCAACTGGCTGCGCTTCCACCCCGTGAAGTGGGTCCTCCTGTCGCTCGCCTACAAGCGGCTGGTGAACGGCCCGCTCCTGTTGCCACTCCGGGAGGCAGTCCTCGGCCAGGCCGACAACCGCGGCACCACGCTACTCCAGAAGATGCTGCCCGAGTCCTGCGCCGGGCAGGGGCGCCCGCTGAACCAGAAGATCTCCGCCATCGACGGCGTCACCTACACCAGCACCGCGTACCCGGTCGCCGAGATGCTCTTCAACGCCGCCTGGTACATGGGCGGCCAGACCGATCCCTGGCTGTTCTCCAGCTCCAACACCTTCCCCAGCAGCTTCCCCAACTCCAAGAGCGGCCCCTGCGTGAACTGCCGGGGAGACTTCGTGGTCCTCTTCGCCGACGGGCGTGGAGATACCGCCAACGCCGCCTGCACCCCGGTGAACGGCACGACGCCCGCCTGGTGCAGCGCGCCCGCGCAGTGCTCCAGCCTGGGGATGGGTGCGGAGGACGACGGGGACGACTTCCTCGACCCCTCGATGAACGGGGGGGCGGGGAGCGCCATCTCCGGACCCGGCACCCGCCAGGCGCCTGCCGGGACCTGCGACCTGGACCTGGCCGACGACGTCGCGGCCTGGATGAACACCAACCCGGTGGGCATCGGCTACCCGAACTCGACCATTCGCACCTACGTGGTGGCCATCGGCGACCCGAAGAACACCTACGGCGAGATGACCACCCTCCAGCAGATCGCCGTGCGCGGTGGAGGGGACTACGTCGTGGCGGACGACTTCGCCACGCTGGAGTCGAATATCCAGGACGTCTTCCTGGCCATCGTGAACCGCTCCACCTCCTTCTCGGCGGCGAGCATCACCACCGTCCAGAGCAGCGGCTACACCTCGGCCTTCCTCCCGCGCTTCACTCCCAACGGCGGACAGCTCTGGCCGGGGACCGTCACCCGCTTCAATCTCTTCAACGAGTTCGCCGCGGGGTGTACCACCGCCGACAAGGGGAAGGTCACCTCGGCGAACCCCAACGGCGACCCCAGCTGCACGGACTTCTACCTGACCGACGCCAAGAAGAACTTCGTCGGCGAGTCCAGCGGTCAGTTCGTGGTGCTGGACAGCAGCAAGACCTGGGACGCCGGCTGGCCGGTGAAGGCCGGGGCTTCCGACGGCGGCGTCCCCGCCAGCCCGTTCTGGGAGGCGGGCGATGTGCTCACCGCGCGCGTCAACGACTGGATCGCCGGTGACTCCTCGAAGCAGCGGAAGATCTACACCGTGTCCCCGGACTCGTCGGGCGGCTACGACCCGACGCTCCTCCAGTTCACCAGCGCGAACGCCGAGCGGCTCACGCCGCTCTTCCAGCTGGGCGGCGTGAGCGGCGACTTCTGCACCACGCTCGCGAACCTCACCCGCCACACCTACGCCACCGAGACCGACTGCGGCCGGGACCTGATCGAGTTCGTCAACGGCCGGGACCTGCTCTTCCAGAACCCCTACAACCGCACCAACCCCCCGCCCAGCAGCTACCGTGCGCGGCCCAACCTCCTGGGAGACATCTTCCACTCCACGCCGGTGCTGGTCACTCCGCCGGCGCCGACCTACCTCTGCGACCTCGGCGTGGTGAACCAGTGCGTTCCCTCGCTGTACGACCCCCGGTTCGAGCCGGGGGGCCAGGACGCCTACACCAGCTACTTCGCCGTCAATCAGTACCGTACGCAGTTCATCCTGGTCGGCTCGAACGACGGCATGCTCCACGCCTTCAACGCCGGGAACGACGTGGTCAGCAGTGGGGTGCACTCCTTCGACCTCGGGACCGGCGACGAGCTCTGGGCCTTCGTCCCGCCGGACCTCCTCCCCAAGCTCATCCGCCTGGCCCTCGGCGACCGCCACGAGCTCATGGTGGACGGTACCCCGATGGTTCGCGACGTCTGGGTGGATTTCAACGCTGACTACCAGAAGCAGGCGGACGAGTTCCGCACCGTGGCGATCACCGGTGAGCGCGAGGGCGGGCGGAGCTACTTCGCCCTCGACGTCACCGATCCCAGCCGCCCCCGGTTCCTCTGGAACTGGCCTCCGCCGAACACCAACGACGCGCTGGTGGCCGGTGAGTCGTGGAACGACCTCGGTCCCGCCGCTCCGCCCATCGGGCCCATCGCCGAGGCGGACGGGCAGGGCGTGTTCAAGGTGAAGGGAATTCCGGCGCGCGAGCGCTACGTGGTGGCCCTGGGTGGCGGGTACGACCCGGCGTTCCTTCGCGGCCGGGCCATCTGGCTGCTCGACGTGTGGACCGGGCAGGACGTGTACCGCTTCGCTGCCTCCGACTCGACCGGCTCCACCGACCTCCGGAACGCGCTGTTCCCCGTGGCCGCGCCGCCCAGCCTGGCGGACACCGACGCCGACGGCCTCTTCGACACGCTCGTGGTCGGGGACACCGGCGGCCAGGTGTGGACGGTGGGAATGGGCAGTCCGGGCGAGCCCAACCCCTCGAATGGCACCTACTCGAACTGGTTCGCCGCCCGGGCCTTCATCGAGTTCAAGGGGCAGCCGTACTGGCACCGGAGCCCCTTCTTCCAGCGGGCGGTGCTGGGGCTCCTCCCCGGAAACGTCTGGCGGTTCTTCATGGGGAGCGGCGACCGGGACCAGATCAAGGACCCCAACGGCGGAACGTGCGGGCTGGCCAACCTCGGCGCGTGCATGCGGAAGAACTGCAGCGTGCAAGTCGAGGCGAGCAGGTACCGGATCTCCTCGGACAGCTCTGGCCCGCACTACCAGTCGGGCGGATGGAGCTACAGCGCTGGCGGCTCGCAGCCGACGCAGTCGCTCGGGTTCGACTCGCCGCCCGACAAGCCCTCCGGCAGCTGCTCGGACGTGGTGGACTCGCGGATCGACACCACCATCACCTGCGGGGACACTCGCGCGCAGTACAGCGCCCAGGCCTACTGTGACTGGTCGCCCGGCGTGACCGGCGGGGTGGACTGTCCGCTGGCCTCGGGCCGGCCCCTGGGGACGGCAGTCTCCTACAGCCCGAGCTCCATGGAGTACTCGCGCTTCTACGCGGTCCGGCTCTTCGACGACACGCGTATCCAGTTCACCACCGCGGCGGGAGCCACCGCCTACGACGCCGCCGCCCTGAGCGATTCCAACCTGGAGGATGCGAGCCGCACCACCGCTGCGTCGACCGGGCACGGCTGGTACCTCACGCACGCGAACTCGACCGACGAGCGGACCGCCAGCTCGGCCTTCATGAACGACGGCTGCGTCATCTGGAGCACGCTCAAGCCCAACCCGGCCCAGACGCTGGCCTGCGGCGGCACGCTCCCTCTGGACACCGCGTACACCTACCAGGCCGACGTCACCGGGGGCGGGATCCAGTGTGGCTCCGGTGGCGGGAACACCAGCGTCGCCACCGCCCGGTTCACCACCCGCGGCACGTATGTCGCTCCGCAACAGCCGGCGCTGGTGCTGTCGATCAACACGCTCACCGGACAGGTGGCGTACGGCGGCGTGCTGATCGAGCCCGGCTCGGGCCCGCTCTCCTCCACCACCGGCGTCACCGACATGGTCGGCACGGTGCACTGGCTCGACGTGCCGCCCGCCGTCCACGACTGCCGGCACGACGGGAACTGCTCGAACTGACGTAGAGCCCGCAGATCTTGCGCGCCGGCGGCGGGCCCGCCTCCGACCGAGACCGGTACGAGCGATGCACCGAGCCCGTCCGAGGAGATCGGCTCATGCGGGCGAACGTGTTTCGAGGACCGGGCAAGTTCGGAATCGAGGAGGTGAGGCGGCCCACGATCGGACCGGGGGATGCGCTGGTCCGGACCACCCTCACCACGATCTGCGGAACGGATCTCCACATCGTCCGGGGCGAGTACCCGGTGGATCCGGGTCGGGTCATCGGCCACGAGCTGGTGGGGGTGGTGGAGGCGCTCGGGGCCGGAATGACCAGCGCCGCCGTGGGCGACCGGGTGCTGGTGGGGGCGATCACTCCCTGTGGGCAGTGCCGCGCCTGCCTCTCGGGAGTGGGCGCCCAGTGTGGCCAGGGCGCGGGCGTCGCCGCGCTGGGCGGTTGGCGGCTCGGTAACACCCTCGACGGGACGCAGGCCGAGCTGGTCCGCGTCCCCTTCGCCCAGGCCAACCTGGCGCGCATCCCCGAGGATCTCTCAGACGAGCAGGTGGTCTTGCTCGCCGACATCGCCTCGACGGGCTTCAGCGGCGCGGAGTCCGCGGGGGTACGGCTCGGAGACGCGGTGGCGGTGTTCGCCCAGGGGCCGATCGGGCTCTGCGCCAACCTCGGCGCGCGGCTCATGGGTGCGGCGCTGGTGATCGGTGTGGAACCCGACGCGTACAGGAGGAAGGTGGCACGCCGGTTCGGAGCCGACGTGGTGCTCGATCCGAAGGAAGTGGACGTGGTCGCCGAGATCAGGCGGCTCACCGGCGGCGGCGTCGACGTGTCCATCGAGGCGCTCGGGCTCCAGGAGACCTTCGAGTGGGCTCTCCGGAGCCTCCGGCCAGGGGGAACTCTGTCCTCGCTCGGCATGTACGCCGGCAAGCTGCAGATGCCCTACGAGGCATTCGCCGCGGGAATCGGCGACCACCGGATCGTCACCACGCTCTGCCCGGGCGGGAAGGAGCGGATGCGGAGGTTGATGGAGCTCGTGCGCCGGCAGCGGATCGATCTCTCGCCGCTGCTCACCCACCACTTCACCCTGGAGAACATCGGCGAGGCGTACGAGCTGTTCGGTGCCCGTGGGGACGGGGTGCTCAAGGTCGCGATTCGCCCCTGAGCCGGCGACCCGGCCGCCGCCGCGCGGCCGCGAGCTCTTCCCTGAGTCTCGCCAGCGCGACGGCGTTCCCGTCCTGGGAGTAGCCGGCGAGCGCCCGCTCGTGGTCCGACACCCGGTCCAGGAACGCGCCGAGGGCGGCCTGGTCGAGGCGACGGGCGTAGGCGCCGTAGCCGAGGTCCTGGAGGTAGAGCGCGTTGAGCACCTGCTCGAACTGCTTCTCCACCGGCACCGAGAGCACCGGCTTTCGCAGGTAGACCGCCTCGCTGAGGAGGGTGAAGCCTCCGCCGGCGACGACCGCCCGGGCGGTCCGCAGGTCCTCGATGAAACGGGCCTCCCCGAAGGGGCGGTAGGTGACGTTGCCGTCCACCAGATCCTCCGTCAGGTCGCGGCGCAGTCCGTACACCCGCGCCGGCATCCCGAGTCGCTTCAGGACCTCGGGGAGGGAACGGTTGGTGGTGGCCGTCTGGTAGACGAGCAGGTGCTCGCCACGCTCGGGCCGCGCAGCGAGCACCTCCCGACGGAGCACCGGAGGGACCAGGGGTGGTCCTCGCTGAGCGCACCGGCGGGTAAAAGAAGGTCGGGATGACGTAGTGGAAGCAGCGGGGAAGCTTCGCCCCGGCCACGCTCCGGATGAGGTTGAAGTCTGCCTCGTGCCCGCGGAGGAGCTCCGGCGAGTGCCGGCACCGCGAGATGACGTGAATGTTGTCCAGGTCGATGACCGGGATCCGGTGAGCCTTCCCGAAGTAGTAGCTGAAGCTCTCGAAGTCGCTAATCACCACGTCGGGGTGGAACGAGGCGACGAGCTTGAAGTACTCGGCGACGTTCCTGGGCCAGCCTCCCACCGCACCGCGCAGGTTGCGGAGGACTGTGGGGAGCCTGCGGATGGCATTGCCCTCGTAGTGGAGGGTGAATCCCCAGATGCGGTGCACCTCGGGGAACCGCTCCGCGAGGTAGGCGTGGGCGCGGCCCGAGGCGACCACCTGCACCTCGTGCTCCTTGACCAGCTCCTCGAGGACGACCCGGGAGCGGGTGGCGTGCCCCATGCCCTCGCCCACGACCCCGTAGAGGATGCGCACGGTCCCCGAGCCTCCCCGAGCGAGCGGCTCAAGGCCAGAGATCGACGCGCAACCCGAAGGTGAGCCAGGCGTGGAGCGCCTGGTTCACGGCGGGGTGTACTTCCACACGAAGGGGACGCCGGAGAAGCCCTGCCGGACGCCGTTCCGGGTGACGAAGCCTCCCATCACGTAGACGGCCCCGTTCACCGCCACCGCGCGGTGGCCGGTGAGCTCGATGGGCATGTCCGGCAATGCCTCCCAGTGTCCCGTCGCCGGGTCGAAGCGGCTCACCGTCTTGTAGACGGTGTTCCCCGGCAGCTGGCCCCCGAGGACGTAGAGCCTTCCCTGCAGCACCGCGCTCGCCCCTCCGCTCCGCGGCGTGGGCAGATCCTCGAGTGGCGCCCAGCTGTCGTTCGCCGGGTCGTAGACCTCGGTGCTGGCGACGTTGCTTCCGGTGTCGTCCTCGTGGCCGGGTGCCCGTCCTCCGGTCACGTAGAGCTTGCCGTCGATCACCCCCGAGTAGGCGTGGTTGCGCGCCGTGCCCAGCGCGGCGAAGGGGCCCGGCAGGTACGTTCCGGCCGCCGGGTCGAACGCGTCGTGGCTCGTCAGCGACGTGTCCGACGCGCGGTTGAAGCTCCAGCCACCCACCAGGTGCACCGTGGTGCCGACCAGCTCCACCACCGAGGAGAACCGGGGGCCGGGGAGGTCCGGCCCGTCGGTCCAGTTGCCGGAGGCGACGTCGTAGATCTGCACCCGCGGGGAGGCCTCGCCGCCGAAGACGTGAACCTTGCCCGGGGTCGCGACCGCTCCCGCGTTGTCGGTCCCGCCCGGGAGCGCGTGGCCGGTGGTCCAGGTGTCGGTGGCGATGTCGTAGATCTGGAAGGTGGGACGGGTGTCGTAGCCCGCGGCGACGTAGATCTTCCCGTCCAGCTCGGTGATCGCCGCCTCGCCGACTCCGCTCGGCATCTGTCGCAACGCCTCCCATCCGGGCGCGGTGGGGGTGACCAGAGGCCCGGCATCGGAGCCGCCGCCGCCCCCACCACCACCGCCGCCGTTGCCTCCTCCGTTGGGGCCGGACGAGCCGCAGGCGACGACGAGGAGCACCGCTACCAGCCAGCTCCAGATTCCGGTCTTGCAGGTCCCGTTCATGTCCCCAGAGCAGACCGGGCGACGAGGCACCACGACGGTCCGTCCGCAGCGGGCGCCGCTCTCCGTGCAGCAAGGCGTCCGGCACGCCCGGCGATTTCCACTGCGGGCCGGTGAAACTCACCGGCGGGCGGGTCAACGCGTCCGGAGCCGCTCGTCCATGACGAACAGGGTGATGCTCCGCTCGACCCCCGGAACCGCTCCCACCGCCTTGCAGACTCGCTCCACCGAGGCGATGTCCGCGGCGTGGAGCTGGAGCACGATGTCCACCGTGCCCGAGACCGAGTCACACACCCGGACCTCGGGAAAGGACTTCAGGGTCGCCACCATCCGCTCGTGCGCTGCGGCCGAGCCGCTCACCAGGAGGTAGGCCCGGACCCCCACCGGTCCTCCCCCGCGCCGGATGGTGTACCCGGCGATGTGGCCCGAGCGCTCCAGCCGCTGGACCCGCTCCTGGATGGCGCTCCGGGAGCGGCGGACCCTCCGGGCCAGGGCGGAGAGGGTCATCCGCCCGTCCTCCTCGAGCAGGGTCAGCAGCTGGAGGTCGAGCGCGTCGAGCTCGGGCAACCGGGGCTGGCGCATGGAACCGACCCTGCCCCCCTACGTTCGCGTTGACAACGCCTGCGAGACCTTTAGGTTGGCGCTCGCAGCCGGGGAGTGCCAATCCCGGCCAGATCCAAAAACGCTGGTTTTTCCGGAGGTTTGCAACAAATGGCGGCCAAGGAAATCTACTTTCACCAGGGGGCCCGCGACGCGATCCTGCGCGGCGTCCGGGTGCTCTCCGACGCAGTTGCGGTCACGCTCGGCCCCAAGGGGCGGAACGTGGTCATCGAGAAGTCGTTCGGTTCTCCCACGGTCACCAAGGACGGCGTCACCGTCGCCAAGGAGATCGACCTGGAGAACAAGTTCGAGAACATGGGCGCCCAGATGGTGAAGGAGGTCGCGAGCAAGACCTCCGACAGCGCCGGCGACGGCACCACCACCGCGACGGTCCTGGCCCGCTCGATCTACGAGGAGGGCCTGAAGCTGGTGGCCGCCGGCCACAGCCCGATGGAGCTCAAGCGCGGCATCGACCGGGCTGTGGAGGCCGTGGTCGCCGAGCTGAAGAAGCTCAGCAAGCCCACCAAGGACAAGAAGGAGATTGCCCAGGTCGGCACCATCTCCGCCAACGGCGACGAGACCATCGGGAACATCATCGCCGACGCGATGGAGAAGGTGGGCAAGGAGGGCGTCATCACCGTCGAGGAGGGGAAGTCCCTGGAGACCACCCTCGACGTGGTGGAGGGCATGCAGTTCGACCGCGGCTACGTCAGCCCGTACTTCGTGACCAACCGCGAGCGGATGGAGGTCGAGCTGGACGACCCCTTCATCCTCATCAGCGAGCGGAAGATCAGCGCGATGGCGGACCTCATCCCGCTGCTGGAGCAGGTGGCTCGCTCGGGCAAGCCGCTCCTGATCATCGCCGAGGACGTGGAGGGCGAGGCCCTCGCCACCCTGGTGGTGAACAAGCTCCGCGGGGTCCTCAACGTGGCCGCGGTGAAGGCGCCGGGCTTCGGTGACCGCCGCAAGGAGATGCTGAAGGACATCGCCGTCCTCACCGGTGGCACGGTGGTCAGCGAGGAGCTGGGCATCAAGTTCGAGACCCTGACCCTCAACGACCTCGGCCGCGCCAAGCGGGTGAAGATCGACAAGGACAACACCACCATCATCGACGGCGCGGGGAAGAAGGCCGAGATCGAGGGCCGGATCAAGCAGATCCGCGCCCAGATCGAGGAGACGACCAGCGACTACGACCGGGAGAAGCTCCAGGAGCGCCTGGCCAAGCTGGTGGGCGGCGTCGCGGTGGTGAAGGTCGGCGCGGCCACCGAGACGGAGATGAAGGAGCGCAAGGCCCGCGTGGAGGATGCGCTGCATGCCACCCGCGCCGCGGTCGAGGAGGGAATCGTCCCCGGCGGCGGCGTGGCCTACATCCGGACCCTGCCCGGCCTCGACGCCCTCAAGGCCCCGGGGGAGCAGACGTTCGGGGTGGACATCGTCAAGCGCGCCCTCTCCGAGCCGCTGCGGAAGATCGCCGAGAACGCGGGCCTCGAGGGGGCGGTGGTGCTGGACAAGGTCCGGGCAGGGCAGGGCGCCTTCGGCCTCAACGCCCGGACCGAGACCTACGAGGATCTGGAGAAGGCCGGCGTCATCGACCCGACCAAGGTGGAGCGCACCGCCCTCCAGAACGCCGCCAGCGTCGCGTCGCTGCTCCTGACCACCGAGGCCATCGTCGCCGAGAAGCCCAAGAAGAGGGGCAAGAGCGGCGCAGGGGCCGGTGCGCCGGACTACGGCGGCGAGGACATGGATTACTAGGCCGCGGGAGCCTCGCTGGTCGATCGCGCGGGCACGCGCGTGGCCCGCGGGAGATGGACGGTGAACGCCGTTCCTTCCCCGCGGGCCGTGCTCATCTCGATGCGGCCCCCGTGGGCCTCGACGATCTCCCGGGTGATGTAGAGGCCGAGCCCCAGGCCGGGCGCCGCCCCGGGAGCGCGGGCGAACGGCTCGAACAGCCGGCTCCGCACCGCCTCGGGGATGCCCGGGCCGGAGTCCCGGACGCGCAGACAGGTCTCGTCCGCCGTGGTCCAGAGGCTCACCTGGATCTCCGCGCCACGCGCGTGCCGGGCAGCGTTGCCCAGGAGGTTCACCAGGACCTGGTCCAAGCGCGAGGGATCCACCACGCACAGCACCCCCGGCTCGAGGTCGAGGGTGAGCCGGTTCTGGCCGGCGTCGAGGAGCGGCGTGCACCGCGCGCACACCTCCTGCACCAGCGTGTCCAGGCGAACTGGCTCGCGGTGGAGATCCAGCCGTCCCCGCTGGATGCGGGTCACGTCCAGCAGCTCGCCCACCAGCTGCGCCAGCCGCTGCGCCTGGCGCCCCAGCGCATCGGCGTTGGAGCGGAGTGTGTCGCGGTCCGCC
>JBKPMY010000046.1:0-7050 GCA_046732375.1 Myxococcota bacterium
CCGCGGTGTAGGGGTTCTTCCGCTCGACGCCATACGGGTCGTGGCTGGCGGTGTGGTCCCAGTCGATCTCCACCGTTGGCTGGATCTTCAGGCGCGACTTCAGCGAGGCGACGTCCAGCCGGTTGGTGCTCTCGATGATGAGCGGGCCGAAGGGGCAGTCGTAGCCGCCGTGGCAGGCCCGCATGCCCTCGACGCGTGCCGGGCCGTAGGTGCGGTACGGCAGGCGGACCTCCTGGGCGAGGGTGAGCGGTCCCTCCTTGGCGCGCAGGGTGGTGGCGACCACCAGCTCGGCGTCGGTGGCGAGGGGGAGGGGCTTGCCCAGCTTCACCGTGATCTCCGTGCGCCGGCTGGCGAAGAGGTCCTTCCCCGGACGCTCCACCTCCTCGGGCGCGGCGGGAGCCGGCCGGCTGCTCACGGTGAAGGGCCAGGAGGTGCCCTCGGGTCCAACCCGGACCGAGATGGACTTCTCCGGCTCGACGACCGCCTGGTTGAAGACCAGGACGATGTCCTGCGAGGGCTGGACCCAGCGCCAGCCGGTGGCCGGCGTGGCCGCCTCCAGCTTCGGAGCGGGGGTGTCGAAGGACCAGCTGAAGGCCTCCTTGAGCGAGGAGCCATCCACGCCCTTGAGGCCCGCCGGGACGGTGACGGTGAACCGGGTGGCGAAGGGCAGTGGCGCCTTGGGAACGAACTCCACGCTCGCCGAGCCGATCCACCGCCACTCTCCCTCCACTGCGGGGCTCAGCGAGGCGGGGGGAGCGAGCGCCTTCTGCTCCTCGACGGACATGAGCGCCACCACCGGCCGGGAGAAGGTGATGGTCGGCCGTGCGTCCGCGCCCACCACCTCGTGCGGCCGGGAAGCCACGACCGTGAGGCCGGTGGTCGGGAGCGCCTCCGGGGCGATGGTGAGCGCGGGCGGTGGCGGGAGCGGCTGGAGCGGGGCCTGGGCCGGGCCAGGCGGCTTGCCCTTGCAGGCGACGAGCGCCGTGGCGGCGAGCGCCGCGGCGCAGACGAGACGGGACGATGCAGCCCTCACGTGTGGCGTCCTCCCCCGGAGCTCCGCTGAGCGTGCCCCGGGCCTATTCTGCTCTGGGGCGAGCGGCCCGGCGTCGACGAAGATCGCGGGCACCCCGGACGGGCGCGGAGTGCAGCCGCCGGGCCAGCCGAGGTGCGCGCCCTATCCCACCAGGACGATGGTGGCCGAGCGGGCCCCGTGCGCGCCGATGACCAGCGCCTGCTCGATGTCCGCGGTCTTCGACGGCCCGGCGATGAAGAGCCCGAAGCCCGCGGCGCCGAGGCGAAGGCGGGCATAGGCGTCGTGGAGCGTGTGCACCAGCTCCTTCCCTGGAACCACCAGAACCAGGTGCTGGGTGACGAAGAGGACCGCACGGCGCTGCTTCAGGACCGCGTCGGTCAGCCACACCGCGCCGTTCTCCGCCACCCCGAACTCCCCGGGAACGACCGCCAGATCCACTCCCTCGAGCGCGTGCGGATCGTCCACCGAGTCGAGAGTTACGGTTCCCGGCAGCACCTCCGGAACCAGGGAGACGATCTGCCGGGCCGACTGAGCGGCCGGTAGCCCACGGACCGCCGCGGCGGCCTCGGCCATGCTCGCGACGCGGAGGCACGAGCCGGCCACGTCGGTCACGCTCTGGGCGAATCGCGCGGGGAGGTCGTCGAAGCGGACGGGCGACATCACCACCTCCGGGAGCGCCACCGCCGGGGGGCGCGCCTGCCGCAGGCGCTCGAGCACCTTCTCGCGGCTAGAGCGCACGGCGTCCCCTCCACTCCTCGCGGAAGCTCCGAGCGGGCAGCGCGGGGACCTCGCGCTCGCGCCCCCACGCACCCGAGAGCGTGCGGAGGAGCCCCGCCGGGAGGAGCCGGCCGAAGAACCGGACCATCTTCCCGGCCAGCCGGTACATCCACGGCCGGCGCAGGACGAAGCTCGCCACGGCAACGCCGCGCCGCTTCGCCGCGGGGGTGAGACCGCGAACGTCGAGCTCCCGGCGCCAGGCGAGGAGCTGGCTGTGGAGGTCGATCCGCACCGGGCAGACGTCGCTGCACGAGCCGCAGAGGCTGGAGGCGAAGGGCAGCGCCGCGTTGCGCACCGGATCGGCCGCGGGCGACAGCACCGAGCCGATCGGGCCGGGCACCGTCGTGCCGTAGCTGTGGCCACCGCTGCGCCGGTAGACCGGGCAGGTGTTCATGCAGGCCCCGCAGCGGATGCAGCACAGCGCCCGCCGGTGGGTCTCGCTGGCGAGGAGCGTGCTCCGGCCGTTGTCCACCAGGACGATGTGCAGCTCGCCCCCCGGCCGGGGACCGTGGAAGTGCGAGGTGTAGGTGGTGATCGGCTGGCCCGTGCCGCTGCGGGCGAGGAGGCGGAGGAACACCGGGAGGTCGGCGGCCCGCGGAATCAGCTTCTCCAGCCCCATGCAGGCGATGTGGATCGGCGGGAGGGACACCCCGAGGTCGGCGTTTCCCTCGTTGGTGCAGACCACGAAGCCGCCGGTCTCGGCGATGGCGAAGTTTACCCCGGTGAGACCGGCCTGGCTGGCCATGAACTTCTGGCGCAGGTGCTGGCGCGCCGCCTCGGTGAGCTGCTTGGGATCGGAGAGGCCTCCGGGGGTTCCGATGGTCCGGTGGAAGAGCTCGCCGATCTCCTCGCGCTTCATGTGCACCGCGGGCAGCACGATGTGGCTCGGCGGCTGGTGGGCCAGCTGGACGATGCGCTCGCCGAGGTCGGTGTCGATGACCTCGATGCCGGCGCGCTCCAGCTCCGGGTTGAGGTGGCACTCCTCGGTGAGCATCGATTTGCTCTTCACCAGACGCGTCACCCCTCGCTCCCGGAGGAGCCCGAGGACGATGGCGTTGTGCTCCGCCGCGTCGGCCGCCCAGTGCACCTGGGCGCCCAGGGCCAGGGCCTTGCGCTCGAACTCCTCGAGGTACTCCGAGAGCCGGGAGAGGGTGTGGAGCTTGATTCGCGAGGCCGCGTCCCGGAGCGCCTCCCAGTCGGGCACGGCGCGGGCGGCTCGGTCGCGCTTGCTGCGCACCTGCCACACCGCGGCGTCGTGCCAGTGAAGGCGGGCGTCGTCCCGGACCAGCCGCTCTGCTGCGCGAGCGTGGGCGTTCATGGCGGCCGCCGGACTTTCATCCCGGGGCCTCCGGGGTGCAACGGTGAACGAAACGAGCGAGGGTCGGGATGGCTATCCTCGAGAGCTTCCCGTGAGCCGGAACGCACGCATCGCGCTGGTCGCCACCATCCTCATCGTCGCAGTGCTGGTGGCGGCGACGCTGATGGCCGAGCCGCTGGTACACCCCTGCCCCACCGCCATCGAGCAGTGCGGGCGGATCTGCGCCGGGCAGACCCTGGGGGAGCTCCCCTGGCGGTGCCAGCGGGTCGCGCACTGCGACTGCCCGAAGCCGCTCCCCTGGCCCCACCGGGTCCGCAGCCGCTGAACCCCTGCTCATGCCGCCGAGCCCCGGGCCTCGGTCGTGGCGGACATGGCCGTGTCGAGCACCTGGGCCACGTGCAGGAACTGTAGCGGCGAGCGCCCCCGGCGTGCGATCCCCTCCAGGTGCATGAGGCAGGACATGTCCACCGCGGTCACCACCTCGGCCCCGGCCCGGGCGTGGTCCGCCACCCGGTCCCGTCCCATCGCCCCGGAGACCGCCGACTCGTCGACCGAGAAGATGCCGCCGAAACCGCAGCACTCGTCGGGCCGGGTGAGATCCACGAGCTCGATGCCCTCCAGGGTCGCCAGCAGCGAGCGCACCTTGTCCCAGGGCTCGATCATCCGCTCGCTGCCGCTCCCCAGACGGAGCTCCCGGAGCCCGTGGCAGCTCTGGTGGAGGCCCACCCGCCTGGGGAAGGCCCCCGCGATGCGCCGCACGCCGAGCACGTCGGTGATGAACTCGCACAGCTCGTAGGTGCGCCCGCCCACCGTCTCCACCCGCGGATCCCCCGGCAGGACGTCGGCATAGTGGTGCCGCACCATGGCGGTGCAGCTCCCTGAAGGGCAGACCACCTGGGCGTAGCGCTCGAAGACGTCGAGGTGGTGACGGGCCACCGGCGCGGCGGCCGAGACGGCCCCGGCATTGGCCATGGGCTGGCCGCAGCAGGTCTGCCCCTCCGGGAACTCGACGGGGACTCCGAGCCGCTCGAGGACGCGCGCCGTCGCGAGCCCCACCGCCGGGTAGAGCTGGTCCACGTAGCAGGGGATGAACAGGGCCACCGGGTTCATGGAGGCCCCGACTCTTGCGCTGCCCGGGAGTGGGTACAACGTCCGATTGCCGGTCGGTGGCGGGACGGGCAGGCTCCGGCGCCATGGGAATCCCCGTCCGGCCGGCCGTGTCCCTGCTGCTGCTCCTGTCCTCCGTCGCCGTGGCCCAGGGGGACGTCCCGCAAGCCGAGCCAGCCCCGGAGCCCAGCCTCGTCCGCCGCTACGCCGTGGGGCCCCGATTCATCATCGCCCCCGGCGTCTTCATCCCTTCCACCGGAAGCGCTGGCTTCAGCCTCGGCGTGGTGGGCGGCTACGGCTTCGACCTCGGCCCGGTCATCCTCACGCCGGGCATCATCGCCCAGGGAAACTGGAGCTCCGACTGGAGCGTCTACACGGGGCTCGCCGGGCTCCGCGTCACCTTGCCTCTTGGGAACTTCGGGCCGTACGTGGAGGGGGGAATCGGGTACGGGCACGTGGGTGGCCCGCTGGGGTACTCCGCGGGCGGGCTGGCGCTCCGGGCGGGGGGCGGGTTCATCGTGTTCTTCAGCCCGTCCTTCGCGCTCGGAGTGAGCGTGGGGTACGACACGATCCTCGACACTCCCTACAAGAGCTGGAGCATTGCTCCGCTCATCCTGCTGGCGTTCTAGGCCCGCCGTCGTAGGTCTCGGCTAAACTTTCGACAACGTCGGCGCAACAACGCTGATAGTCTGGGTTCTTTACCAAAGGGGCCGCCCCTCTCGTGGGTGCGGCCCCATTCATTCGATATCCCGCACCAGGAGCCTCCATGACCACAGCCCTGCAGCCCTCCGCGGCCGCCTCCATCGACCTCGCCACCCCCAACGGGAAGAAGCTCCCGATGGCCACCTTCGTGGAGAAGTACGTCAGTGGCGAGCTGCATGTCAGCGGAGATCTGCAGGCCTTTTTCCGGCGCAAGGAGGACGTGATCGGCTACCGGCTCACCTGGGAGCAGGTGAAGTTCCTGGTCGGCGGGTTCATCCCCTCAGTGCTCATCCACACCCAGGCTGCGGACCGGAAGACTGTCACCGGTCACTACGACCGGGGGAACGACTTCTTCAACGCGTTCCTCGGCGACATCATGATCTACACCTCGGCGTTCTTCGAGAACCCGAGCGACAGCCTCGAGGATGCTCAGCGCCGGAAGCTCGAGGTGGTGGCGAAGAAGATCCAGGTCAAGCCCGGTGAGCGGCTGCTCGACATCGGCTGCGGCTGGGGCACCCTGGTGGCGCACATGGCCGAGCACCACGGCGCTGACGCCACGGGCGTGACGCTGGCCGCGCGCCAGGCGGAGTTCGGCACCGATCGGATCGCGAAGAAGGGGCTCGCCGACAAGGCGCGGATCCTGACGCTGGACTACCGCGACATCCCCCGCGAGACGTGGAACAAGATCACCGTGCTGGAGATGGCCGAGCACGTCGGGATCCGGAAGTTCCAGACATTCATGCGGCAGCTGAACAGCATGCTGGAGGACGACGGCATCCTCTTCCTTCAGATCGCCGGGCTGCGCCGCAACTGGACGGCCGAGGACTTCACCTGGGGGATGTTCATGTCGAAGTACGTGTTCCCCGGCGCGGATGCCTCGATGCCGCTGAGCTTCGTGTGCAACAACCTCGAGCGGGCCGGTTTCGAGATCCACAGCGTGGAGAACATCGGCATCCACTACTCGCTCACCATCGACCGCTGGTACCGGAACTGGCTGAGCAACCGGGACACGGTCGTGAAGAGCTACGGCGAGCGGTGGTTCCGGCTCTGGGAGATCTTCCTCGCCTGGTCGGTGATCATCGCCGAGCGCGGCGGGTCCACCGCCTTCCAGGTGGTCTGCAACAAGAACCGGTCCGCCTTCGACCGCAAGCGCTGGATCGGCGAGCGGGGCCGGCTGGTCGACATCCGGAAGAGCTGAGCCTCTCCCCGAGCGGCTCCCGACGAGGATCGCCCTGGATCTTCCGGGGCGTCAGGGACGTCCGCATGACGATTCGGCCACGACCGAAGCATCGCGACCGCCCCGGGGCTAGGGTTTCGGAGCCATGGCCGACCTTCGCACCGCGAGCCGCCTGGACATCGCCGCCGTCGCCGCCCTGCTGTCGGAGCCGGCGCGGGTCTCGATCGTCTCGTCACTCATGGACGGACAGGCACGCCCGGCGACCGAGCTGGCTCGCATCGCCGGTGTCTCGCCCTCGACGGGGAGCGAGCACCTGGCCCTGCTCACTCGCGGCGGCCTTCTCCGCGTGGAGCAGCACGGGCGGCACCGCTATCACCGGCTGGCCGGTGATGGCGTCGCGCGCGCCTTCGAGAGCCTGTCCCTGCTCACCATCCGCCCGGCCCGGAGCGCGAGCCTCGACCCGGGCGAGGCAGCGTTCCGCCGGGCGCGAACCTGCTACCGGCATCTCGCGGGCGAGCTCGGCGTCGGACTGGCCGATGCCCTGGTGGAGCGACGACTGGTCCGCCGGGAAGGCACCCGGTTCATCCTCACCACCGCCGGGCGTCGAACGGGCGCGACCCTCGGGCTGCTCGAGGACACGGATGGCCAGCTCGAGGGACACGCTTGCCTGGACTGGACCGAGCGGCGCGACCACGTGGCCGGGCCGCTCGGCATCGCCCTCACTCAGGGCCTGCTGGAGGTCGGGTGGGTGCGGCGCAAGGCCGACACACGCGCGCGGCGGGTCACGGTCGAGGGGGCTCGCCGGTTCCATGAAAATCTCGGGCTGAGCGTCGAGGCGGGCTGAGTGCGAGGCCCTGGCCTCGACGTCGAGGTTCCTCTCGCAGCTGCATCATCGAGCCTCCTCCTCCGTCCCACGGCCTCAGCTGCGGACACGAC
>JBKPMY010000047.1:0-11924 GCA_046732375.1 Myxococcota bacterium
GGTGTCACCGTCCGGCCAAAGCACGTCGATCGAGGCGACGTCCTTCCAGTCGCCCAGACCGAACCGGGCCACCAGGACGTCGTGGGACTGGTGGCCGCCGCTGGCCTTGATCTCCCTCATCTGGAGACGGTCGTCGGAGGAGTGGATGCGCACCCTGGCCCCCACACCGGAGCGGTTGGCCGTTCGTTGGTCGTCGAGGCGGACCTCCAGCGCGGCGCCGGCGGGCTTCTCGTTGCGCCACATCACCGGGGTGAGCTGGAAGGGATAAGTGAGGATGTCGAGATCACCGTCCTCGTCGTAGTCGAGGAAGAGCGAGGCTGCGGTGGGCAGGTGGTCCTCGAGACCGTCCGCGCGGGTGACCTCCTCCATCCGGGTCCCGCGCTGGTTGCGGTAGAGCACGTTCGAGGGGTTGTAGAGCCGCAGGCGGGTGCCCTGGACGATGAACAGGTCCTGCCAGCCGTCGTTGTCGACGTCGGCGAAGCGAGCGTTCCAGCTCCATCCTCCGTACCCGGCCTTCCACCGGTCGGTCGCGTCGCTCCAGCGCTTGCCGTCGGCGGTGAACATGAGGTTGTGGTGCGCCACCGAGGGCAGCTCGTCGGTGAAGACCTTGTGGCTCTGGTTGTGGTCCATCGGGCTGTGGACCATCGAGTCGCACACGTCGCGGAGCAGGGTGAAGTCCGCCGGGACCTTCGCGCACTCGTCGAGCACCGCCCGCTTGTCGGCGCTGGAGCTCGGGATGCGGAGCAGGATCCGCGTCCAGTGATAGGCCATGACGGCGCAGTCCCGGCGCTCGGCCGGATCGCTCAGCTCGTCGCAGACCCCCACCGTCCAGGTGTCGCGACCGCGGGTGACCGCCGCCTGGAAGCGGGCCAGCGCCGTGCATCGGGAGATGTCCGCCATCTCGGTGTAGATCCCGCAGCTCATCACCGGCGGAGCGAGCCGCTTTGGGAGCTCGTTCATCTTCCCCATGGCGATCTGCCCGACGTACAGCTCGGGCTTCCCGTCGTTGTCCAGGTCCCCGGTGTCGAAGGACATGGTGGTCATCCCCGAGAAGGGAAGCGGTGACCCGGCGGCCTTCACCGCGCGGAGCTTCCCGTGGTCGTTCAGGTAGACCCGGTCCGGCTCGTCGAAGTCGTTTCCCACCAGGAGATCCGGCCAGCCATCCCCGTCCAGGTCGGTGAAGAGGAGCGAGAGGGTGTCCCCCTCCGGACCTGGCAGCGGCTCGGGCTCGAACCGCCCTCCGCCGCGGTTGTGCCACAGCCGGTTCACCGCCTGCTCCGGGTAGAAGTACCAGGACTCGAAGGTCGCCGCGCCGGTGACGATGTCCAGCAGGCCATCGCGATCGACGTCAGCGAAGGCGGTGGAGGCGGCGCAGATCTCTCCGCCGCGCGGCAGCTCCAGCTGCGCACTCTGGGAGAACGACCCGCCCCGATTGAACAGGACGTGGCCCCCGTGCATCCAGGCCGAGAAGTACAGGTCGAGAGCACCGTCACCGTCGAGGTCGACCAGCGCCACGTCGCAGATGCGCCAGGAGCGCATCGCCGGGAAGTCGATCTCCTGGAGCTCGAACCGACCGCCGAGGTTGACGTAGAGGAACACTCCGAAGGACGTTCCGACTGCGACGTCGGGCCATCCGTCATCGTTCACGTCTCCGGCGGCGAGTGGTCCGAGGTGCATCGGGCCCGGGGCCATGGTCTCGTAGAGCGCGGGCAGCGGCAGCCGCTTGAAGCCGACCGTCGTGCCGTCCAGGCGATGGAAGAGCCGCTCGCCCCTCGCCGCGTTTCCCTCGAACGGCGCGGCCCACACCTCGATGTTGGCGTCGGAGAACACCCGATGGGCAGGTGCCGCGGCGGGCGCCAGGGCCTTGAGCGCGGCCGCGCTCCGCCCTACCGGGAGGGCCGGCGCCGCAGGACGGGCGGCGGGAAGAGCCGCGAGCGTGGCGGTCTTCCGCGCCTGGTGCAGGTCGTTCCAGTGGTCGACGACCCCGGCCACCACACCGGTCAGCACCCCCGTCGCCAGGATTGCCGCAGCGGCCACGCCTCCCACCCGCCAGGAGAGCGTCGTGCCCAGCAAGCTCCAGGCGTAGATGCTGTACGACCCGAGCGTCACCAGGAGCACGGCGACCACCGGCACCGGCATCCCGGCCCCGAGGAGCACCGAGCAGACGACGACATCGAATGCCATCGGAACCGGGAGCAACACGCCGAAGACTCCGGCCAGGAGCAGCACCGCCGCGTTCGCCGCACCGCCCTCGACGTGTGAGAGATGGTTGAGGACGTTCCAGGGGAGGAGCTCGACCAGGATCGCCCCGAGCACTCCGGCCAGCAGCATCAGGGGCAGCGCGGTGATCAGGACCCGCCCCAGGTTGCGAAGGTAGTGGAGCACCACCCATCCCAGCGCGCGGAACGGGCCGCGTGGCGGTGGCCTCTCCGTCTCGGCGGCGAGCTGTGGGGTACCGAGCAGAGCCTCCAGCTTCTGGAACAGGTGCAGCCCCGGGAGCCGCGCCTCGACCGGCTGCGGCCGGGACCAGCCAGGGCGCTCGGCGAGCCGGGCCAGCCAGGGCACCACCACCAGCACGATGACGACGCCGGCCAGAATCTTCAGGATTGCGAGGTACCAGGGAAAGAGGGTGAAGACGATCCCCAGAACGATGACGTTGAATGTCGGGGAGCTGACCAGCGTGGCCAGCGCGGTCTCCACCCGCCCTCCCCCCTTGATCATCCCCTGGGCGATCGGCGCGGCGCAGTTCACGCACACCCCGAGCGGCGTGCCGATCACCATTCCCTGGAGCGCCCCGGCGAGCTTCCCACCCGGGCGCCGGCGAAGCAGCGGGAGGACGGTCATCATCGCCGCGGCGAGCAGCAGGCCGTAGGTCATGCCCTGGCGGTTGGTGATGCCCCACTCCACCGCGGTCCAGGCGATGTGCTTCAGCCTCTGGTCCGCGGCCGGTTCGGGAAAGAAGCGCTCGAATCCAAGCGGGGTGGACAGCGCTTCGTTGGGGTCGGCGCTGGCCTTTCCCTGCAACGAGGGATAGCGCGAGCCGATCCAGAAGAATCCGCACAGCACCGCGATGACGCAGAGGGTGATCGGGATCCGGAAATCGAAAGGTCGCCGGGTTCTCGAGCTCGGCGCGGGCAACGCGACCTGGGGGCTCGTCATGGCCTTGCCCTACCTCCCGGGCGCGGGAGGGTACAAGGCAACCGCGTCGCGTTGCCAGTGGCGGTCCTTGCGTCAGCACGCAACGCGGTTGGACAGCGCCGGCTCGCGTCGCTGGACGTCACCGGCTCCCCGCATGGATACTCCGCCGGTCGGTTGGCCTGGAGGGTCCATGGTTTCCCCCGGCGTCGAGTGGTCGCGACTCGCGACGAGACCCCTGGAACCGGTTCCCGGCCTCCGGACTGTGATCTCCAGCGGCGATCGCTGGGACGCCATCCGCGTCGACCTGGTGCACGTGACCGGACCCGCCGAGATCCCGGAGACTGCTCTTCCGGACCACCGCCTGGTGGCCCACCTCGACGGGCCGGCGATCACCCGCTTCTGGTGCGCGGGAACCAGCAAGGTCGGAGAGTGCGTCCCAGGTGACATCTGCATCTTCCCGGCGACGATGCCGTTCTCCATCCGGCGTGATCGCCAGGGACGGATCGTCGCCGCATTCCTGAACCCACGAGTGGTGGAGGAGATCGCCAGCGACGCTCACCTTCCTGCCCCTCGCGAGCTGCGGCCGATGTTCCGGGCACGGAATCCCCTGCTGAACGAGCTGCTCCTGGCCCTGGCAGAGGAAGTCCGGACAGACAATCCGAGCGGCCCGCTGTACGGCGAGACCCTCGGAGCAGCGGTGGCCGCCCAGCTCCTCCGCACCCAGGTTCCCGCCCTCAGCGAGCGCAAGGGAACGGCAGGGCTCGGCTCGGTGACCCTGCGTCGACTTTTCGACTACGTCGAGGAGCACCTCGGGGAGCAAATCAGGCTCCGCGACCTCGCGGCGATCGCCGGGATGAGCACCTTCCAGCTCGTCCGACGCTTCAAGGACGTGACCGGGCTGCCCCCCCATCAGTACGTGACGCGCCGGAAGATCGAGCGTGCCAAGCAGCTGCTTTCCCAGCCGGATTCGAGCGTTCTGGAGGTCGCGCTCGCCTGCGGCTTCGCCAGCCCGAGCCACTTCGCCC
Organism: Myxococcota bacterium; assembly: GCA_046732375.1. Lineage (GTDB taxonomy): Bacteria > Myxococcota > Myxococcia > Myxococcales > Myxococcaceae > RPRB01. The sequence continues at coordinate 4,164 of JBKPMY010000047.1, forward strand.
AGGCCTTCCGACTGGTGACCGGGGTCACCCCCCGGAGCTACCGCGACGCGTCAGGGTCCTGAGCCGCTGGCTGCCGACGCGTCGCGACACGCAAGACTCCGCTCACCGCCGCAAGAACGCGTGCGACGTCAACGGTGCACGGTTGGTAGACGTGCCGACCGTCCGGTCGCTCCGATTGTTGCGCTCGCAACTAGCGGAGGGCGGAATCGCGGGCATCGAAGATCAGGAGCCTTGTCGATCACGGAGGGGCCGATGAGCCGAGTGAAGGTTGCGAGTCTGGCGCTGTCCGTCCTCGCTGTCCTCCCGCGGGCGGCGACCGCCGCGACACCGTCCGCGACGTGCCGCCCCACGGATCGCCCCGAGCACGGGTACTCCGGTCAGACGACGGCAGACGAGAGAGACGCCGGCCTCCCGATGCAGGGCTTCACCTGCAACACCGACCTGGTGGGCCAGTACCAGGGCGAGGGCGCGAGCTGGCAGCTGACCGCGTGGAAGAACTGCGCGTACTTCGACCAGCGGCATCCTGGTGCCCCCAACCCACCTGGAGTGCCCCCCGAGGCCAACCCCGGCTCGGTGGTGGTCGACGTCAGCGACCCCACGCATCCGACGCCCACGGCCTGGCTCACCGCCTCCGCGATGATCGACCCCTGGGAATCGCTGAAGGTGAATCCGGCCCGCCAGCTCCTCGGAGGAGGCCAGCGGCCACTCAACGCGCAATCTCCGGCCGATGGGTTCTCGGTCTACGACATCTCCACTGACTGCAAGAACCCCACTCCCAAGAGCGACGTGAAGATCCCGGGCAGCTTCGGCCACAGCGGTCAGTGGGCGCCGGACGGGAAGACCTTCTACATCACTCCCCTCCGCGCCACGCCGAGCATCGTGGCTGTCGCCGTGGATGACCCGACCGCGCCGGCCGCGATTCCCGGCGGCATCTTCACCTTCAACCTCCTGGATGGAGGCACTCCCGGTCCTCAGGACTTGCCACTCTCGACGTTGCACGACCTCGAGTTCAGCAAGGACGGGAACACCGCCTACATCACCATGTTCGGTGTGGGGGGCACGGGTGTGCCGGGTACGGCAGCTCAAAACGGGTTCGCCGTCCTCGACGTCAGTGATTTCCAGCAGCGCCGCCCCAACCCGAGCTATCGCGTGATCAGCTTCCTCACCTGGGACGACGGCAGCATCGGTGCACAGAACGCGCTCCCGGTCACCATCGCCGGAAAGCCCTACATCGTCTTTGCCGACGAGGCCGGGGGGGGCATCTTCCCGGGCACGTGCGCCGCGGGCAAATCTGCCAACGGGTTCCCGCGCCTGATGGACATCTCCGACCCCGCGCATCCGACGGTGGCGGCGGAGATCCGACTCGGCGTTGCGGAGCCGGCCAACTGCACGGACATCTCCACCGCTCCGATCGTCGGGCAGCGCACCCCGCTGCCGGACGGCGGCGTCGTGGACACCACCACGCCGTTCTTCTTCGCCCACTCCTGCCACTACTGTCAGGTCGACGACGCCGACAATGCGAAGATCCTGGCATGCAACTGCTTCGCTGCCGGACTTCGCTTCTGGGACATTCACGACATCGCGAACATCAAGGAGATGGCTTACTTCAAGCCACCGGCCCAGGGGACCAAGGTGCTTCCCGGTTCCCAGTACGCGAACACGAACACCACGCCCGGGTTCGTGCGGATGTACGACTGGTCCACCTCGAAGCCCAGCTTCCCCAAGGACCGCGGGATGGACGCCGGCGACGTGTGGACCACGTCCCAGGACAACGGCTTCATGGTCATCCGGCTCTTCTCCGCCGTCGCCGTCTCCCCGACCAGCGCCACCATCGAGACCGGCCAGACCACTCAGTTCACCGCCGCCGTCGATGGTGCGGCCAAGACCGCGGGCGTGAAGTGGTCGGTCCAGGAGCCGAGTGGCGGCTCGGTGACGGAAACGGGTGTCTTCACCGGCAACAACACCGGCACCTACCACGTGGTCGCCACGAGCATCCTCGACCCGACCAAGTCGGCCGCCGCCACGGTCACCGTCAACGAGAAGAGCGGTTGCAGCGCAGCGCCCGGCTCATTCGCTGGCCTTCTCCCCATCTTGGCGCTGCTCGGGTGGCTTTTCGGGCGACGGAGGTCCGCTCCGCTCCCCTAGGGCGATGCTCGCGAGGCGCGGGCGACGTACCTTCCGTTCGGCCCGCCTCCGGCACTGGCGGGTCGAACCCAGCAGCTGGAGCCTGAGACCATGCGGCGCTATCGAGGACGCCCCATCGGACAGCGGGGGCTCTTCCTGGCGATCCTGGTCGTCGTCGGCCTCGCTCCGGAAGCCCGCGGCAACGGCGCGTTCCCCGACGAATTCAGCATCCACTTCCCGGCCAACGCACCTCATCGGATCCAGGTCGGCGCCAACTTCGGGCTGCTCGTCTCCGAGGACGACGGGGCGACCTGGCGGTACGCCTGCGAGCCCTGGGTGACGGAGGGCTCCTCGGCTGCGCTCACCCAGGACAACGTGAGCTTTTACCATCTGACCGCTGACGGCGCGATGATCGCTCTGTCTCGCGAGGTCACCCGCTCGGAGGACGACGCCTGCACCTGGCCGCCCTCCGGAGGCGTCATCACTGGCAAACCGGTCGGCGACTTCTTTCCGGATCCGACCGATGCCACCCTGGTGCTCGCGGTCGTCATCGACGTGAGCGGCTACTACGTCGTCGCATCCCACGACGGAGGCAAGACCTTCGTCGATCCCCCCGTGTACACGAGCAGCGGGCTGATCACGGGCGTCGAGCTGTCTCGGTCATCTCCGGGGGTCGTCTACGTGACCAGCATCAACAGCTCCGGGAGCGGGGCCATGCTGGCCAGAAGCGACGACTACGGCGCCCACTGGACGCCCCATGCCATGAGCATCCCGAGCGGCACGGAGCCGCTCATCATGGGCATCGACCCCCAGGATGCGGACATCGTTTACCTCCGAGTGACCAACGGAGGTCTATCCGATTCAGTGGTCATCACCACCGACGGTGGTCAGTCGTTCGACACCGCTCTGACCATCACCGGCCAGTTCTCCTCGTTCCTGCGCGCGGACGACGGCACCCTCTATCTCGGTACACTCGCCGGGACGCTGTACGTGAGAGCACCGGGCGAGACCAGCTTCACCAATCATCCCGGACCGCATTTCCGCTGTCTCGGACAGCGGTCTGGAACTCCGCGGATCTTCGCCTGCGGAGACATGGGACTGGACGGGTTCAGTGTTGGGTACAGCGACAACGGGGGCCAGAGCTTCCAGCGGATGATGAGCTTCGTCGACCTGCTCGGCCCGTTGACCTGCGGCCCGGTGGCGACAAACTGCGCCTCCCACTGGGAACGGATCCAGGGCGTCCTGGGGATCGGTCCTCCACCGGACGGGGGACCGAGCGGAGGTGGCCTCGATGCAGGAACAACGGACGGAGGAACTCCTCCACCCGCGTCGCCCCCTGGACAGCCGAAGTCGGGATGCTCCACCACCGGTGGCAACGGTGTGCTTCTCCTGAGTCTAATCGTCGCACTTCTCCCGTGGAGGATGAGGTCATGAATCATGCCGTGACCGCCGCGCGCCTTCACCTCGTCGCCGTCGTCATGGGGCTCGCGCTGGCCACTGGCTGCGGCAGTAGCGGAGGAGACGGCCCCACAGGAGGGGCAGTGAGCGGCCCTGCCGACACGCACTGCGGCGGGATGGCCCAGGTGGTGGACATCTCCACCTGCCACGCCAACGTCCCGCCGGGGACTCCGGACTACGGACCGACCCTCTACAACTCCGAGGCCGACGACGATGACTGCAAGTACCACGTGAAGTTCACCGTCACGCCGGTGCGCCGGAACGAGAACGTGACCTTCACCGTCACAGCCACTACCCTGGCCGATGGACAGCCAGCCACCGGAGCCAACGTCGACGCCGAGGTCTTCCTCAACGACACCCACCCCGCCCCCAACTCCGGCCAGGCAACCACCGAGAAGCCGGGAGGGGTGTACGACGTCGGCCCCATCAAGTTTGACTCGGCGGGACGCTGGACCGTCCGCTTCCACCTCCACGAGGACTGCCAGGATTCGACCGAAGACTCACCGCATGGACACGTCGCCTTCTACATCGACGTCCCCTGACCGGGGGCTGGCATGGCGCTTCCTTGGCATTCGCCTGATCGCCGCGCTGGGCGCCGCACTCCTGGCGTGCGGGGGGCCACGGACGAACGAGGCCTGTCCCAACGACCTGCCGCCCAGCTGCCCGTCGGCAGTCCCGAGCTACCAGACAACGGTGGCGCCGATCATCAACTTGCGCTGCGTCACCTGCCATTCTCCCGGGGGGCAGGAGGCCAGCAGGCCGCTGCAGACTTACACTCAGGTCTACTCGGAGCGCAGTGCGGTGTTGAACCAGGTCTACGCGTGCAACATGCCGCCAGGGACGGCGGCCAAGCCGACGGAGCCGGAACGGGAGGCGTTGCTGACCTGGCTGGTGTGCGGCGCACCGCAGAATTGAGGGGTGTCCCATGAGGACTCGCAACTGGGTGGTGGGGCCGTGGGTGGTCGCCCTCGCGCTCGGCTGCGGAAGCAGCAGTGGAGGGCCGGCGAACACGTCGCCGGACGCGGGTGACCTCATCACCTGCCAGAACGACCCACGGGCGATGACCTATGCCCCGGGGCTGTCGGTGACCTCGACCTCGGGCACCCGGAAGTACGTCCTGCTCTCGGCCAACCCGGCCCCACCGGCGCGAGGGAGCGACACCTGGTCCATCAAGATCACCGACGCGGCGGGCAACTCTCAGCCGGGGCTCACCGTGGGCGTGCTCCCCTTCATGCCCGACCATGGACACGGCACCTCGGTGAACGCCTCGGTCACCGCCAACCAGGACGGCACCTACACCGTCGCGCCGCTCTACTTCTTCATGCCCGGCGTCTGGCGGATCACCTTCTGGATCGGCACGAACCAGGCCGACGTCGGCGAGTTCTTCTTCTGCATCCCGGGCTGAGTCCCATGGAACTCCGCCGACTCCTTCCCTTCCTGGTTGCCGCGGCGATCGTCGGGTGCTCGAGCAGCTCGACGCCCGAGGGGCCGACGATGCTCACCCGGGCGCAGCTGCTCGATCCGGCGGTCTGTCAGAGCTGCCACCCGGACCAGTACTCCGAATGGGCCGGCAGCATGCACGCCTACTCCACCAAGGACCCGGTCTTCCGGGCGATGAACGCCCGGGGGCAGCGCGAGACGGACGGAGGACTGGGGAGCTTCTGCGTCCAGTGCCATGCGCCGGTGGCCCTGGAGGAGAAAGCGACCACCGACGGGCTGAACCTCGACACGGTGCCCGAGAACCTCCACGGCGTAACTTGCTTCTTCTGTCACTCGGTAGAGAGCGTCGACGGAACGCACAACAACCCGCTGAAGCTCGCCACCGATGAGGTGCTCCGGGGCTCGTTCGCCGACGTCTACACCAACGGCATCCCCCACAAGGCGGGCTACTCCGAATTCCTGGATCGGGACACCGTCAACTCGGCGGCGATGTGCGGCGCCTGTCACGACATCCACGCTCCACCGGGCGGGGACATCGAGCGCACGTTCTCCGAGTGGCAGTCGTCGGTCTTCCAGCAGATCCGCGGGGCCACCTGCTCCCAGTGTCACATGCCCCAGAGCACCGAGATGAAGCCCGTGGCCAACGTGCCCGGGGCACCGCTGCGGCGGACACATAGCCATGCCTTCCCCGCAGTCGACCTGGCGCTGACCGACTTCCCGGACAGGGACAACCAGAAGAATCTGGTGGAGGCCTTCCTCGCCAGTACCCTGCAGACCGCGATCTGCGTCGAGCCGTTCGGTGGTGGCCAGAAGGTAGGAGTCCTCCTGGACAACGTGGCCACCGGCCACTTCTGGCCCAGCGGCGCGGCCCAGGACCGGCGCGCCTGGTTCGAGCTGGTCGCCTACTCCGGCTCCAACGTGGTGTACCAATCGGGTGTCGTCCCCGACGGGACCAACCTCATCACTGGCGCCGATCCGGACATCTGGCTCCTTCGTGACTGCATGTTCGACGCCGGCGGTACGGAGGTCCACATGTTCTGGGAGGCCGCGGACTACGAGAGCAACACGCTTCCGGTGAAGACCACCTTCGACCCGGCGAGCCCAGACTTCTACAAGACGCACAAGATCCGGTTCTTCCCCCCGAGCGGCGCGCCGATCGTCTCTCAGTCCGGACAGATCGACCGCATCACCTTGCAGGTGAAGATCCAGCCCGTCGGACGGGACATCCTGGACGACCTGGTGGCCAGCGGAGACCTCGACGCCGGGATCCGGGACGCGATGCCCACGCTGCTGGTGGGCGGCATGCTGGAGTGGACGCCGGCGACGGCGACGCAGACCTACGTCGACCGGAATACCGGAGGGACGGTGTTCTGCGCCACCAACACCAACATCAACGTGCAGGCGGACAAGTTCCCCGCCCCTGTCCGGACGCGCTGCTCGCCCTAGACATGCTCACGCTCCGGAGGTGGAGGGCCTCCGCCGTGCTCCTCGCCGTGCTGGCGTGGGGGCTCCCGCTGGCAGCACGGGCCTACCCCTGGATGATCAAGCACGACTTTGCGGCCTGCGCCGTGTGCCATGCCGATCCGTCCGGCGGCGGCCTCCTCACCGCCTACGGACGTGCGCAGTCCGAACTCCTCATCCGGATGCCATACGGCGCGAACCCCGAGGAGGAGCCGAGGTACGCGGGCTTCCTTTATGGCCTGGTCAATCTGCCCGACTGGCTCCTGGCGACCGTGAGCTACCGCGGCGCGGGGTTCACCACCTGGGCGAGGGCGGCGGACGGCTCTACGATGACCGACACCCGCTACCTGCAGATGCTGCTCGATGCCCGCGGGATGTTGAAGCTGGGGGCATTCCGCCTCGGGGGCGCGCTCGGCTGGGGAAACACCATCCTGACCTTGCCCGCGGCGGTGTTCACCAACGACGACCAGACCCAGATGCTCCTGGCCCGTGAGTACTGGGTGGGGCTCTCGCTCGCCCACGACTCGGTGCTCCTCCGGCTCGGCCGGGTGAATCTGCCGTTCGGACTGCGCAACGTCGAGCACACCTCGTGGGTGCGGGGCCTGACCCAGACCGACATCAACATCTCACAGCAGACAGGGCTCGCCGCGAGCTTCCAGAGCGGCCCCTGGCGGACCGAGGTCCTGGCGATGGTCGGCAACCTCCGGGCCTCGGACACCGGCTATCGAGAACGCGGGTTCTCGGGCTACGGCGAGCTCAAGGTGGCGCCGAGGGCCACCGTGGGTCTGAGCGCGCTGGTGTCTCGCGGAGATTCCTTCGTCGAGGGGGCGGCGCCTTATCTACGGCAGGCCTACGGCGCCTTCGCGCGCTGGGCTCCCGTCCTCCCCGTCACCTTCATGCTGGAAGGCGACGTGTTCACCAAGAACACCTTGGGCAGCGGGACCCAGGAGTTCAGCGCGGTGGGCTGGCTCCAGACGGACATCGAGCCCACCCAGGGCCTGCACGTCACTCCCTCGCTGGAGATCCTGCGAACAGGTGGGACCTCAGGGGTCGCGACTGGCTACTGGCTGACCCTGGACTGGTTTTGCCTGCCGCACACCGAGCTCCGATTCGACATCCTGTACAGGAATTACCCGGGCCAGGGCGGACGGCTGCAGTCACTGTCCGGGCTGATCCAGCTTCATACCTATCTTTGAAGCACCGCGATTCCTGCGCCCGGGCAAACACCTCGAAGGTATCCTCGGCGCTACTCGAACAGGAACGTGGTGGGCTCGGGGA
>JBKPMY010000048.1:0-9090 GCA_046732375.1 Myxococcota bacterium
GATCTGCGGGCTCTTACGCAGGGAGAGGCCCATGACGATGTGTCTATTACGAGGTGTCTATTACGAGGTGTCTGACACCTCGTTTGGGTGGACACCTCGTTGCGCACCCCGTTTCTGCGGGGACCTTCCGAGCGCGGCGACCGTCCCGGGTCGTGGACGCTCAGGGCCGGGCGGTGGCCGGCGTCAGCGGGTGCGCGATGGGAGGACTCGTCGCCAGGTCGCCGACGGCTTCGGCCAGGGCGTGCATCCCGAGCTCGAGGGAGCGGATCGGCATCCGCTCGTCCGAGGCGTGCCCCGGGTAGGTCCCGTCCTCGCGAAACCACATCCCGAAGGGAACGGCATTGGTCATCCGCTCCGCGTACGTCCCGCCCGCGCTCACGACCGGCTTCGCGGGTCGACCGGTGCCGCGCGCATACGCGGCGAGGAGTCGCTGCACCAGCGGCGCATCCGTCGGGATGACGAAGGGCTCGAAGCTGAACCGCCCTCCGGCGATGAACCGAGCGCCTCTCCGCGCCGCGAACGCCTGGGCGTGCCCGTTCACCCGGTTGCGGAGCGCGTCACCCCACAGCGAGGGGGGCGACCGGAGATTCACCCGCAGCCCGTACCACCCCTCTCCCTCGCGCTGGAGCACCCCGAAGTTCGTGTCCACCGCGCCCCAGAGCGGGTCGGGAGGGGGAAGCCCGAGCCCGCGCCCGGCGGTGTCCCGCCCCGCGGCGTGGACGTACTCGAGGAGATCCGAGGCCGCACAGAGAGGCAGCCGACCGTGCATCGCCACCGCGAGCGCGACCAGCGCATTGCGCCCGCGGCTCAACGACGTCCCCGCGTGCGCCGCCCGCCCCCGAGCGACCACGGTGCGCTCGGGGCCCGTGCCCCGGACCTCCAGCGCGGTGTCCGCCGGCAGCTTCGTCGCCCGGACCGGACGCAGCCAGCGTTCCCAGTCCGGCGTTCCGCTCCGCCAGCGCAGGGTGAGCGTCGCCACGTCGGGAACGATACTCACCGCCTGGCCCGCGGTGAGATCCACCACCTCCACCGGACCGGTCGCCGGCGCGGTCCGCTCCTGCGCGAGGATGACCCACTCCGCCCAGGCCTTCTCCCCGACCACCACCGGGAAGTCGCTGTCGAGCACCAGGCTCAGGTCGGGCAGCGCGTGCTGCTTCTTGTAGGCCTCCATGTCCTCCGCGCCGTGCTCCTCGTCCGTGCCCACCAGCAGCCGCACGGTGTGGGTGCGCGCCACTCCCGAGGTCCGCAGCGCCGCCATCACCAGGAGCGCCTGGACCAGGGGACCCTTGTCGTCCGCCGCGCCCCGGCCCCACACCGCGCCGTCCTTGAAGGTGGCGGCGAAGGGCGGGACGGTCCATTCCGAAGCCGTCACCGGCTGCAGGTCTCCGTGCACCACCAGCCCGAGGACGGGCGCACCCTCCGGCCCGGGAAGCTCGACCTCGGTGATCGTCTCCCGGTCGCGCACCACGAAGCCCAGCTCGGGGCCGATGCGCGCGAGCCATCGGCGCTGCGCGGCGAGCGCCTTCTGGTCCGTCCACACGGTAGGGAAGGCCAGCACCTCGGTGAGGAGCGGCTCCAGGCGCGGCCGCCACCGAGCCTGCACCTCGCTCCACACTGCCTCTCCCGGGGTGGCGACCAGCGTGAGGGCGAGAACCTGAGCGAACATCACGGGGCCTCCGGAACGGCGTACACGACGCGGACCCGCGTCCGCGAGGTGACCAGCACACAACCCACCACGAAGACCGCGGCGACTGCGGTGGCCACGTCGATGTGCTCACCGAGCAACAGCGCGCTCCAGAGCAGGGAGCACACCGGCTGCGCAAGCTGGATCTGGCTCACCCGTGCGATCCCCGCCTCCGACATCCCCCGGTAGAAGGCGAAGAAGCCGAGGAACATGCTCAGGACCGAGACGTAGCCGAACGCCAGCCAGGCGACCGGACCCGCCGAGAGACCGACCCGCCAGATCACCCACGCCGTCGGCAGCGCGAGGAACGGCGCCGAGAGCACCAGGGCCCAGCAGATGACGTGCGCCGCCGGCATCTCCCGGGCCAGCAGCCCGCCCTCGGTGTAGCCGATCCCACCGAGCACCACCGCGCCCAGTGCCAGGAGATCCGCCTGCCCGAGCCCGTGCGCTCCGCGAGTCGAGGCGAACACGATGATGCCGAGAAGACCCGCGGCGCTTGCCAGCCAGAACGCGGGCGAGGGACGTTCCCCGGCCCGGAGCACGGCCAGCACCGAGGTCGCCATCGGCAGCAGGCCGACGATGACGGCCCCGTGGGCCGCGGGCATCGTCCGGAGCGCGAGGGTGATGAGCCAGGGGAAGCCCACCACCACCCCGCCGGCCACCAGCGCGATGCGTCCCCACTGGTCACGCCGAGGCCAGGAAGCGCCGCGAGCGAGGAGCACGGCGGCCGCGAGCGCTGCGGCGACCAGCGCGCGGCCACAGGCGATGAATGTCGCGTCCAGCTCGCGCACGGCGAACCGGGTGGCGACGACCGTGCCGCTGAACATCAGCATGCCCAGCCAGCCGAAGAAGAGGCCTCGACGCGTTCCCACCGGAGAGGCCGCCTCCTTAACGCCGCAGCCGCGCCGGGGTCAGCACAACCCGGGTGTCCGCCCACCAGAACACATCGTCAACCGGCGGGCGCTTCGAGGTTGACAACAGCCCCCGGCCCGTCGACCGTGGCCTCCCCGCGCCGCAGCCCCGAGGAGGTCGCGTCCCCGTGTCGAGCGTCCCGAGCGTCCAGGCCAGCCCCGAGGTGGTGGTCCGCCACGACTGGACCCTCCCCGAGGTCAGGGCCATCCACGACCTCCCGCTGCTCGACCTGGTGTACCGCGCGCAGACGGTGCACCGGACCACCTTCGGCGAGCCCGAGGTGCAGCTCTGCAGCCTGCTGTCGATCAAGACCGGCGGGTGCCCGGAGGACTGTGCCTACTGCCCGCAGTCGGCGCGCTATCAGACCGGGGTCAAGGCCGAGCGCCTGATGGAGACCGGTGACGTGCTCGACGCCGCGCGCAAGGCCCGGGCCGCCGGTGCGACGCGCTTCTGCATGGGCGCCGCCTGGCGCGAGGTGAAGGACGGCCCCCAGTTCGACCGGGTCCTGGCGATGGTCCGTGGCGTGCGTGCCCTGGGGATGGAGGCCTGCGTGACCCTGGGGATGCTCAGCCCGGATCAGGCCCGCCGCCTCAAGGAGGCCGGGCTCTCCGCCTACAACCACAACCTGGACACCAGCCCCGAGTTCTACGGGGAGATCATCTCCACCCGCGATTACGACGACCGGCTGCGCACCCTGGCCGCGGTCCGGGCAGCGGGAATCTCGGTCTGCTCGGGCGGAATCCTCGGGATGGGCGAGTCGGTGGACGACCGCTGCGAGCTGCTCCGCACCCTCGCCAATCAAGAGGTCCATCCGGAGTCGGTGCCGATCAACGCCCTCGTCGCCGTTCCCGGCACCCCGCTGGAGCACCAGAAGCCCGTCTCCCCGGTGGAGATGGCGCGCGCCATCGCCACTGCGCGCATCCTCATGCCCGCGGCGATGGTCCGGCTCTCCGCCGGCCGGATGCAGATGAGCCAGGAGGCCCAGCTGCTCTGCATGATGGCCGGCGCCAACTCCCTCTTCTTCGGCGAGAAGCTGCTCACCACCGGCAACCCCGAGTACGCCGCCGACATGGCCCTGCTCGAGGGCGCGGGCCTCCGGCCACTCGAGCCGAAGCTCGAGACGTCCAGCGGGTCGTGAGCTCGATCGCCGACGCCTGGGCACGCGGGGAGCTGGCCGAGCTCGGCCGGCGTGGGCTGCTGCGGACCCTCGAGCCGCTCGCCTCGCCGCAGGGCCCGGTGGTCCGCATCGGCGGCCAGTCGCTGGTGAACTTCTCCTCCAACGACTACCTCGGGCTCGCCGCTGACCCCCGGGTGTCGCGAGCCTTCGTCGCCGGCCTCGAGCGCTGGGGCGTGGGGGCGGGCGCCTCGCGGCTGGTGGTGGGCGACACCGAGGCACACCGCCGGCTGGAGGCCCGGCTCGCGGCGTTCGAGGGAACCGAGGCGGCCCTTGTCTTCAACGGCGGCTACCCGGCGAACCTGGGGCTGATCCAGGCGCTGGTCGGCCGCGAGGATCTGGTGGTCTCCGACGCGCTGAACCACGCCAGTCTGGTGGACGGGTGCCGGCTGAGCCGTGCCGAGGTGGCCGTCGTGCCCCACACCGACGTCGAGGCCGTCGCGCGGGCGCTCGCGCGGGACGGGTTTCGGCGCAGGCTGGTGGTCACCGACGCAGTCTTTTCCATGGACGGCGATCTCGCACCGCTCGAGGCCCTGGCCACCGTGTGCGTCCGGGCCGACGCCGCGTTGCTCGTGGACGAGGCCCACGCCACTGGCGTGCTGGGCGCGCGTGGATCGGGGCTGTGCGAGGCCACCGGGATCCGGCCGGACGTGCGGATGGGGACCCTGGGGAAGGCGCTCGGCGCCTTCGGCGCCTATGCGGCGACGTCCCGCGCGGTGACCGATCTCCTGGTGAACCGTGCGCGCTCGGTCGTCTTCTCCACCACGCTCCCGCCTGCGCTCTGCGAGGCGCTGGTGGTGGCCGTCGACGTTCTGGAGACCGATCCCGAGCTCCGCCCGCGCCTGTGGCGGAACATCCAGCGCTTCGTGGACGGGCTGCGCCGGCTGGGGTTCGCCGCCGAGCCGCGCAGCGCCATCGTGCCGGTCATCCTGGGCACTCCGGAGCGGGCGCTCCGTGCCTCGGCCTTCCTGCGCGAGCGCGGGCTTCTGGTGAAGCCCATCCGTCCCCCCACCGTTCCCGAGGGGACGAGCCGGCTGCGGTTCGCGCTCTCCGCCGCACACACGGAGGCGCACCTCGACCGCGCGCTCCAGGCACTCGAGGAGGCACGCGCGCATGGACTCGTCCCGGCATGAGCGGCTGCTGGCCCTGGACCGGGCCCACGTCTGGCACCCGTTCACGCAGATGGCGGTCTGGCCATCCGACGATCCACTGATCATCGAACGGGCCGAGGGGAACGAGCTGGTCGATGACCTAGGCCGGCGCTACCTCGACGGGGTCAGCTCGCTGTGGTGCAACGTGCACGGGCACCGCAAGCGGGAGATCGACGAGGCGATCCGGGCTCAGCTGGATCGGGTGGCGCACTCGACCCTGCTCGGGCTCGCATCGGTACCCTCCATCGAGCTCGCCGAGGCCCTGGCGCGCATCGCCCCCGAGGGGCTGACCCGTGTTTTCTATTCCGACTCGGGAAGCACCGCGGTCGAGGTCGCCCTGAAGATGGCCTACCAGTACTGGCAGCAGCGCGGGAGGCCGGAGAAGACGCGCTTCGCTGCGCTCGCCGAGTCGTACCACGGCGACACCGTTGGCTCGGTCTCGGTGGGAGGGATGGAGCTCTTCCACGGGATCTTCCGTGGCCTGCTGTTCGACGTGGAGCGCCTGACCAGCCCGAGCCCGTACCACTGGACCGGAGCCGGCGACCCGCTCGCGGGCGCGCTGCGGGCAGCGGAGCCGCTCCTGGAGGAGAAGGCCAGCACCCTGGCGGCGATGGTCCTCGAGCCTCTCGTCCAGGGCGCGGCGGGGATGTGGATGCACCCGCCCGGCTACCTGCGAGCGATGGCCGAGCTCTGCCGGAAGCACGACGTGCTGCTCATCTGCGATGAGGTGGCCACCGGCTTCGGCCGCACCGGAACCATGTTCGCCGTGGAGCAGGAGGGCGTACGTCCCGACTTCCTCTGCCTGGCCAAGGGGCTCTCCGGCGGTTACCTCCCGCTCGCCGCGACCCTCACCACCGATCGGGTGTACGAGGCGTTCCTCGGCGAGTTCGCCTCGGCACGCACCTTCTTCCACGGCCATACCTTCACCGGGAACCCGCTGGCCTGTGCCGCGGCGCTGGCCTCGCTCCGGCTGTTCGAGACCGAGCGGGTGCTGGAGCGAGTCCGGAAGACCGCCGACGTGCTGCGTCCGAAGCTCGCCGCCATCGCCGAGCTGCAGCACGTGGGAGACGTCCGCCAGCGAGGGCTGATGGTCGGCATCGAGCTGGTCCGGGACCGGCGGACGAAGGAGCCGTACGCCTACGCCGACCGCATCGGGCACCGGGTCTGTCTGGCGCTGCGCCGGCGGGGAATCCTCCTGCGGCCGCTCGGGCCGGTGGTGGTGATGATGCCTCCGCTGTCCCTCACCGAGTCGGAGGCGGTACGCCTGGGGGACGCCGTCCGGGAGGCGATCGTCGAGGTCACCGAGGCGTGAGGGCGCCGACGCGCTCCGGCCGCGCCCCGGTCGGGGGATGCTGGTGTCAGACACCTTCGACGGAGGTCCGGTGAGGGCCATCCGCCGCGGACGCGCACCCGCCGCTCCCCGCGGACCGATCCTCCGGCTCTTCGTCACCGGGACCGATACCGGCGTGGGAAAGACGCAGGTGGCCTCCGCGCTCCTCTCCCTGATGGCCGACGCCGGACTCTCTCCCGCGCCCTTCAAGCCGTACGAGAGCGGCTGCACCCGGCTCTCCCGGCCCGCGGATGCGCTCGAGCTCCGGGCTGCCGCGTGCAGCACCGACCCGCTGGACCGGGTGTGCGTCCACCGCTTCCGCGCGCCGCTCGCCCCCGGGATTGCGGCCGCCCGCATTGGCCGGGTGCCGGACTTCCGCCCCGTCCTGGCCGCCTTCCGGAGCTTCGGGAACCGGCCGCTCGTCGCCGAGGGGGCGGGCGGGCTCCTCGTTCCCCTCGATCCGAGGCGGGACGTCATCGACCTGGTGGAGACGCTCGAGCTTCCGGTCCTGCTGGTGGCGCGAGCCGGGCTTGGCACCCTGAACCACACCGGCCTGTCCCTCCGGCTGCTGGAGGCACGCCGCATCCCGGTGCGCGCCGTGGTGCTCTCCCGGAGCTCGCCGGTCCCTGACCCCTCGGTCGAGGACAACGCCGCGTGGCTGGCGCGCCGGCACGCCGTGCCGGTGCTCGGGCCGGTGCCCTACCTGGAGGACGAGGCGCGAAGGCGCCGGGCGTTCCGGGACGTGCTCCGGCCGCTGATCGACTCGGCGGTCGCGCCCTGAGCCGCTGAGCAGCGACGTCCCTGTGCGTGCTCCAGAGCTGCACGCCCCCCACGATGCGCGGCGGACCGACAACACGCTCCGGCGCTCGCGCGCAAGTTCTCTCCACCCTCCGCACGTGGCTGTAGCGGTGCCTGCTCGGCCGCTCGTCATCGAATTGGACGGGTCGGTGGATCCGCGCGACAAGAGCGCGACAGATGGGAGACGTCATCGACCTGACGCTGGTGAGCGATGCCCGGCGCTACTTCCAGAAGCTGCTCGACACCCGTGGGCTCAACTACTTCCTCCGCAAGGACGGCGGGCGCCTCTTCCAGATCGAGCAGAGCAAGGTCGAGATGATCGTCCGCACCGCCGCCCGGAGCCGGCCCGCGCATCTTCCCCGGCCGCCCCAGCATGCGGTGGACCACTGCCGCAAGGAGATCCGCCGCGAGCTGATCCGCCGGGTGGTCGAGGCGATGCTCCAGACCGGGCTCTGAAGGCGACCCGTCTCCCCGCGCTCCTGGGGTAGCGTGCGCGCCTGGACGTGTTCTCTGCCCGGACAGCCTGGGACCGCACGCAGAATCTCCTGGCCGCGCGGCTGGAGACGCTCGAGCGTCGTGGCACCACCCCCATCGACCTCACGGCCAGCAACCCCGGCGAGTGTGGGCTCGCCCCCGACGAGAACCGGCTCCGCGAGGTCCTCGCCCGGGCGCCCCTGGCGACCTATGCGCCGGAGCCGCTGGGCCATCTCGGGGCGCGACAGGCGCTGGCGCGTGACCTGACCCGCCTCGGCGCGCGCCTCGAGCCCGGACAGCTCGTGCTCTCCGCTTCCACCAGCGAGGCGTACGGCTGGCTGTTCGCGCTCCTCTGCGACGAGGGGGACTCGGTCCTCGTCCCCGCCCCCAGCTATCCGTTGCTGCCGTTCCTCGCCGAGCTCGCGTCGGTGGAGCTGCGGCCCTTCCCCCTCCCGGAGGATCCATTCGGCGCGCTGGACGTCGACGCCATCGCGGCCATCGCCGACGAGACGACGCGGGCGGTGGTGCTGGTCAGCCCGGCCAATCCGACCGGGTGGATGCTCGGCGAGGCGGACCAGGTCCGGCTCGACGCGCTCTGCGCGGGGCGGGAGTGGGCGCTGATCGTCGACGAGGTGTTCGTCGAGTTTCCGCGGCGCGGCCGTCCGCCGCGATCCGTCGCGGCCCGGCCCGGTGACGCGCTCACCTTCGCCCTCCAGGGGCTCTCGAAGTCCGCGGGCCTGCCGGGGTGGAAGCTGGCCTGGACCGCGGTGTTCGGCCCGGGTCCCGACCGAGACGAGGCGCTCGCCCGGCTCGAGCTCGTCGCCGATACCCACCTGTCGGCCTCCGCGCCGGTGCAGCGGGCGCTGGCGGATCTCCTGCCCGGCGCCGCGTCGTGGCGTTCGGGGGTCGCCCTCCGGATCGAGCAGAACGCCCGTGCGCTCCAGGACACGCGGCCCCCCGACGCGGCGTGGGACGTGATGCCCTCCGCCGGAGGCTGGTCCGGGGTCATCAGGCTGCCGCACACCGCGGACGAGACCGAGGTGGCGCTGGCGCTTCTCGAAGCGGGGGTCCACGTGCAGCCCGGCCACTTCTACGACTTTCCCCGGGGCCGGTGGCTGGTGCTCTCGCTGCTTCCCAGCCCGCCGCGGTTCGAGGAAGGAGTCTCGCGGATGGCCCGGACGCTCGGGCGGCTCTTCTCGGCGGGATGAAAGGGCGAGGGCCGCCGGACTGGTGCCCGGCGGCCCTCACCGAAACCTCCGGAGCTGGCTCAGGTGTCCTCGGGATCGCGCCGGGTCTTCTGCGCGGCCTTCTCGGACGTCTCCTTCGCCTTCTCCGCCGGCCCACCGAGAGCCTCCTTGGCTCGATCCTTCAGGTTCTCGGCCGCCTCCTTGACGTTGCCCTTCGCTTGGTCGAGCTTGCCCTCGTTCTCGGTGCTCGCGTCATCGGTGGCGGCGCCGGCCACTTCCTTGACCTTGCCCTTCAGCTTGTCCATCTCACCAGCCATTGCGTCGTCTCCTTTCCTGGGAGACGAGCGTGGTCACGCCGCAGCGGGCGCGGAACCCCGGGC
>JBKPMY010000049.1:0-43297 GCA_046732375.1 Myxococcota bacterium
CGATCGGCGTCGCCGAGCCGGTGAGCGTGCTGGTCGAGACCTTCGGCACCGCGACGGTCGACGAAGAGAGCATCGGCGACGCGGTGCGCGAGGTCTTCGGGCTCAAGCCGCGCGAGATCATCGAGCACCTCGACCTGCTCCGGCCCATCTACCAGAAGACCGCCGCCTACGGTCACTTCGGGCGCTCGGAGAAGGAGTTCACCTGGGAGCGCACCGACAAGAAGGACGCGCTCCGGGATGCGGTGGGTGCCCGCGCGCTCCGCGCCGTCGGAGGCTGAGAAAGGGACAGCTCGGTCACACCCGCACCGTGAGGTGGCACTTCCCGGGTGGAATGGGCTCCGGGAGAAGCAGTGCCACGGCCGAGCTGATCTCGCTGGCGACGGTCTTTCTTTCCCGGGATCCGCGGCTCGGGAGGTTCGTTCCGGAGCGGGCGAGCGCGCTGTCCGAGCTCCTCCTCTCGGAGAGCGCGCCGGCGAAGCTGGCCCTCGCCCGTCTCGCCTCGAGGCCGGGCCTCCGCGCGCTGGTGTACGGTCTCGAGCGCGCGGTCCTTCCGGGGATTCTCCTGCACTACGCGCTCCGCAAGCGGTTCATCGAGGAGAGCGCCCGCGCCTTCCTCGCCCGCGGCGGCGCCCAGCTGGTCGTGCTCGGCGCGGGGTTCGACACGCTCGCCACCCGGATCGCCGAGGCGAGCCCGGGAGTCACCTGCGTCGAGCTGGACCACGCAGGCACGCAGGAGACGAAGCGCCGGGTGCTGACCGCTCGCACCTCGGCAAGCGTGCACTTCGTTCCGGCGGATCTCGCCAGCGAGTCGATGGGCGATGCGCTCGGGACCGTGGCGGCGTTCTCGCGGGGTTCCCCGACGTTCTTCGTCCTCGAGGGAGTGAGCATGTACCTGGACGAGGCGAGCGTTGCCCGCGTCCTCGGGGAATGCGCGCGACTGGGTGGTCACGGCGCCAAGATCGCCTGGACCTTCATGTCCCCAGACGAGGACGGGCGGATCGCATTCCGGCGGTCTCGCACGGGGGTGGTCGACTCGTGGCTCCAGGCCCGGGGAGAGCCATTCACCTGGGGCATCTCCCCGCAGCGCCTGGAGACGTTTCTGCGCCCTCTCGGGCTGCGGGTCACACAGGTCGCCTCCGCCGGCACACTCCGGGAGCAATACCTCGGCCCTGAGGGAATCGAGGCCATGCTGGCCGAGGGTGAGGAGTGCGCAATGTGCGAGACGACATGAACGAGCCGCTTCTTCTCAACGACGTTCACTCTCGCCTCAACCCCACCCGCGTCCGCGAGCTCGTCCTGCCTTCCTCGATCGAGGAGGTCGCGGCTGCAGTCCGGAGGGCTGCCGAAGCGGGCGTTCCGGTGTCCATCTGCGGTGGCCGGCACGCAATGGGCGGCCAGCAGTTCGCGACCGACGGGCTGCAGGTCGACCTCGGGCAGCTCCGGGACATCACCGCGTTCGACTCGGCCCGGCGCCGGGTGACGGTCGGCGCGGGCATCCAGTGGCCGGCGCTGGCCGCGGGTCTCGACGCGCTGCAGCCGGGAGCGCGCCAGCCGGTCACCTTCCGCCAGAAGCAGACCGGAGCGGACCGCCTGAGCCTGGGCGGGGCCCTCTCGGCCAACATCCACGGGCGCGGGCTCCGGTACAAGCCCTTCGTCGACGACGTGGAGTCCTTCGTCCTGGTCGATGCGAAGGGCGACGTCCGTCGCTGCAGCCGGACGGAGAACCCGGAGCTCTTCAGGCTGGCCATCGGAGGGTACGGGCTGTTCGGGGTGATCTGCGAGGTCACCCTCCGCCTGGTCCGGCGGCTCCGTCTTCGGCGGGTGGTGGAGATCGCCGAGCTCGACGAGGTGGAGGAGTCGTTCGATCGACGCCTGTCGGAGGGATACGAGTACGGTGACTTCCAGTTCATGACCGACCCGTCGGCCCCGGGCTTCCTCCGGCGCGGCGTGCTCTCCGCCTACCTGCCGGTGGACGATTCGGTCCCGCTCACTCAAGGAGCGCTGGAGCTCTCGGGGGAACAGTGGCAGCAGCTCCTTCTCCTCGCCCACACCCACAAGCAGCGCGCGTTCGACCTCTACTCGCGGCACTACCTGGCCACCGATGGACAGGTCTACCGCTCCGACCTCCAGCAGATGGGGGTCTACGTCGACGGCTACCACGCCCAGCTCGACGCTACCCCGGCGAGCGAGATGATCACCGAGGCGTACGTTCCCCGGAAGCAGCTCACGCGCTTCATGCGGGCCTGCGCGGAGGACTTCCGTCGCCACGGCGTCGAGTTCATCTACGGCACTATCCGGGTGATCGAGCCCGACGACGAGACGTTCCTTCCCTGGGCCCAGGGAAACCGCGCCTGCGTCATCTTCAATCTCCACGTCGAGCACAGCCCGGCAGGCATCGCCCGTGCCCAGGACGACTTCCGGCGGATCATCGACCGGGCGCTGGAGCGAGGAGGCAGCTTCTACCTGACCTACCACCGCTGGGCGACCGCCGAGCAGCTGCTCGCCGGCCATCCGAGGTTCCTCGAGTTCCTCGAGGCGAAGCGCGCCTTCGATCCGGAGAACGTCTTCCGGAGTGACTGGGTCCGGCACTGGACGGGACTGCTCTCGGGGCCGCGCGCGCCCTGAGGCAGGCTGGGGGCTGGACCCGGGCGAGGCATCCGGACCAAGGTCCGTCGCCGTGCGAGCCGACATCGTTCCAGGAGCGTCGTTTCCCGACTACGAGCTGAGTGACCATCGCGGCAAGCGGCGGAAGCTCTCCGCGCTCCAGGGCCCCGACCCTCTGGTCCTGATCCTCAGCCGGGGCGCCTTCTGCCCCAAGGACCGGCGCCAGCACGAGGGACTGGTCCAGCTCCACCGCGAGATGGAGGTCGGCTACTGCCGGATGGTGACCATCTCCACCGACGCGCTGCTGGAGCTGAACGAGATGCGGAGCGGGGTCGGCGCGCACTGGACGTTCCTCTCCGACCAGGCGCGCAAGGTGCAGAAGGACCTCGACATCGCCGAGTACACCGACCCCGCGCACAACCCGATGGTGCCGCATACCCTCGTGATCGAGCCAGGCCTCAAGGTGTTCAAGATCTACAACGGGTACTGGTACTTCGGCCGGCCCACCGTCGAGGAACTGCGCCAGGATCTTCGCTCCGTGCTCCAGCGATGCCGGCCGGACTGGGACCTCTCCGATCCCGCGCTGCGCCAGGCCTGGGCAGCAGGAGAGAAGACGCGCTTCTACCCCTACGGGAAGTCGTGGGCCGAGGTGCTCGCCGCCCAGGACGACACCTGATTCCGATGACCATCGGGCAGGAAATACCGTCTCGGCCAGCGACCGCGCGGCGGCCAACTCCGGACCGTGCCGCGAACGATCTGCCGTCGCGTGAGGTTCTCGAGCTCACCGGCGAGCAGGCGCGCCGCTTTCTCGTGCGCCGTCACTTCCTCGCGCCCCCGCGAGCCCTTCCGGCCCGGGCCGAGTCCGTGCTCCGGGTCGTCCGGGAGCTGGGCTCGGTCCAGTTCGATCCCCTGGAGGTGACCGGCGCGCGGAACGACGACCTGGTGCTCGCTGCCCGCATCCGCAACTACCGCCGGAGCTGGATGGAGCGCTGGCTCTACGGCCCCCCCGCCGAGCGCCAGCTCTTCGAGGCCTACAACAAGTCGCTCAACATCCTGCCGGTGGAGGAGCTGCCGGTGCACCGGGTGGACTGGGAGCACTGGCGCGTGCGCAACGGGGTCTACCACCGTCTCCTCAAGCGGCACGGGGAGATCGCCAACGCCATCCTCGAACGTCTCAGCCGTGAGGGCCCTCTCCCGGGGAGCGCCTTCGTCGAGCGCGGCACCGCGCGGCTGCACTGGGGCTGGGGCCGGATCACCGTCCCCCGCGCGCTGCTGTACGGGCTGTTTCGCACCGGGCAGATCGGCATCGCCCGCCGCGAGGGAAACATGCGGGTGTACGACCGGATGGAGCGGCTGTTTCCCGCTCCGCTGCTCGATGCTCAGCTCCCGGAGGAGGAGGTGCGCCGCCACCAGCTGCTCAGCCGCTTCCGCGGGGTGGGGCTGCTCGGGCTGCGCGCCGGCGCGGAGATCTGGTCCGGAACGGTTCCGGCTCGTGAGCGCGCGCGCCTCACCGAGGGGATGGTCGCCGACGGTGCGCTCCGGCCCGTCCGGGTGGAGGGCGTCCGCGACGAGCGCTACATGCTCGCCTCCGACGCAGGGTTCCTCCGGGGAGGCCCGCTCCGGAGCCGAGAGGTCGCGCTGCTCGCGCCACTCGATCCGCTGGTATGGGACCGCGAGCTGCTCCGACAGCTCTTCGATTTCGACTACGTCTGGGAGGTCTACGTCCCCGAGAAGGCGCGCAAGCACGGTTACTACGTGCTCCCCCTGCTCTGGGGCGACCGGCTGGTGGGGCGCATCGAGCCCCGCATCGACCGGAAGGCCGGCGTCCTTCGGGTGCCGCAGCCACGGCTCGAGCACCGGATGCGCCGCACCGAGCGGCTCGAGCTCGACGCGGCGCTGGGGCGGGCCCTCGAGGCGCATCGCCGGTTCTCGGGCGCCCAACGGATCGAGCCGGTCTGAGCGCACCCGCCCCCGGAAGGGAAGGTGGCGAAGGATCGTCCGTCACGGGTCAGCTACCAGCTCGATTCGGCGGGACCGGAGATGACGCATCTTCGCCTGCGCCACGACGAGTTCGAGAGCGAGACCGCCACCTACCTCGGCTCGGCCGACGCCTGGCCCTGGATGATGTCCTCGAGCCCCTTCCCCCCGCACCCACCGCCTGAGCGCATTCCGCCTCCCGATCCTGGGACGCCAATCCCAAGAGCGGTCCGCCAGGGCTTTCGGGGCCCCCTGCGAGGCCTGGCACGGTTCTGGCTCTTCGGACCTGTCTCATGACGGGGCTGGACCGAGAATTTCGCGAGGCGTTGCGGCTGTTCGTCCGCTCGCCGGCGTTCGTCGCGGCCGTGGTGTTGCCGATGGCGCTCGCCCTTGGCGCAAACACCGCGCTGTTCACCGTGATCCGCGGCGTGCTGCTCCGGCCGTTGCCCTATGCCGAGCCCGAGCGCCTGGTGAGGGTCTACCGGATGACCGAGCGCAGCTGGCCCGAAGGTGGGCCGCTCTCGCCCCTGAACTACCGCGAGGATCTCGCGGCCTCGCGCGCCGTCGAGCGCCGCGCGGCGTGGTACGTCGACTCCGCGTCGCTCGCCGGTGACGGACCGCCGGAGCACATCCGGCTCGGATCCGGGACGGCGTCGATGCTCCCGGTGCTCGGGTTGAATACCCACGTCGGACGCTGGTTCACCGCCGACGAGGAGAAGCACGGACAGCACCGGGAGATCGTGCTCTCTCACGCGCTGTGGCTGCGGCGCTTCGGCGGGGAGGCCAGCGCTCTCGGCCGGACCCTCCAGCTGGACGGTGAGCCCTACGTGGTGGTGGGTGTGCTGCCTGCGGGGGCCGAGCTCCCGGAGCTCTGCGACGCGTGGGTACCCCTGACCTTCGTCCCCCAGCAGCTGGAGCCGCGCGCACGCAACTTCCACTTCCTCACCGTCGTGGCCCGGCTTCCGGCGAGCGCGACGTTCGAGTCGACGCGACGCGAGCTCGCCGAGGCCGGCCGGCGAACCGTCGCCGACCACCCGGAGGCGTATTCCGGCATCCCCTTCATCTTTGGCCCGGTGCTGATGCAGCAGGACGTGGTCCGTGCGGTCCGGCCCACGCTGATCCTCCTGCTCGGAGCCGTGGGGCTGGTGTTGCTGATCGCCTGCTTCAACGTCGGCAACCTCATGCTCGCCAGGGCCACCGCGCGACAGCGCGAGCTGGCGATCCGCTCCGCGCTCGGCGCTGGCCGGGGCGCCCTCATCCGACAGCTCCTCGTGGAGAGCCTGGTGCTCTCGGTCGCCGCGGGACTCCTCGGGCTCGTGCTCGCCTCGGTCGCGACCTCCGCGCTCCTTTCTCTCGTGCCCGACATCCTTCCTCGTGCGCGCTCGGTGCACCTCGACGTGGCCGTCCTCGGCTTCTCCCTGGCCGTCTCCCTGGCCAGCGGCGTGCTGTTCGGGCTGGTACCGGCGCTCTCCGCGTCGGACCTCGATCTCGAGGGGACGCTGCGCGGCTCGGCCTCGATGCGGCCCCGTAGCCGCTGGTTGCGCCGGATCCTCGTCACCGCCGACGTGTGCCTGGCGCTGGTGCTCCTCTGCGCGGCCTCACTCCTTCTCCGCAGCTTCGTCCATGCCCTGGGAGTCGACCCCGGCTTCCGCGCCGGAGGGGTGCTGACCTTCCGGGCGGTGGTACCCACTCCCCCGGGAACGCCGCTGGATCAGGCCGGCGACCGCGCCCGGAGCTACATCGATCGGGCGCGGGTCGCGCTCGCCTCGGTGCCGGGCGTCGAGTCCTTCGGGGCCATCAGTCGCCCCCCGCTGGGTGGGGCGGCCGGAGACCGGCTCTTCTCGGTGGAGGGTGACGTCGAGGGCCCGAACACCGAGCGCCGTTCCGAGCAGTATCGGATCGTCACCCCTGGCTTCTTCGAGACACTGCGCATCCCGCTGGTCCAGGGCCGGAGGATCGAGTGGACCGACTCCGTCGGAGCCCCGCCGGTGGTGGTGGTCAACGAAGCGTTCGCCCGCAAGGTCTTCCCGCGGGGCGACGCCCTCGGGAAGCGCATCTCGCTGACATCCCCCGCCAGCGCCTGGACCACCATCGTGGGCGTGGTGGGCGACGTCCGCGAGTTCGGCCTCGACGAGCCGGTGGAGCCGATCATGTACTGGCCCCACGCGCAGCAGCCCACCGATGGCATGAGCTTCGTCGTGCGGTCCTCGGTGCCGTACGTGCAGATGAGCCGTGCTGCCGGATCCGCGGTCGGAGCCGTCGATGCACAGGTGCCGATCTTCGGGATGACCCCGTACGAGTCCCTGCTCTCGGCCTCCGTGGCCCAGCGCAGGTTCTCGCTGGCCCTGGTGGCCACCTTCGCTCTGCTCGCGCTGGTGCTGGCCGCGGTGGGGCTCTACGGCGTGGTCGCGTACTCGGTCCGGCAGCGGACGAAGGAGATCGGCGTCCGGATGGCCATCGGCGCAGACGCGGTCCGCATCGCACGGCTGGTCGCGTCGGAGAGCGCGCGGATGGTGGGCATCGGGCTCGCCCTGGGGCTCGTCGGCGCCCTGGTCGTGGCGCGGCTCCTGGCGAGCTTCCTCTACGGCGTGGGCCCGGCCGATCCGCTCGCGCTCGCCGGCGCGGGCCTGGTGCTGGCGGCCGCCGCTGCGCTGGCCACGGTGTTCCCGGTGCGACGAGCGACGCGGGTCGACCCGGTCATTGCGCTCGCTGCGGAGTGAGCGCGCGCACGCTCAACCGCGCGCCGGAAGCCGCTCCAGCTCCTCGAACCAGGAGGCGTACAGCTCGACGCCGCGCCGGGCCTGGGTCCAGTCGAAGAACTCGTTGGGCGCGTGGTAGCCGTGCTCGGGCAGGCTCAGCCCCATCAGCAGCACCGGCGCACTCAGCATCTCGGCCATGATCGCCACCGCGGGGATGGAGCCACCTCCGCGGGTCAGGGCCAGTCCCTTCCCGAGCACCCGTTCCGCGGCGCGGTTCATCGCCTTGCACTCCGGGGCATCGACCGAGGTGACGAACGCCGGCGCCGCACCGACCGGCACCACCTCCACCAGCGGATCGAGCTCGGCCACGAACCGTCGGATGGCATCGACGACCTTGGCCGGCGACTGCCCGGGGACGAGTCGCAGGCTCACCTTGGCCTCGGCCCACGCGGGCACGATGCTCTTGATGCCCGGCCCCTGGTATCCGCCGGAGATGCCGTGGATCTCGAAGGTCGGCTGGGTCCACAGACGGCGGAGCAGCTCCCGCGGGTTGCTCGCCAGGAGCCGCCGGAAGCCGTACGTGCTCCGGAAACGCTCCACGTCGAAGCCGCTGCGGACGTAGAGGTCCATCTCCGCGTCGCTCACCGGCGCGACGTCGTCGAGAACGCCGGGCACGAGGATTCGCCCGGTGCTCGCGTCGAAGCAGGCGGCCAGGACGCGGACCAGTCCGGCGAGGGGATTGGGTCCTCCTCCGCCCACCACCCCGGAGTGCGCGTCCACCTCCGCGGTGCGCAGCTTGAGGAACAGGCCCTGGAAGCCGCGCAGTCCCACGTCCATCGACGGCTGCTCGGCGGAGACCCAGAGGGTGTCCGAGACCAGCACCGCGCGGACGTCGCCCAGCGTCGCCCGTTGCTCGCGCATCATCTCGGAAAAGTGCGGGCTCCCCACCTCCTCCTCGAACTCCCAGAGCAGCTGGAAACCGAGCGGCGAGTCTCGCCGGACCGCTTGGGCGATCGTGAGGAGGCAGGTCAGCGCCGGTCCCTTGTCGTCGGTGGTGCCACGGCCGAGGTAACGCTCGCCGTCGATGCGCATCCGGAACGGCTCGCCCTTCCACTCGGGCTCGTCCGCGGGCTGCACGTCCAGGTGGTTGTAGACCAGCACCGAGGGTCGCTTCGGATCGCCGAAGCGGCCATGCACGTAGGGCTTGCCTCCCACGCGGAGCAGCGTGGCCGCCCCCCCGAAGTGGCGGATCAGCGCCAGCGCGGCCTCGGCGCAGGCCTCGGTCTCGGGCCCACGTGCCGGATCCGCGCTGACGGTGGGCAGCTCCACCAGTGTCCGGAGGTGGTCTTCGAAGAAGGCCCGGTGCCCCTCGGCCCAGGCGCGAGCGTCGTGGTTCATGGTCGAAGCGCCTCCACCAGCGCGGACGTGAACGCCCGGCCCACGGTGCCCTCCGGGTCGCGATCCGGGTCGTAGATGGTGAACTCGACCCCGAGCGCCCGGGGCGAGGCGAGCAGTGTGCGGAGCATCTCCACCAGCGCCTCGTACGACAGTCCGCCCGGTACGCGCGAGTCCACCGCTGGCATCACCGTGTCGTCCAGGACGTCCGCGTCCACGTGGATCCAGAAGCCCGGTCGGGCTTCCAGCCGGTCCAGCGCCTCTCCGGCCGTGGCGCGGGGGCCGCGCCGCTCGATCTCCGCGAGGTCCAGCACCGGGATGCCCGAGGTGCGGAGCTCGGGGTCCTCCTCGCGCATTCCGAGGTGCACCACCGAGCCCGGGTCGACCAGCGGTCCGTCGGGCGCGAGGGCGGAGAGGATGTGAGGGCCCCGACCGACGGCCAGGGCGAGGTCCATTCCCGCTGCCCCGTGCGTGCCCGAGCGCTCCGGCGTGGCGAAATCCGAGTGCCCGTCGAGGAAGACCAGGCCGAGCCGGTCGACTTTGCGGCGCGCCCCGAGCAGGTTCCCGAGGAGGATGCTGCAGTCGCCGCCCAGCACCACCGCCAGCTCCTCGCGGAGCACGATGCTCTCCACCGCGTCGGCCTGGGTGCGCGCATACGAGGCGATGGCCTCGGCGTTTCGGATGCCCGAGGAGTGCACCGTGGTGCGGTAGGGTGGAGCCTCGAGGCGGCCGGCGTCACGCGCTCCCAGGCGGGCCCGCAGCCCGTTCCACCGGAGCACGTCCGGCATCCGCCGCGTCCCCGGCTCCCGTCCCGGAGCGGGTGGGGCGAGCCCCAGGTTCGAGGGAGCGTCGAGCACTGTCCTGGGCTTCATCGGACCCATTTGTCATAACCCTCTAAATGAGATTGAATGGTTGTAACATGGATCCGGCGTGTCTCACCTGTCAATGGCCATTGAAAGGTTAGACTAGGGCATGCTCCTCCCGGGCACCCATCGCTTCAAGCTGGCAGGCGGCCACCCGGTGCTCGACTTCCTCAACACCGCGGGGGGCCACCGGCTGACCGAGCCCCGCGAGCATCTGCTCACCCCCGAGGACCTGGTGTCCTGGGGCCTGCAGTCGGGGTTCGTGGACCAGGAGTGGGCGCAGGCCATGCTCGTGGAGATCCAGCTCCGGCCGGCGGAAGCGCGCGCGGCGCTGGCACGGATCCGGTCCTTCCGCGAGGCGCTTTTCCGAGTGTTCCTCGCCATTTCCGAGGACACCCAGCCCGCTCCCGAGCCGCTGGAGGTGTTCGAGCGTGAGGTCCGCCGGGCCTGGGCCGAGCGCCGGTTGGTCCGGACGGCCGAGCACACCTACGGATGGGTCTCGCCGGAGTCGGCACGGCTCGAGGCGGTCATCCCCGGTCTGGCCCTGGCCGCCTCCGATCTCCTCACTGCTCCCGAACGGTCGCGGGTCCGCCTCTGCGAGGCCACCGCCCTGGACGGATGCGGGTGGCTGTTCCTGGACACCAGCAGGAACGGAACTCGCCGCTGGTGTGAGATGGCGACCTGCGGCAACAAGTACAAGGCGCGGCGCCACTACGCGCGGGTTCGCGCAGGCCGGCGCACCCGGAGCGAGTAGACGGACTGTCTGGACCGTGGCGGTGCTCCCGGAGCCACTTGCCCTCGGGCCGACGGCAGCGTACTTGCTCCCGCGCCGCGGGCGCTTCGCCGCCCCAGGATTCCTCGACATGAGAGAGGTCGAACGACACATGGCCGTTCCCGCCAAGAAGCTTGCGTCCCTGAAGAAGCCCTCCGCTCCCGTGCCCTGCGACGTGAAGAACCTCGCGCTCGCAGAGAAGGGCCGCGGGCGGATCGAGTGGTCCGGCCGGTCGATGCCGGTCGTGCACCAGATCCGCGAGCGGTTCGCGAAGCAGAAGCCGCTCAAGGGAATGCGCATGGCGGCGTGCCTGCACGTCACCGCCGAGACCGCGAACCTCGCCATCGCCCTGAAGGCCGGCGGCGCCGACCTGGTGCTCTGCGCCAGCAACCCGCTCTCCACCCAGGACGACGTCGCGGCGGCCCTGGTGGTCGACCACGGGATCAGCGTCTTCGCCATCAAGGGCGAGGACAACAAGACCTACTACCGGCACATCACCGCGGCGATCGAGCACCGGCCGAACCTGACCATGGACGACGGCGCCGACGTGGTCGGGGTGCTCCACAGCGAGCGCAAGGACCTCCTGGCCGAGGTGGTGGGCGGCACCGAGGAGACCACCACCGGCGTCATCCGCCTCCGGGCGATGGCCCGGGAAGGCGTGCTCGGCTACCCGATCGTGGCGGTGAACGACGCGCTCACCAAGCACATGTTCGACAACCGCTACGGCACCGGCCAGTCGACGATCGACGGGATGATCCGGGCGACCAACCGGCTGGTGGCGGGCAGCGTCTTCGTCGTCGCTGGATACGGGTGGTGCGGCCGTGGCCTGGCGATGCGGGCCAAGGGCCTGGGCGCGGACGTGGTGGTCACCGAGATCGATCCTCACAAGGCGCTCGAGGCGGTGATGGACGGCTACCGGGTGATTCCGATGAAGGACGCGGCGAAGATCGGCGACTTCTTCTGCACCGTGACCGGCAACGTGAACGTCATCCGGCGCGAGCACTTCGAGTCGATGAAGGACGGGGCCATCGTCGCCAACAGCGGCCACTTCAACGTGGAGCTCGATCTCGAGACGCTGGGCAAGATCGCGAAGGACCGGAGCACGGTCCGCGAGTTCGTCGAGCAGTACACCCTGAAGAACGGCAACCGGGTCATCGTGCTCGGCGAGGGGCGGCTGGTGAACCTGGCCGCGGCCGAGGGACACCCGTCCAGCGTGATGGACATGTCCTTCGCCAACCAGGCGCTGTGCAGCGAGTGGATGGTGAAGAACCACCGGACTCTGGAGAAGCGCGTGTACACGGTGCCGGAGAAGATCGACAAGGAGATCGCCCGGCTCAAGCTCAAGGCGATGGGCGTGAAGATCGACGTCCTCACCGACGAGCAGGAGACGTACCTCAACAGCTGGAACCAGGGCACCTGAGGCAGGCGGGAAGAGAGGGGACGCTCTGACGGGCGTCCCTCCTCAGCGTCCCGGAGCCCGTCCCACCTGCCGGAACGCCTCCCGGACCAGCGTTCCCCAGAAGCCGGGGATCTCCTTCGCTCCATCGTCGATCCGCTTCGCGTTCTGCACGTCGCGCTCGAAGGCAGCGGCGAGCTGCGTCGTCGCGCGCTCGTCCTCCACCGCCAGCGTGCCCTCCTCGAGAAGGTTGAGCGAGAGCGGATCGAGGTTCATCGAGCCGACGAGGACCAGGCGGTCGTCCACGAGCGCGGTCTTCGAGTGCATCATCGAAGGCTGGTACTCCCAGATCTTCACCCCGGCCGCGAGCAGCCGCCGGTAGAACGACCGCTGACCCTCCCGCATCGAGGGCTGGTCGTGGATCGGCCCCGGGACGAGCAACCGCACGTCGACCCCGGCCCTCGACCGTGCCTCGAGCTGGGCGACGATGTCCTCGCTCGGGGTGAAGTAGGCGTTGGAGATCCACAGTCGCGATCGCGCCGAGAGGAACGTGAGCTGGGTCATGCGATCCGCCGGTGTCGCGCCCACGCTCGCGCTGCTGGACACGAACGCGGTCCGTGCCTCTCCGGCCGGCTGCTGAGCCGCGGTCACCTCCTTCTCCGGGAGCAGCCGGCCCTGCGACTCGAGCCAGTGCTGCGCGAAGGAGAGCTGGAGCTGCCGCGTCCCGGGCCCCTCCACGCGGATCGCGGTGTCCCTCCAGCTCCGCTCGTGAACGCCGTCGCCGAGCCATTCGTCTGAGATGCCGAAGCCGCCGGTGAACGCCACGCGGCCGTCGAAGACCAGGATCTTCCGGTGATTCCTGGCCAGCGATGGACCGACCGCGTCGTCCCCGAGCGGCCGGAAGACGTGCACCTCGCACCGGGCTTCCTTCAATCGCGGCATCACCTCTCGCTGGAACGCGGGCGTGCTGCCGACGGGATCCACGACGATCCGGCAGGCCACGTCCTGTCCGCGAGCGGCGAGGGCTTCCACGATCAAGTCCGACGCCTTCCCGGGACGCCAGATGTAGAGCACCACGTCCACGCTGCTGCGGGCGCGACCGATCTCCTCCACGAGCGCGTCGAAGATCTCGCCGTTCCAGATCCACCGAACGGAGTTGCCATGGATGAAGGGAGTCCCGAGCAGCTGGTAGAACGCGTTCCGGTACCCCGGTCCGGGCGGCGGAATATCGCCCGCGAGCCTGAGTGGCGAGCGGTCCGCGTCACCTGGACAGGCGGCCAGCAGGCACAGCAGGAGGACCGGGATCGGCGGGCGGGTACGCATCGACGGAAGAGTGAGTCAGCGGAGGGACAGGCACTTGGCCAGTTCCGCCAGCTGTCCGAGCAAGGTGCGCAGCGCCTCCGGGTTGGTCAGCAAGCCGGGCGTGTCCACCCAGGCGGTGTGTCCAGAGACGTGCACTCCGCTTTCCAGCAGCGTCGGGAGCAGCTCCCGACGACGGTGCGCGTCGAGCCACCGCTCGAGCGTCTCCGGGGTCCGCGCCGACGCGTGGAGTTCGCCTCCCGGGGCCCACAACCCAAGCCCCTCCGGAACGACACCCTCGTACCGGGCTTCCACCAGCGTTCGCCACGGACCCAGGCCGAGGAACGTCCGCCTCGCGGTGATCTCCACTCGGAGGAGCCGGTACCTTCCCCGGATGCTCCGGCTCCGTGCGTCAAAGCCGAGCATGAAGTTCCGGGCGAGGGGATCCCAGGCTGCGGCACGACGTCCGTTGTCCCGTCGGGCACGCCGCCAGAGCAGGACCACCGACAGGACGAGGACTCCGAGCGCCAGCCACCCGAGCACGCCGGCGCTCTATCACCTCAGCCGAGCTTTCCGCGCCAGCGTGAGAGCTCGTAGAGACTGTCGCGCAGCTGCCCGTACCGGGCGCGGCCGAGGTGCGCGGACCACTGCTGCTCGATCTCCTCGACGATGCGCCCGTCCTCGAAGTAGCGCCGCCACGCCAGTTGTACTCGAGACCCTTGTAAGCCTGGTGCACGAACCGATCGAGCGCGGCCTTCAGCTCGCGGTCGGCCGGACGGACGGCGAAGGCGAGCTGCTTCTTCTCTCCGGGCTCGAGCGGAAAGGCGGCCACGATGTCGGTCCGCCAGACCCGCTCCGCCTGGTAGATGTGCGAGTCGGCCACGGTGAGGTCAACCTCGCCCGCGGCCACTCCGGCGATGAGCTGTTCGGTCTCCTCGTCCGGGCGCGTGAGCTCGATGGTCAGGTGCGCTCCTTTCGCCCGGAGCCGCTCCAGGGTCGCCAGGTAGCTCGAGCCCGGCCGGACGCGGATCCGCCGGCCGCGCAGCTCGTCGACGCTCGTCCCGCGACGGCGTGGAGCGTCATCGCGCGCTCCACGTCGTGACGGTCACTTGCGCTTGTGCGGCGCCCCCCCGAAGAGCAGCCCGACCCCGAAGGAGAAGTACTGCTGCCTCGGAATTCCGTGCCGCTCCCAGAAGTACTGCCATCGCCCGTCGAAGAAGAGTGCGGTCCCTCCGTCACCCAGCCCGAAGGCGATGCCCACGTGGGGCTGGATTCCCCACTGCCAGTCGGAGCGCGAGTACGAGTTGAGCCCGAGGTCGATGACCCGCTCGAAGTACGCGGCGCCTCCGTTCACCCCGGCCCAGATGCGACCGCCGCCTCGGAGCGGGATGTGGAAGGCGAACCCGCCCATCAGCGGGATGACATTCAGGTAGCGGAACTGCTTGCCGGAGACGTCCTTCCCGTCGGTGGTGGTGAGCACGCCCTCCTTGACGGCGTTGAAGCTGTTGAGGCCCGCGGACAGCTCGAGGTGGAAGGCGTAGGTGAGCTCGAGGGAGACGTCGAGATGGCCACCGCGGCTGCTGAACCGGTCGATGTAGTCCTTCGTCTCGCCCCGAGGCACGGCGAACTCGTAGGACAGCCGGACGTGGCTCTGAGCGAGCGCGGCGGAGGAAGCCAGCAGGGGGACGGCGAGGAGGAATCGCGTGGAGGAGCGCATGACGTGGCTCACAGGTAGGAAGACTGCGCGAACGCCTTGTCGATGCCCTTCTCGATGCGCTGGACGATCGACTCCTTGTCACCAGCCAGCAGGCCATCGATCGAGGCCGCCCAGATCGCCGTCACCTGCTTTACCGACGCATTGGCGGTTCGCTGGTCGAGCATGTCGATGCGCAGCGAGCCGGCGTCGATGACGGTGACGTACGCCGTCCCGCCGGCCCACGGGTAGTACACACCCCACGTTGCGTCGTATCCGCCGAAGCCGGCCCACCCCGGCCAGAGGTCGTAGAAGGAGTAAGAGGTGTACTCGGTGTACCGGGTCGCGGCGAAGGTGACGAGCACGTTCACGTCGGGAGACTCGACCGAGGGGTCCACCCGGCGCAGCCCGATGGCATCGAGGTTGGATGCGACCCGGGAGATGATGCGGGTGTCGTAGGAGTGATCCATCGGGAGGGGCTGGCCCTCCGGCGCCGCGACCTCCTGGATGGTGTCCGGCAGCGCGTAAGTGCGCAGCGTGGAGAAGCTGGCCGCCGGGTCGTGCTGGGTGGTGACCGAGTCGAGGTCCTCCACCGTCTCGGCCCCGCCCGGGTAACAGGCCGCGAGCAGCAGTGCCGCGGCCAAAGCCCCCGTCCTCATGACCCCGTCCTCCCTGTCCCCCTGGTTCGACCGGCCCAGATCTGCACACTTGCACCCGCCAGTCCACGGGACCGCCATGGACCGAGGGTGTACGGACGCACCCTCGACCGGTTCGACGGACCCTCGGCCCCTGGCATTCATTGGAGCCGCCACGGCGACTTGCCCGCGCCTCCCGGACCCTGGCATGAGGGCCGCTCGCCAATGGGTCTCCTCCGCGCCGTCGTCCTCGGCCTGGTCCAGGGCATCACCGAGTTCCTGCCCATCAGCTCGACCGCCCATCTCCGCATCACCCCCGAGCTGTTCGGCTGGCAGGACCCCGGGGCGGCGTTCGACGCCATCATCCAGCTGGGCACGGTGGCCGCGGTGCTGGTCTTCTTCCGCCGCGACATCGTCCAGCTGTTCCGGGCGTGGGTGGAGGGGCTCCGGCGCCGCGAGCCGCTCGGTACCACCGAGTCGCGACTGGCCTGGTTCGTTCTGATCGGAACGGTCCCGGTCGTAGTGCTGGGCTTCGTCTTCAAGCACGCGATCGAGACCACCCTGCGCTCGCTCTACGTGGTGGCGGCAGCGATGATCGGGCTCGCCCTGCTCCTCGCGGCGGCGGAGTGGACTGCCCGGCACTCGCGACGACTCGAGGACATGACCTGGACCGACGGGTGGATCATCGGGTTCTGGCAGGCCCTGGCACTGGTCCCCGGCTCGAGCCGCTCCGGCACCACCCTCACCGGCGGACTCTGGCGCGGGCTCCGGAGAGAGGACGCGGCCCGCTACTCGTTCCTCCTCTCCATCCCCGCCACCACCGCGGCCGGTCTGTTCCAGCTCCGCCACCTGCGGCACGCCTCCACGCCCTTCACCGTGGGAGAGCTCGCGGTGGCCACGGCGGTGGCCTTCATCTCCGGGATGCTGGCCATCGGCGGCCTGCTCCGGTACCTGCGGACCCGCACCACGCTGGTGTTCGTCGTGTACCGCCTGGGGCTCGGCGTGCTGCTCCTCGCGCTCCTCCACGCCGGACGGCTGCGTCCGGACGCCGGCCTGGAGCCGCCCGCGACGTCGGCCGCGGAGCGAGTGTCTCGCTGATGGACCCGCGGTTCGCCCAGCTCACCGAGGCGCTCCAGCACCACCCCGGGCGGCAGCTGAACCTCCCGGGGCTCGAGCTGCGGGACTCGGCGGTGCTCGCTCCGTTCATCCTCCGGGGCGGTGAGCCGTGCCTGCTGTTCACCCTCCGCCCCGCTCACCTCCGGCGACACGCGGGACAGGTGTCCTTTCCCGGCGGCGCGCGCGATCCCGAGGACTCGACGACCCTCCACACCGCCCTCCGCGAGCTGCGCGAGGAGCTGGGAGTGCCCCCCGAGTCCGTCGAGGTCCTGGGGATGCTGGACGAGATCCCGACCACCTCCGAGTTCCGGGTCGTCCCCTACGTTGGGCTGCTGAACCCGTCCGTCGAGCTGCATCCGGACGCCGGGGAGATCGCCGAGGTCCTGGAGCTCCCGGTGTCGGATCTGCTTGTGCCCGGGCTCCGCCGGACCGAGAAACGCTTCTACCGGGGAGCCGAGCGCGACGTGTACTTCTACGACGTGGGCAGTCACACCATCTGGGGCGCCACCGCCCGCATCCTCTCCAACCTCCTGGCGGTGATCTCGGGGCTGCCGGCCTGGGGCGTGGCGAGGCCGGCATGACGCTCTACCCGGTGGTGATGGCCGGCGGATCGGGCACGCGCTTCTGGCCGCTGTCGCGGAAGGCGCGCCCCAAGCAGTTCCTGGCCCTGGCCACCGACCGGCCGCTGATCGTCGAGACGGTGGACCGGCTGAAGGGCCTCGCCACGCCCGGGCGGACCTACGTTGTCTGCGGGCCGGTGCACGCCCGCGCGGTGCGCCGGATGCTCCCGCGGCTTCCGGCGGCGAACGTGGTGGTCGAGCCGATCGCCCGGAACACCGCTCCGGCGATCGGGCTGGCGACGCTCCACGTGCAGGCGCGCGACCCGGATGGTGTGCTCGCCGTCCTACCCTCGGACCACCACGTGGCCGACGTCGCCGGCTTCCGGGCGGTGCTGGCCCGCGCGGCCGGCGTCGCACGGTCCGGCGCCCTGGTCACCCTGGGCATCAGGCCCACGCGCCCCGAGACCGGATACGGCTACATCCGGGTGGGCGAGCCCATCGAGGAGGGTGCGTCCCGGGTGCGTGCCTTCGTGGAGAAGCCGGACGCGTCCACCGCGGCCGGATACCTCGCCTCCGGCGAGTACCTGTGGAACGGAGGCATCTTCGTCTTCACCGCCCGGGCGATGCGCGAGGCGATCGGCCGTCACATGCCCGAGCTGGCGGCGGTGCTGGAACGGATCGCCCCCACGGTGGGCACCTCCCGTTACGCCGCCGCGCTGAAGAGATACTTCCCCACCGCCCCGGCGGTGTCGATCGACTACGGGGTGATGGAGAAGGCAGAGGAGATCGCCGTGGTCCCCGGCGACTTCGGCTGGTCCGACCTGGGGAGCTTCGACGCCCTCCCGGAGGTCCGGCTGGCGGACGCGGACGGGAACTTGGTGGTGGGGAAGGGGGCGGTGCTGGTGGACTCGGCGGGGTGCGTGGTGGTGGGGTCGGGCCGGCCGCTGGGGCTGGTGGGTCTCAGGGACATGGTGGTGGTGGACGCCGGGGACGCGGTGCTGGTGGTGCCACGGGAGCGGAGCCAGGACGTGCGGTCGGTGGTGCAGTCGCTCAGGGCCAGGGGCCTGGGCAAGTTCGAGTGAGGCGAGGCGACAGGATGAACGCTCACATTTTCCGCGAGTACGACATCCGCGGTCTGGTCGACCAGGACCTGACCGAGGAGGTGGTGGAGCTCCTGGGGAAGGGCCTGGGCACGGTCGTTCGCCGCAAGGGTGGCCAGAGCATCGCGGTGGGCCGTGACTGCCGCGAGTCCAGCACCCGGTTCCGGGAACGACTGGTGGCGGGCATCAACTCCACCGGGCTCGACGTGCTCGACGTGGGCGTGGTCCCGACGCCGCTGACCTACTTCGCGGCCAACACCCTCCCGGTGGACGGCCTGGCGATGATCACCGGCAGCCACAACCCGCCCGAGTACAACGGGTTCAAGGTCGGCCACGGGAAGACCACGCTCCACGGGCACGAGATCCAGGCCCTGCGCCAGCTCATCGAGGCTCGTGACTTCGAGGTGGGCCGTCCCGGCCGGGCGACGCCGTTCGACATCGTCACCCCCTACGGGCACTTCATCCGCCAGACGGTCCGGGTGGGCCGCAAGGGGATGCGCATCGTGATCGACGCCGGGAACGGCACCGGCGGAGAGGTGGCGGTGCCGCTCTTCCGGAGCATGGGCTTCGACGTGGTTCCGCTCTTCTGCGAGATGGATGCGCGCTTCCCCAACCACCATCCGGATCCGACGGTGCTGGACAACCTCCAGGACCTCATCCGCGCGGTGAAGACCGAGAAGGCCGAGGTGGGCATCGCCTACGACGGCGACGCCGACCGCCTCGGGGTCATCGACGATCAGGGGAAGGTCCTCTGGGGCGATCAGCTGATGATCCTCTTCTCCCGCTCGGTGCTGGCCGAGGCGCCGGGGGCGGCCATCGTCGGCGAGGTGAAGTGCTCGGCCACGCTCTACGACGACATCGCCGCCCACGGCGGCACGCCGGTGATGTGGAAGGCGGGGCACAGCCTGATCAAGGCGAAGATGAGGGAGACCCATGCCCAGCTCGCCGGCGAGATGAGCGGGCACATCTTCTTCAAGCACCGCTACTTCGGATTCGACGACGCGGTGTACAGCTCGGCCCGCCTGCTGGAGATCCTCACCCACGAGAAGCGGCCGCTCTCCGCGCTCCTCTCCGACGTGCCGCCCACCTTCGCCAGCCCGGAGATCCGCTTCGACGTTCCGGAAGAGAAGAAGTTCGCCATGGTGCGCCGGGCGACCGAGGTGCTGCGGGCCGCCGGGCACTCCATCATCGACGTGGATGGCGTCCGGGTGACCTTCGCCGACGGCTGGGGGCTCATCCGCGCCAGCAACACCCAACCTCTCCTGGTGCTCCGGTTCGAGGCGAAGACCGAGGGGCGCCTCCGGGAGATCCAGTCGCTGATCGAGAACACGGTGCGTCAGGTCCAGCGCGAGGTCGGCGCCTGATGTGCAGATGGTTGCGCTAGACTTCCGGAATGGCAGACCCGTCTCCAGCCCTGGTGGGCATCATCATGGGGAGCTCGTCGGACTGGTCCACCCTGGCTCCCGCCGGCGAGGTGCTGGCCGAGCTGGGAATCCCCTTCGAGGCCCGGGTGGTCAGTGCCCACCGGACTCCCGATTGGATGTTCGAGTACGCGTCCACCGCGGAGTCGCGGGGGCTCAAGGCCATCATTGCCGGCGCCGGCGGCGCGGCCCACCTTCCGGGCATGGTCGCCGCGAAGACGCTGGTCCCGGTGCTCGGCGTGCCGGTTCCCGCCACGGTGCTAGAGGGCGTTGACGCGCTCCTCTCCATCGTGCAGATGCCGAAGGGGGTACCGGTGGGAACGCTGGCCATCGGCAAGCCCGGGGCGGCGAACGCTGCGTTGCTCGCCGCGGAGATCATCGGGCTGGACAGACCCGAGGTGCGCGAGCGGCTCCGGGCCTGGCGCGCGGCGCGAACCAAGGAAGCTCTGGAGAGCACCGTTCCGTGAGCGTCATCCTTCCCGGGGCGACGATCGGCATTCTCGGCGGCGGCCAGCTGGGGCGGATGACGGCGATGGCCGCACGCTCGCTCGGGTACCACCTGGCGGTGCTCGACCCGGATCCATCCTGTGCCGCCCGCTTCCTGGTGGAGACCTGCGTCACTGCCGCGTTCGATGACGTGCAGGCGGCGCGGGAGCTGGCGCAGCGCTGCCAGGTGGCCACCGTGGAGATCGAGAAGATCTCCATCGAGGTCATGCGTGCCGTGCAGGAGATCATCCCCATGCGGCCGGGCCCCGGCGTGCTGCACGTCGTGCAGGACCGGGCGCGGCAGAAGGACTGGCTGGCCGAGCGTGGCTTCCCGGTGGGTCCGTACCGGAAGGCCTCGACCGAGGTGGAGCTGCGCGAGGCGGCCCAGGCGCTGGGCGGGCGCTGCTACGTCAAGGCGACCCGCGGCGGCTACGACGGCCGCGGCCAGGACATCCTGACCGGACCGGACGACACCGGGCGGGTGTGGAGGTTTCTGGGAGGAGTCCCGGTGGTGGTGGAGAAGGGGCTGGAGCTGGACTCCGAGCTGAGCGTGCTGGTGGCTCGCCGTCCTTCGGGCGAGGCACGCACCTATGCACCGGCACTGAACCACCACGTGAAGGGCATCCTCGAGTGGAGCGTGCTCCCCGGTCCGCTTCCGCACGCGGTTGCCAACCAGGCCGAGTCCATCGCCCGGGACATTGCCGCGGCGCTCGGCGTGGAGGGGCTGCTGGTCGCCGAGTTCTTCCTCACCCGGGCCGGCGAGCTCTTCGTGAACGAGCTCGCGCCCCGGCCACACAACACCTTCCACGCCACCGAGGTGGCCTGTGCCACGAGCCAGTTCGAGCAGCACACGCGCTCGGTGTGCGACCTGCCGCTGGGGTCGACCGAGCTGATTCGCCCAGCGGCGATCATCAACCTGCTCGGAGACCTCTGGGGCGACGACGCGGTGCCGCCGTTCGACCGGGCGCTGGAGATTCCGGGGGTGCAGGTCCACCTCTACGGAAAGCGGCAGGCCCGGCCGGGACGGAAGATGGGCCACCTGTCTGCGATCGGCGCCACGCCCGAGGAGGCGCTGCAGAAGGTCCAGGAGGCCCGGGCCCGGCTGAACCGGGCGCCCTGACCCTCGCCTCCCCGATGCCCGGAGGCCAGCCGGCTGAGAAGCCCGGACTGCGGGCCCCCTTACCGGAGCCCGGGTGGCTGCGCACTTTGGGGACGTGCGTCGCTCGGCATCCGTCCTCGAGGTGTTCGCCGCCCTGACCGTGTCGGTCGGGATGGCGTGCGCCTTCCAGGGTCCGACCACGACGACGAAGACGCCGCCACCCTCCAGCGCGAACGTGACGCACCGCGAGCTTCAGAACGTCGAGCTGACCGCCAGCGTCAAGCCGACGAAGAAGTCCGGACCGCTGCGGTTGCCGGTGAGCATCCAGGTGGTGAACCACTCCGAGAAGCCCATCCGGCTCCGGGAGGAGAACTTCCAGCTCGTGTCGGCAGATGGCGAGATGCACGAGGTTGCGAGAACCAGGACCACCGATGGCGGTGTGCCGGGCTGGGTGGAGCACGTTCTCGGTCCCGGAGAACGTTTCGAGGCGGTGGTCACCTTCGACGACGTGGACCCGCTCGCGGAGCAGCTGACGCTCGATGCCTTCTACACCGACGTCGAGTCCGGGGGACGCGGGCCCGAGCTGGCGGTTCCGGTGAAGACGCGACCCGACGCGGTGGCGGCCGACCGCACCGACGCCGGCAGCACGGCCCAGTAGCTAGCCCTCGAGCAGGTCCCGGACGAACGCCATCGCTCGCTCGTGGCAGAGGAGAGGGTCGGCGAGGCTCTGGGCCGTGCGGCGGAGCCAGGGGTCCGTCGGCTCGCTCGCCTCGAGCCGCTCGGCCCAGTCGATGAGCGACTCGAGCGAGAGGCCGCCGTTGCGGTAAAGCTCGAGCACGTTGCGAGCCGTCTCCGGTTCCGGCTCGGGCCGGGTGTCCAGGGGTGCCATGTCGCTCATGGTCCTGGGAGCCTTGTAACCATCCTTCGCGACCGCGTCGACTCCGCCTCGGTCTCCGACCACGCGAGGAGTCGCCCCGGTGGGAGCGCGCCGGAAGGCACGCGCTCGGTGACGATCGCGGGCGGTGTGAGGGTCACCCTGGCGCTTCCTTGACCCGGGCGACGACGCGGGTCGGGACGCGAGTAGACTGCTGCGCCTCACTCCTTCGCCATGCGCACCCTGCTCCTCGAGCTTCGCTCCCGGCTGGACGACGCCACGTCCGGGCTCCCCCAGGTCACGGTCCGGCGGATGTTCGGCTGCGATGCCTTCCTCGCCGACGGGGCGATCTTCGCGATGGTCTGGCGCGAGGGGCGCATCGGGCTGCGGCTCCCCGACGAGCTGCTTCCCGAGCTCCGCGCGCTCCCCGGCTCGGACCCCTGGCGGCACCGGGACATGGTGGTGCGCCAGTGGGTTCTGGTCCCGGAGGCGTTCCACGACGATGCCGACGGGCTCGCCCCCTGGGTCCGGAAGGCGCATGCCGCCGCGCTGCACCGTGGCCCGGCCTCGCACAAGCACGCGTCCCGACCCTCGCCGGCAGGGCGGCGCAAGGCCGCCACCACGCGACCCCGGAAGAAGGCCGCCTCCAGGCGGGGGAGCGGGCGAGGTCAGTCCAGCAAGAAGGTGTAGCGGTAGGTGATCTGCGCCGCGACCGGCTGACCCTTGCGCAGCGCGGGCCGGAACCGGATGCGCTCCACCGCCTTCGCCGCGGCCTGGTCCAGCCCGCCCCCGGGACCGGAGAGCACCTTCACCGTGCGGACGCGGCCGGTCTCGTCCACCAGGACCGAGAGGACCACCGTTCCCTCGATGCCGCGGCTCCGCGCATCCTCCGGATACGGGATGCGCACGTCGCCGATGACCGTCGGTTGGCTGTCCAGCTCGTAGAGCGGCACCGGCGAGGGCTTCACGGTGGCCGGGTCGACGGCCTTCTCCGGCGGCTTGCCGGCGAGCGTGTTGCCCACCGGGGCGTCGAAGCTGCCCGCGGTCGTGGTGGACCGCAGCGTGAGCCCGACGACGACCGGCGGCGGCTCGGAGGGCTTGTCCTCCGGTGCCTGGTCGTTCGGCGGAGGCTGCACCACCAGGCGGGGATCGAGCTTCGGCTTGAACAGCTTCCGGATCTCCGGAGGGATGGGCTTCGGCGGCTCGGGCTTCGCCTCCGGCGCGCGCAGCGGGGGCGGCCGCTCGACCTCGATCATCACCAGCTCGGTGACCTTCTTCTGCGGAGCGACGGGCACCGGGGTGACGGTCAGCCAGGCCAGGACTGCGGCGTGCACCGCGAGCGAGAAGCCGACGAATCCCCAGAGCCAAGCGGCGCGGCGCGGGGACCCGGGAACGATGAGGACGGCCTCGCTCACGGCCTGGGGGACGCCGCCTGCGCGTCCTTCTCGATGTTGAGCGCGAACTTGGCGATGCCCTCGCCCTTCACCACGTCGATGAGGTGCATCACCCGTCCGTAGGGCAGCGACTGGTCGGCGCTGATGATCGCGCGGGTGTCGGGGTCCTGCTTCACTCCCTCCGCCACCTTCGCCCGCAGGCCCGCCTCGTCGGTCATGGTCCCGTCCACGTAGAGCGTGCCGTTCCGGTCCATCACCACGTTCACCAGCCCCTGGACCGTGCTTCCGGCGTTGGCCGCGCGCGGGAGGTCCACCTCCATCGTCTCGCGAACGATGAAGTTGGCGGTCACCATGAAGATGATGAGGAGCACCAGGACGATGTCCACCAGCGGGGTGACGTTGATCCCCGTGATCTCGTCGTCGTCGTCCTGACCGAAGACCACTGCCATGGCGCTAGCCCTCGACCACGCCGCGCACCGGCCGGCTCGCCGCGACGGCGTCGGTCCGGGGATTGCGCGCGGCGGCCACCAGCGCGTGCGCCAGCGCCTGCGCGCGGGTCACCCGGTTCTTCAGCGCGCGGGTGAAGAGGTTGTAGGCCACCACCGCCGGGATGGCGACCGCCAGACCCACCGCGGTGGCAACCAGCGCCTCGGAGATGCCGGTCATCACCGTCTGCTGGATGGCCGAGCCCCGGATGGCCACCGCCCCCAGGTCGTGGAATGCCTTGATGATGCCCAGCACCGTCCCGAAGAGGCCGATGAACGGGGCGTTGCTCCCCAGCGTCCCCAGGAAGGAGAGGAAGCGCTCGTAGCGCGGCCGCTCCGCCGCCATGGTCGCCGCCATCACCTCCTCGACCATCGCCGGGCCCTGCGACAGCACCGCGAGTCCCTGCTGGACGATTCGGGCCTCCAGCGCCTGCTGGCCCTCGACCAGGGGCCGGAGCCCGTCCAGCTCGCCCCGGGAGAGGCGCCGGGCGATCTCCTCGGCGTGCTGCAGCCGGCGGGCGCGGAAGAACACCGCGCGCTCGAGAATGACCGCCAGCGAGGCCACGGACAGCGCCACCAGCAGCCAGAGCACCCACTCGGCGGAGGAGAGGGTGATGCGGAGGAGCTTGCTGGTGAGCCAGCCGACATCCGCGAGGGCCAGCGCGTAAACCGTGAAAGTCATGGGGATCGCGTCGTCGCCGTCGTAATCAGATCGAGGATACGGTTCAAGCAGGCCCAGCGGATGCCTGTTGGCCGCATCTCTGTCTAGTAGTCCCGGCTCCAGACGATGTCCGCCGAGCCCGACTTGGCGTCACCGTAGGCCGCCTCGAAGCTCCATCGGGGAAGGAACTGGTACTCCAGTCGTACGGCGTTGGAGTTCTCGTACTTCGTCGGGTCCGCGCCCACCTTTCCGGCGTAGCCCAGGTAGAGATCGTCGGTGATGTACTTGCCGGCCTCGAGGGTCGAGCCCTGGATCAAATTCCCCTCGTCACCGCCCTCGATGGAGAGCACGTCCAGGCCCACCTTGTTCCCCACCGCGTTCTTCAGCTGCGACGCGGCCAGCGAGCCCAGCACCGAGACTGCCTGGGACGAGCCGATCTGCGACCCGCCGCTGCCGCGCTTGAGGTTCGTCCGCCCCGTCGCGAGGAGGGTGTAGATCTCCGACTCGGTGAGCGGCGGCTCGCTGGTGGGAACCAGCTGGATCTCCCCCGCCTGTCCCTGCACGTGCATGGACACCTTCACCCCCGCCTTCACGTTGTTGTAGATGGCCGTGACGTTGAGCGCCGGCTCCGTCGGCGGTCCGGTGAAGCGGATCACGCTGTTCTTCTGGAAGTCGAAGCGGCGGCCGATGACGTCGAGCCGGCCCCGGATGATGCGCACCTCGCCGAAGAGGTCCGTCTCCTCGCCCGCCTCGACGCGGAAGTCCGGGCTGAGCCCCACCTCGACGTTGAGGTCCTGCCCCTTGACCCAGAGGTTCTTGGTCGCGTCGAGCACGATCACCACCTTCATCGGCCGCGGCTCCTCGGGCGGCGCACCTCCGAGCCCCAGCGCGGCCTCGGCCCCGCGTTCACGGTCCCGGTCCAGGATCTTCCGGGCGCGCTTCGGGTCCAGCGGCTTGCCGTTCTTCAGCAAGATGATGTCGTCCGGGCGGTTCAGGCTCTGGAGATCTTTCCGGGTCTGCGTCGGCAGCTCCACGTGCGCCTCGGGGATGTGGACCTTGTCGAGCTCGATGTGCCCCTTCCGTGCGGTGCCGTCGAGATTGGTCCGCAGGCTCAGCGTCGCCACCAGCTGGTCCTCGGCGAAGATCGGGAACTGCTTCGCCTCCCCGTCGGCCTTGAGCGTCCACAACGGTCCGTCCCGCGTCCCGAGCGCGGTGAGCTTCAAGCTTCCCGAGTCGGTGTGTGCCTCGAGATCGTCCAGCGAGACCCGGTCGTTGCTCGCGTTCACCAGCAGATGGACCTGCCGGTACTCGCCGAAGCCGGACAGGCCGAGACTTCCGTCCTTCCATTCGAGCTTTCCCTGCGCTTGAGGAGCGCCCACCGTGCCGGTCGCCCGCGCGTCGATGTCCAGCGTGCCGGCCACCTTCCGGAGGGTGGTCGTGAAGCCGGTCAGGAAGGCGAGGTCGAACTTCTGCGCCGTCAGCGTGGCCTGGATGGGGGCGCTGGCCGGCTTCAGTCCGCGGCGAACCGCCGGGAAGGAGAGGTCGAGGTCCGTACGGGCCTCGACGTTCAGCGAACCTCCGTTGATGGACTCGAGCGCGGCGTGGAGCTGGCTCCTGGCCTGGCGATAATCCAGCTTCACCTCGGCCTTGCCCAGCGGCGTGTCCCCTGCACCCAGCTGCGCGGTCCGGGCCTCGGCGACCAGGGTGGGCGCCTGGAGCGTGCCCGAGCCCTGCACGGTGGCCTCCAGCGTGCCCCGGAGCCGTCGCGCGAGCCGGCCCTCCCCGACCACCACCGGAAGGTGGGACAGGTCGAGCGGGCCGAACTTCCCGTCCAGCTTCACCGCCACGTCGTCGTACGACTTCCGGGCCTGGAGGTTGGCGGGAGAAGCCCCCACGTCGAGCTTCACGTTGACCAGCGCGCCACGGGCGTTGTCCCGCGCCTCGAGCATCGCGGTGATGGTCTTCTCGGCCTTGACCTTGAGGTCGACGTCCGTGGGGTCCATCGGCGGCGTCTGGAGCTGCCGGGCCTCGAGCGTCAGGTCGCCGCTCGGCGCGCTCACCGTGCCCTCCAGATCGGCGCTGAGCGAGACCGCCCCGCTCACGTCGCGCGGAATCAGCTCGGCCTCGCGCAGCGGCCTGAGCTGCAGTCCGGCGATCCGCGCCCGGGCCTGCAGGGTCGCGGTGCGCAGCGTCTCGGCAGGACGGGGATCGGACACCAGCCGCGCCAGTGACCGACCCACCGAGGCCTCCACGTCGATGCTGCCGTGGAGCGCCGTCCCCTTCGCCGAGACCGACAGGTTGCCCTTCTCCGGCCCATCCACGGCGAGCGTGAGGTCGGTGGGCGGGAGCTTCCGGTACCGCACCGCGCGCGTGCTGGCAGTGGCATGGAGGACGGGTGCGTCGGCGTAGCCAGACAGGTCGACCTTCAGCTCCGCGCTCCCGTTCACCTCGGCCTTGTCCTGCTCGCAGCCACGCGCGATGAGCTTCATCCGGACCGCGGTGCAGATGACCTGGCCCAGGTCGAAGGCGGGCATGGCGATCTGCGCCTTGACCGACTCGTGCCGCCGGCGGCGGAGCGCGTCCACGGGAAGATCCACGTCCGCGCTCAGCTCCGTTCCGAGTCCCCGTGCCTGGAGCTGGGCCTTCGCCCGCCGGGAGACCCAGGACCCGGTCCCTTTCAGAAACAGGTTCTTCACCTTCCCGGCGGTGACGTCGTTCGCGTCCACCGTGGCCTCGAGCGACGGGTCGGCGAGGGTTCCTCGCGCCCGGGCGTCGAGGGTCAGCCGTCCGCCGAGCGCGACCTTCGGAGGAATGAGCGCGCGCGGGAGCTTCCCCAGATCCAGCGCCTGGAGGCCGACGGTCGCGTCGATCCGGTTGCCGCGCTTCCACCCCCCCAGGCGGATCGCCTGGGTCTGGTCCTCGGCCACCAGCCGCATCGGTTCGAGCGACAGGTCGTTGGCCGCGAAGCGGAAGTGGGCCGGCGCCTCCAGCTTCCAGGTCGCCTCCGGGTAGCGGAGCGCGAAGCTCTCCATCTGCAACCCGCGGCGGTCCTCGTCGGCCGTTCCACCGAGGTGCACCTCGAGCGGCAAGGTTCCGCCGATGCCGGCGTGCAGGTCGAGCGCGCGCCCGCGGGTGAGGAAGCTGAGGTTCACCGGCTTCATCGTGCGCTCGCCGAGGCGGAGCTCCTGGGCGCTCACCCGTGCGTTGGAGTCCAGCACCCGGTCGATGTCCGCCACGCGGGCAGAGAGCACGAGCGAACGTGCACGGATGTCGTTGACCCGGATCGAGGGGAAGTTCCCCTCGATTCCTATCCCCGGGTGCCGCATCGGGCCGCTCGCCTCGACGTGCAGCTTTCCCGAGCCGGCCAGTGGAGGGAAACGCGAGGCCGACAGGCTGCCGAAGGTCCTTCCCAGGAGCGCGAGGTCGGTGGCCTCGGCATCGACCGACGCCTGCATGGCGCTGGACGTGCCCTTGCCCCGGCCCTGGACCCGGAGGCCGGGAAGGAGAGCCCGGAGCTCCCGGACGTCGAACGTTCCCCGGTCCGCCGTGGCGTGGACCTCCACGGGACC
Source organism: Myxococcota bacterium (assembly GCA_046732375.1). GTDB lineage: Bacteria > Myxococcota > Myxococcia > Myxococcales > Myxococcaceae > RPRB01. Next base: position 28,099 of record JBKPMY010000049.1, read on the forward strand.
GACCGTCGCCCTGCGCACCTGGCTCGCAGGGACCGAGAGGTCCACGGCGCCGGTGAGCGTCTCCAGGCTCTTGCCGCCCCCGCGCACGTCGGCGGTGAGCGCGAGGTCGCTCACCGGTCCCTCGGCGAGCAGCTGCGCGAGGTTGACGTGTCGCAGCTCGAGGTGTCCCTGGTCGATCCTCGGCGCCTTCACGTCGCCGCGCGCCCGGAACGCGAGCTCGGCGCTGCCGGCCCGTCCCCGCAGATCCGCCCGGGCGGCATTCCCGTCCAGGTCGCCGTCGCCCGAGAGCTCCACCGGGACGGTCGGAGTCCACGCCGGCGTCAATGCCCGACCCACCGAGGGTGGAACGACGAGGCGCTCCAGCTTCGCCTGCATCGCGTCCCCCTTCTTGCTGCCGGAGCCCTTCAGCACCAGCCCCGCGAGGCCGAGATCCACCGTGGCCTCGAGGGCCTTCGGGTCGCCGGCGCCTCGCACCGAGAGCTGGAGCGGACCCTTCACCATCCCCGACACGGTGGCGTGCCCCTCCAGCCGCCCGTCGAAGGCGCTGGTCGGTCCGGCGTATCTCCCTCCGGCCCGGAGTCCCAGACCGGTGAGGGTCACCGTCCGGGCCTCCTCCCCCTTGCCCTGGACCAGCCGCACCGCGCCGTCGTCGAGAGTGAAGCTGTCCAGCACGAAGGTGAAGGGGAGCGGACCGGACGACGGCTCCGGCGGCTTCGGGTTCCGGGCGGCGATGGCCCGGGTGAGGTTCGTCCCCTCCTCGTCGAGGATGAGCCAGAGCTCGGGATGCTCGATGCGGACGACCGAGAGATGCACGGTCTTGCGGATCAGCGGGAGCAGCGCCGCGCGAACCTCCAGCAGGTCCACGTGCGCGACCTTCTCGCCCTCGGGCGTCTCCAGCGTGACGTCGCGCAGGACGATGTGCCCGCCCTGGATCGACAGCGAGCCGGCGTTCAGCTTCCCGGCGAGCGCCTCGTTGGCCGCCTGGAGCCCGAATCGCAGGACGCGGGCGCTCCCGCCCGGCGTCTGGACGTAGATCACCGCCCCCACCACGACGAGCACGACCAGCAGGAGGATGCCCAGCACTCCGCGGACCAGCCAGCGGAGCCAGCGGCGGCGGGGGCGGACGGCAGGCGGGGGCGGAGCCGGTGGGGCCGGCGGGGGCTGCTCGGGAATCCTGGACTGCTCCCTCACTTCGCTACCTCAGTACGCCTCGCCGATGGAGATGGTTAGTGCGCAGCGTCCTTCCGGGAAACCGGCGTAGGTGGGGCTTCCAGTCCCGATGCCGAAGCATTCCGATCCACCCGGGGCATACACCGGATGGGTCGGGTCCGTGATGATGGGCAGCGGTCCACCGTGGTTCAACCGGTAGGCGAAGTCGACCCGGATGGGCCCGATGATGGTGTTGTAGCGGAGCCCGAAGCCGACCGCGTACTGCATCATCGGCCCCACGTCCCGGAAGTCGAACGAGTCCACGCTGACGAAGCCGGCGTCCAGGAACACCGCAACGGTCAGCGGGCCGAAGAGCCGGTAGCGGAGCTCGATCGAGCTGTCCCAGATGCCGTCGCCGCCGACGGGCACGTACATCCCGTTGAGCTGGGGGGTACCGATGTTTCCGACCAGCGGATTGGTCGGCGTCGCGTTGTTGTTCGGCACCGGCAGCATCGGTGACAGCCGCCGGGTGCCGAAGCCACGGTGGAAGGTGCCGCCTCCGGAGAAGAACCGGGCGACGATGGGACTGTTCTCGCTCGACAGGAGGGTCCCGATCCGCAGCTTCCCCGCCACGGTGAACTTCCCCCACGACTTGTACGCGCGGAGGTCGGGGAAGAGCCGCCAGTAGGTGTAGTCGCCCCCGAGGAAGCCGCCGCCCCGCTGGATGCCGAGGGAGACGAACCATCCGTTGCGCGGATCGAGCTTGTCGTCCCGCCTGTCCCACTCGATGAGCAGCTCCAGGAACGACAGGAACTGGTAGCAGACCGGGTCCTCGGGCGTCAGGTTGCAGCCATACGCGAGCTGCGGCGCGCTACCGCTGAGCCCCTGGGTGATGCCGTGGATGCGGTCCACCTCGATGTTGTAGGAGGGGTAGATGCGGAAGCTGCTGTGCGGCTGCCAGACGATTCCGGTTTTCGCCTTGACGCCGATGTAGTCGTACGCCTGCTCGATGTTCTTGTAGAGGTTCAGCGAGCTCAGCCACTTGAAGTCCCGTCCGGGGAACCGTGGCTGCTCGAACTCGGCAAAGAGGTCGAAGATCGGCGCCTGCTGCTCGATCTTCCAGAGCGCGGGGAGGAACGCCCAGCCCACCTTGGCCCGGAGGGTGAGCTTCCGCAGATCTCCGAGGAAGTTCCGGTCGGTGTACTCGGCGATCAGCCGGTACTCCTGGCGGACCGGATCCAGCCCGATGCCGCCGCCGTAGCGGATGGTGTGGAAGGGGGCCTCGCGCACGTCCACCACCACCGGGATGACGCCGTTCTCGCGGTCGGGCCTTCCGGTGGTCACCTTCACCGCCCCGAACACGCCCATCTGGAAGACCCGGCGCTGGGCCTCCTCCAGCGCCTTGTCGCTGTACCAGTCGCCCTTGCGGACGGCGCCCTCGGCCTGGTCGATGATGTAGCGGACCTGCACCGAGGGCTTCGGCCCCGTGGCGACGAAGATGTTGCCGAACTTGTAGCGAGGGCCGGGATTGCAGAGGAGCCGGATCCGCGCGGTCTGGTCCGTCGTTTCCACGAAGACCTCGCCCTCGACCTTGGCCTCCGCGTATCCCAGAGCGCGGAGCGCGCCTGCAACCTCGCGCTTCACGCCCTCCCACTGATCCTCCTTGAGGATCTCGCCGACCCTCACCGGGATGCTGCGCCGGACCCGCTGCTGAAAGTCCTCAGGAAGACCGTCCAGTCCCTCGAGGTCGATCGCGCTGATCTTGGTGGGCTTGCCCTCGTTGACCTGGACCGTGAGCCTGACGCCGTCCCCGGTGTGCACCACGTCCTCGTCCACGACCTGAGCCTGGTAGAAGCCCTGCGCCTGGTAGTACCGCTCGATGCGCCGGAGGTCGGCCTGCCAGGCGATCGGGTCGAAGTAGGGGGTGGGGGCGAACGGCCACCACGAGGGCCCGGTGGTCAGGATGTGCTCCTCGATGTCCCCCGCCGAGACCTGCTTCGTCCCCTCGATCTTCAGCGAACGGATGGGCGGCTCGTCCGGCTTCGGTTGCTTCCCCGCGCAGGCAGCGAGCAGCAGCGCGAGCAGCGCTCCGAGCCGCTGACTCTGCCCGGGGCTCATGCGCCGCTGAGTCGGCCTGCGGCCTGGGTCAGGGACCGCAGCCGTGCAGCCGCCTCCCGGACATCCTCCCGGCCCTCCAGCTCCTCCACCGGCGCCGAGATCCGGTACGCCCAGTTGGCATCTCCGAACGAGCCGGGGAGGTTGATGCGCTCGGTCTCGCCCAGCACGTCCTGCCAGGGCAGAACGCACACCCGCGAGGCGGCGTGCTCGCAGGCGGCCAGCAAGCGGACGTGCACCTCGGGGGTGAACTGGGCCGGCGGCGGACGGAGCCCCTCGAACTCCGGCCAGGCCTGGGCAGCCGCGGCGCGCTCCGCGTCGTCCAGGGCCTCCCACCACTCGCGCGCGGTCTCGGTGTCGTGGGTGCCGGTGGTGACCAGCGACACCTCCGGGAACGCATGCGGGTTCCGGTAGACGCGGTCATCCTTCTCCCAGCGGAGAACCCGGTATCCGGGGATCTGTAGCTCCGCGAGGGTCTTCCTGACGAACGGCGGGACGACGCCCAGATCCTCGGCCACGATTCCGCTTCCCTCCGAGAACAGCCGGAAGATGCGTTCACCCAGCCGTTGCTGCACGGGCTCGTCCGGCGGGAGGAAGCGTCCCTTGGGAGTCTTCTCGTCCCGGATCCACTGGCGGAAGTAGCCCACCGCGTGATCCACCCGCCGGAGGTCGTAGTCTGCCGCGGCGTGGAGGGCCCGGAGCCGGAGCCAGCTCCAGTCGTCCTTCTCCATCGCCTCGAAGTCGAAGTAGGGGAGCCCCCAGTCCTGTCCGGTATCCGAGAACTCGTCCGGAGGAACCCCCAGGCGCGCATCGCGGCGCAGGTAGCCGGGGTTCGCCCAGGTGTCCGCGCTGTCCTGACCGATGATGAACGGCTCGTCGCCGGCCAGGAGCACCCCCTGCTCGCGCGCGACCCCCCGGACCGCGTTCCACTGCTCCTGGGCGACGAACTGGAGCCAGGCGTGAAAGCGGACCCGGTTCGCCAGCCGGTCCGCGACGGCGGCGAGGGCCTGCGGCTGCCGCTCGCGGATACCCCGGGGCCACTCCCACCAGGGACGCTGGTCCTGATCCTCGGCCATGGCGGCGTACAGCGAGTAGCTCTCCAGCCAGACCGCGCTCTGGCGCTGGTAGGCCTCGAAGCGGCCGCCCGGGTCGGTCCCTCGTTCCTCGAAGCGGCGGAACGCGGTCCACAGCGCGGCCCACTTCACCCGGATCACCGAGGGGTACTTCACCCGGTGCGCCGCGCGGGCCTCCTCGAGGAGCCAGCGCTCCTCGTCGGAGAGGGTCGACACGCCGCCCGCCTCCCGGTACTCGGGAACGGATTCCAGATGAATGAACAGCGGATTCAGCCCGAAGGCGCTCCGGGTCGCGTAGGGGCTCACGTCGCCCCGGGCGGTGGGGAGCAGCGGAAGCACCATCCACAGCCGCTGGCCCGCGCTTCGCAGGAACCGGATCCAGCGCTCGGCGGCACCGAAGTCGCCGATCCCGAAGTCGTCGCGGCTCCTGAGCGAGAACACGGGAAGCAGCACGCCCGAGACGCGTCCGGTGTCGAACATGGTCGCCCGAATCTGCACCGAACGCACCTCGACGCAATCGACCCGCTTCGGGGGAGCAGGACGTGGCCTGGACAGTGAACATAGCCGGGGCTCCCGGAGATCCGCTCCCTCATTCCTTCTACGAGCGTCCGGCGCGAGAGGTCGCTCGCGCGCTGCTCGGCAAGGTGCTGGTGCACGGCGAACGGGCAGGGCGCATCGTCGAGACCGAGGCCTACGTCGGCGCGCACGACCTCGCCTGCCATGCGGCACGCGGCCGCACCGCCCGGACCGAGATCCTCTGGGGTCCCCCGGGACGGGCATACGTGTACTTCGTCTACGGGATGCACTGGTGCTTCAACGCCGTCACCGGACGGGAGGGCCGGCCGGCCGCGGTGCTGGTGCGGGGCCTCGAGCCGGTCGCGGGGTTCGACGGCCCGGTGCGTCTCGACGGACCGGCCCGGCTCTGCCGCGCTCTGGGCATCACCGGTGCGCAGAACGGGGCCGATCTGGTCACGTCCGAGCTGCGCATCCTCGATGCGCCCGCGGTGCCAGGCCGCGCGGTGGAGCGGGGCCGGCGCATCGGGGTGGACTACGCCGCGGAGTGGGCCGAGCGGCCCCTGCGCTTCTGGGTCCGGGAGAGCTCGGGGGTCAGCCGGGGACGTCGGTCCGGCGCCGTACCATGACCTTCCCATGGCGGACCCTCGTCAGACGAGCGGCGCGATGGACGACCTGGTGGAGTTCGACTTCGAGGTTCCCCAGTGCAGCCACTGCGGGGTGAGCCTCCTCACCCGCGACCAGCCGGAGGCCAGCCTGGTGGTGGCGCCCGACGGCTGCGTGCTGCACTGGTTCTGCGCCTACCCGGAGGGGTTCACCACGGAGGGTCAGCCGCGGCTTCCCAGCTGCCCCTCGTCCCACGAGCACCTCGACGTGGGCTGGTAGACCCGCTCCGGGAGCGGTCGGCGGGCGCCGGCGGTGGTAGACCTCGTGCCCCTCGACCTTCCCAGGAGCACTCTCGTGCGCCTCCGTCCCGGTCTCCTCTGCGTCGTCGTCATCGCGCTGCTCGGCTGCGAGCGGAAGCAGGCCTCCGCCCCGTCCCCGACCCCCGCCCCGGCAGCACCGGCCTCCGCGCAGCCCGCCACCGGGCCGCTGATCATCGGAACGGTGGGCGCGCTCACCGGGCCCGAGGCGCACTTCGGCAGCGAGAGCCGGAACGGCGCACAGCTCGCGGTGGAGGAAGCCAACGCTGCAGGGGGCGTCCAGGGCCGTCAGCTGGTGCTCCGCTCGTACGACTCGCAGTCGAAGGCCGAGGAGGCGGCCAACGCCATGACCCGGCTGGTCAACCAGGACGGGGCGCTCTTCGTGGTCGGCGAGAACCAGAGCAGCCTCAGCCTGGCGATGGCTCCCGCGGCGGCGAAGGGGCAGGTGCCGATGATTGCCCCCTCCTCGACCAACCCGCGCGTCACCTCGGAGGGGGGCCCGTACGTCTTCCGGGTGTGCTTCACCGACACCTTCCAGGGACAGCTGCTGGCCCGCTACGCCCGCGAGACGCTGAAGGCCGAGCGGGTCGCCATCCTGGTGGACCAGAAGAGCGACTACGCCGTCGGGCTGGCGAAGGTGTTCTCCACCCGGTTCACCGCGCTCGGCGGGAAGGTCGTCGCCGAGGAGGCCTACGCCAAGGGGGACACCGACTTCCGCGCCCAGCTCACCCGGGTGAAGGCCGCCCGTCCCGAGGTGCTCTTCATCCCCGGGTACTACAGCGACGTGGGCCCCATGGCCCGTCAGGCGCGCGAGCTGGGAATGCGGGTGACGCTCCTCGGCGGCGACGGATGGGACTCGGGAGACCGCCTCGGGCAGCTCGGCGGATCGGCGGTGGAGGGTGCGATGTACTCGACGCACTTTGCCCCCGACAATCCCGGTGGGCGCGTGCAGGACTTCATCGCCCGGTACAAGGGCCGGTTCGGAAACGTGCCGGACGCCCTCGGCGCGCTCGGTTACGACGCGGCCCGGGTGGGCATCGACGCGCTCAGGCGCTCGAGCGGCGTGGGCGGACCGGCGCTGCGCGAGCAGATCGCCCGGACCCGCGACTTCGACGGCATCACCGGGAAGATCACCCTCGGGCCGGAGCGGGACGCGGTGAAGCCGGCGATCATCGTCAAGCTGGTCAAGGGGCAGCCGGTGTTCGCGGCGGAGGTGTCTCCGTAGCCGCCGAGCTCCCCGCACCCGCGGGTGCGTCTCGACAACCCCGCGGGAGATGGTCACCGACGACGTCATCGGCGGACTCGACGAGCCGCCGCTTGACCTCCGCGCTCCCCCCTGACAGACGTGGGAGCTTCCCATGACGCAGACCAGCGTTGAGGACGACCGCGAGCTGCTGGCACGAGCGCAGGGCGGCGACATGTCCGCCTTCGAGGCGCTGGTCGGCCGCCACGAGGAGAAGGTCTACGGCCTGGCGCTCCGGATGACCCGCAGCGAGGCCGACGCGGCGGAGATCGCCCAGGACACCTTCCTCTCCGCTTACCAGCACCTCGGCGAGTTCCGGGGCGAGGCTGCCTTCGGGAGCTGGGTCCACCGCATCGCGGCGAACAACGCCCTCATGCGCCTGCGGCGCCAGAAGGTCCTGGACATCGTGAGCGACGACGACCTGGCCGGGCCGGAGTTCACCGACCGGGGAAGCCTCGCCGACGTGCCCGAATCGGACTGGAGCCAGCGCGCCGACGACCAGCTCATTCACGAGGAGCTGGGGCGGGCCATCCAGGAGGCCACCGACGCGCTCCCGGAGGGGTACCGGGAGGTGTTCCTCCTGAAGGACGTGGAGGGGCTCTCGTATGAGGAGATCTCCGAGATGGCGGGCATTTCCATACCCGCGGTGAAGAGCCGGCTCCACCGGGCCCGCCTGGCCCTCCGAGAGGCGATCGACGCCTTCTACAAAGAAGTGTGAAACCGGGGCCCGTCCCGAGCATCATTGGGGCTGCCCCGACTGTCACGCATGTTCAATTGCAAGGAATCGATCGACTCGCTGCTGCCCTTCCTCGAGGGTGAGATGTCTCCCGAGGATGAGGAGCACCTCCGCCAGCACCTCGGCGGCTGCCCGCCGTGCCTGGAGTTCGTGAACACCTACCGGGCCACGTCGGGGCTGTGCCGGAAGGCGCTGGTCAAGTCGATGCCGCCCGAGGTGGCAGGACGGCTCCGGGCCTACCTGCGCGGCAAGCTCGAGACGAAGTGAACCTGCGGGGGATGGAGCTCACCGAGCTCTCCCGCGCGCTCGCTCCGCTCGGTCCGACGCCGCTGGCCGTCCGCAAGCTGTTCGCCCGGGTTCACGCGCACGGGGCGGAGACGCTCGATGACCTCCGTGCGACGGAGCAGGTTCCCCGCGCGGTCCGGGACCACGTCCTCACCCACGCGCAGCTGCCGTCGCTCTCGGTGGTGGAGCGGCGCCGGGCCGACGACGGGTTCGTCAAGTACCTCTTCGAGTCCCCTCTGGGCGGACGTGTCGAGGCGGTGCGCATCCCGCTCTTCGACACCAAGTACGTCGTCTGCGTGTCGAGCCAGGTGGGGTGCGCCCTGGCCTGCGACTTCTGCGCGACCGGGCGGATGGGCTTCCGGCGGAATCTTTCGACCTGGGAGATCCTGGACCAGGTCCGGCTGATCCGCGCCGAGGCGGACCGGCGGCTGTCGGGCGTGGTCTTCATGGGGATGGGCGAGCCGCTCCTCAACCCCACCGAGGTGCTCAGGGCCGCCCGCGTCCTGTCCCACCCGGCTGGCTACGCCATCTCCGGAAGGGCCATCACCCTCTCCACCGCCGGGTGGGTTCCGGCCATCGACCGCTACGTCCAGGAGGGCCATCCTTACCGGCTGGCCTTCAGCATCACCTCCGCCATTCCCGAGAAGCGGGCCCGTCTGATGCCGGTGGAGCGGACGCATCCCCTTCCGGAGCTGGTGCGGGCCATCGCCGGCTACGCGCGGGCCCGGCGGGAGCGGGCCATGCTGGCCTACGTCTGCATCCGCGGGGTCAACATGGGCCGGGAGGACGCGGAGGCCCTCCGCGACGCCTTCGCCGGGGTGCCCATCAAGCTGGACCTTATCGAGGTCACGGACCCGACCGGGCGCTACCAGCCCCCGGATGCGCCTGAGCTCGCGGACTTTCGCGATCAGCTGCAGATCCTCGGCGCCCCCGTCGTCCGGCGGTACTCGGGGGGAAAGGACATCGGGGCGGCCTGCGGGACGCTCGAAGCCTCCTCCTACGGGGGGACGCTGATTCCTCCGCCGGCTCGCTTTTCCAGAGTCAGGGGCCCCGGGTAGAAGGCGACCCTGCGTCCGGAAATGACACCGGGCCTGATTTTCCACACTTCCAACTTTCCAGGGCGAGTGGCAGAGTCAGACGCCCAACACAGCCACTCTCCGTCGGTCTTAGCCGACCCAGGGGCCATCGATGTCGCAGCAGCGCAAGGTCGTGCGTGCGGCGCCCGAAGCCACGAAATCTCGCCCCTCTTCGGATTCGCAGACCTCTCGTTCCGCCGCTCGCGCGCTTCCTGAACGTACTGCTCCTGCGATCACCCGTGAGGCGCCGTGGTTCGCGTTCAACGCCTCATCGGCTCCGCTGAGCCCCGAGGGTCCGCCGTTCGGCCCCAATCGCTTCCTGCTCGGCGCGAATGTGCCCTGGGTGCACTACGGCGTCGACATCGGAACGTCCGCGTGGCGCCCCGAGGGAGGCCTGCACGCTCATGCCGAGGACGCGGCGCTTCTGCGTCAGGTCTTCGAGCGTCTCCGCGCGGACGGGGTGCAGACCGCGCGCTTCTTCCTCCTCGCCGATGGACGTGCCGGGGTGCGCTTCGCCGATGACGGCACACCCGAGGCACTCGACGGCGCGGTGTTCGCCGATGTCGACGTGGTGCTGGAGGCGGCGCGCGCCTCGGGCATCGGGCTTGTCCTGGTGCTGCTCGACGCGAACTGGTTCGCTCCGGCGAGCATCGTCGACGACCAGCCGGTGCGCGGACACGCCGACACCGTGCGTGATCCGGCGATGCGCGCGGCGCTCCTCGAGCGCGTGCTCCGTCCGCTGTTGATCCGCTGCGCGGATCAACCGGCCATCCTGGCCTGGGAAGTCGTGAGCGGCGCGGACCTCTTCGTCGAAGGGGCGGGTCCCGCGGTCCCGGAACGGCGCGGGCTCCTGGCCGCGCTCCGCCGGAGCATGGGCCTCCGCGACCGGGCGGCAAATGCTGCGGCGCGGGTCAGCGTCGAGGAGATGCGGGCCTTCCTCTGCGACGCGGTCACGCTGATCCACCGGCACACCCGCGCGCTGGCGACGACCGGGGTGTCGCGCTGCAGCGCCCTCTCCCTGGTGCGTGGCCTGGGGCTGGACCTGTACAGCGTGGACTGGCCGGCCGACGAGGCCGACCTCCGGTGCGCGGTGTCCGACCTGCGGCTGGACCGTCCGCTCGTGCTGAGCGCGTTTCCCGGGATGCACCCGCAGCGGAGCATCAAGACCCTGCTCGACGGCGCCCGCTGCGCGGGCTACGGCGGCGCCTTCGTGTGGTCGGTGCTGCGCCACGACCCCTCGTCCGGATACGACGGACAGGTGCCCCAGTGGGCACGGAACCACGGCGGTCAGCTGCACCATCTCGACCTACCGACGCTCACCCCGCCGCCCGATGCCGAGCCGCGCGAGGAGACCGCCGAGGAGTCGGAGGCGAATCCGCCGCTGGTCCTGAAGCGCTGAGGGCCTAACCCTCCGCCGCGTCCAGCCAGAGCTCGTCGAAGCGGACCTGCGGCGGCGTGGAGTGCAGCCGGAGGCCCTGAACCCGTGGGCTCGCCGCCGCGTAGATGCGCTCGTGGTACAGCGGAATGACCGGGCACTCCTGGGTGACGATGCGCTCGGCGGCGCGGTACAGCGACATCCGTAGCTCGGGGTCGATGCTCACCCGCGCCTCGGTCGTGAGCCGGTCGAGCTCGGCGCTCTGGAAGCCCAGCCCGTAGACGGTCTGTGCCCCCGAGTTCAGCAGAAAGTGGAGGAAGTTGTCCGCGTCCGGGTAGTCGGCGATCCACCCCGCCCGGAAAACCGGGAGGCGCCCCTCCCGGGCGCGCTGCCAGAAGTCGGTGGGGTCGATCTCGATGTGCGAGAGCTCGACCAGGCCCGCGTCGACCAGCGGGCGGAACAGCACCGCATCCTCGGCCTCGGTGTTGCGCCCCGGCGGATAGGCCAGCTCCAGCCGGAGACGCCCGATGCCCGCGTCGCGGAGCAGCTGGCGCGCCAGCGCGACGTTGGTCCTCGGCGGGGAAGGCAGCTCGCCGGTGAGCAGCGAGGGTGGGGTGAGGGTCGAGGCCACCCGTGCCCCGGGATGGAAATGCTCCACCATCCCCGCCACGTCCAGGCCGGCGCGGATGCCGACCCGCACCCGAACGTCGTCGAAGGGCGGAGTGCGCACCTGGAAGCCCATGAACCAGCAGGAGGGCTGGCTTCCGGCGATGACCTGCTGTGGATCCACCCCCGCGTCGCGCACGTGCTCGGCGTAGAGGCCGGAGACCACGTCCAGCTCGCCGGCCCGCAGCCGCTCCAGCGCGGTGCGGCGGTCGGGGTGGAACACGAACTCCAGCCGGTCCACGAACGGGCGCTCGGCCCGGAAGTACGCCGGGTGGCGCTCGAGCACGACGCCGCTGGAGTCGATGGTCACCGGGCGGTAGGGCCCGGCGCCGAGGTACTTCCCGCTGGCGCCCATCCGGGTGACGAGCGTGGCCGGCAGGGTCACGAGATGCAGGAAGAAGGCCTTCGGCTCGTCCAGCCGGATCTCCAGCGTGTTCTCGTCGATCACCTCGAAGCCGGAGACCTCCTGCGTCTTGCCCGCGAGGTAGTCCTTCGCCCCCTCCACCTCCTTGAAGATCCACTGGTCGGGCGAGTCCATCTCGGGGTGCAGCAGCCGCTCGAAGTGTCGCTTCACGTCGGGGGCCCGGAGCGGGATTCCGTCGTGGAAGGTGAGGCCGGGGCGGAGGAAGAAGCGGTAGCTCCGCGCGCCCGAGGCGGCTTCCCACCGTTCGGCGAGCTCGGGGATCATCACCCCGTCCTCCTGGCGCAGGAGGCCGGCGTACATGCTGGCGCCGATCTCCACCATCTGGTTGTCCAGGGTGAAGAGCGGATCGAGGCCACGGGTGGACTCGAACATCGCCGACTGATGGATCCCCACCTTCAGCGTCCCGCCCCGGCGAGGCTCGGGGAGGCGGAAGCGGAAGACCTCCGCCTGGAGGCTGGCCGCTTCGCGTGAGAGCTGCTCGACGCTCCGGCTCAGGCCGTCGCCGATGCGGAGCACCGTCTGGGCGTCGGTGCGCACCTGTGCCACGTCCTCGGAGATGGCAGCGTCGCCGCGGGTCAATACTTGATGGGCCGTGCGGATTTCTTGAAGAGCGTCGGTCAGCCGGCGAACCGCGTCGCTCAGCGCCCGACCGGTGCGGGCCTGCCCCTCCGCCTTCGTCGACGCGCCCTGGGCCAGGCGAGCCATTTCCTGGGTCTGGCGGACGAGCTCCCGTCCGGCCTCGGCCTGCTCCACCGAGGCGCGGGTGAGCTCGACGATGCGGTTGGCCACCCGGGTGGAGGCCTGCACCACGTGCCCCCCTTGCGTCTCGAGTCGCACGGTCTCGGCCACCGTCGCCTCCACCGCAGCGAAGGTGCGCTGGGTGGTGGCGCGGATCTCCTTCAGCGCCGAGGCCGCCCGATCACCCAGGGCCACTCCGGCCGTGGCGCGCTCGCGCCCTTCCTGCACGTGGGTCACCACTGCGTCGACCTGACCACGCGTCTGCCGGACGATGGCCGCAATCTCCCGGGTGCTGCGCGCGGTGCGCTCGGCGAGCGAGCGGATCTCCTCTGCCACCACCCCGAAGGCCAGGCCCTGCTCGCCGGCCTGGGCGGCGATGATGGCCGCGTTCAGGGAGAGGAGGTTCGTCTGGTCGGCGACCTCCTGGATCACGTCGACGATGCGGCCGATCTCCTGGCTGCGGTGACCGAGGGCCTCGACGATCTCCGCGGCGCGGCGGATGGACTCCGCGACCCGGTACATGCCCTGCACCGAGTCGTTCACCAGCGACTCGCCCCGCTCGGCGGTGCTGGTCACCACCCGGGCCAGGTCACCGGTCTCGCCCGCGCGCCGGCGCACGGCATCGATGCCTTCCTCCACCGAGTTCACGAAGGCCGCCGCCTCGCCGGCGAAGCGGGCCAGCACGTCGCCGCTGCTGGCAACCGCGGACAGGCCCTCGCTCATGACCTGCACCCGCTCGGTGGTGCGGAGCGCGAACTGGTCCATGGTGCCGAGCGCCGATGCCACCTGCTCGATGCGCGCGGTCATCTCCGCCAGGGCAGCGGTGGTCTCCTCGGCGAAGGTCGCCACCTGGGTCAGCCGCTCTCCCGCCACCTGGAGCGAGTTGCCCATCCCGTGCACCGAGCCGAGCGAGCGGTCCACCGCAGCGCCTTGCCGGCGCGCCGCGTCGAGCAGCGACTGCGACTGCTCGCCGACGCCCTTGCCGGTGCGCTGGATGTTCCCGGTCACCCGCTGCACCTGGAACAGTGCCCGGCGGAGCGAGAGGATCAGCCGCCGGACGTCCTCCTGGCTCTCGCCGGCGGTGACCTGCGTCGCCAGGTTGCCGCTCGCCAGCTGGGCGATGATCCGCGCCCGGGCCTGCTGGCGTGAACGTGCCCAGCGGACCCAGGTGAGCCACCCGCCCACCGTGAAGCCGAGGACGTTGATCGCCAGCACCAGGGGATACAGCACCGGCGGGAAGTGGTGCGGATCGAGCGCCTCGAGCAGCGCCGCGGTGACCAGGCCGGAGGCGAGCCCGCCGAGCAATCCGAAGACGATGAGAAAGCGCTTGCTGCCCATCCGACCCGAGACCGAGCCTAGCAGGAGCGTTGAAGGGTCTAGGCGCCCTCGAACGGGATGAGCGACACCTTCACCCCGCTGCTCACCCCGAGCAACTCCTTCGTCTCGGCCGGGAGATAGACGACCTGGTCGTCGATGCGCACCTGGCTGCGGACTGCGCGGAAGCGGTTCCGGCCGGATTCGCGCTCCAGCGCCACCAGCATGTCCTCGGCGACCTCGAGCGCGAGGTCCTCGGGCGCCACCCGCGCGGTCCGGTACTTCCGGATGAGCGTGATCTCCGAGGTGCGGCACTCGAAGTGTGGGCCCCCGTCGAAGGGATCAACCCGCTCCACGTAGCGGAAGCCGATCCGCTCCAGCATCCGCTGCACCCCTTGAGTCTGCGGCCCGACCTGACCGAGCACCTTCTGGGCTCGCTCCGGGAAGAGGGTCACGAAGATGTCGGTGGAGGGGAACAGCTCCTTGATGAACTCCTTGTTCTGCCGGCTGAGCTTGTCCGCCTCCGAGTACGTGAGCCCGGTGAACTTCTTGCCCACGCTCTCCCAGAGCACGCTCCGGCCGTCGGGCATCAGCGGGGGCATGAGCTCGGCGAGCACCCGGTCCCGGAAGCTGGGCCGGTGCATCGCCATGTAGAGGAAGCGCACGTAGGACAGCTGCTTGCCCGGCTTCTCCGGGCCGCCCTGGTGGTGTGGATCGACCACCAGACCGCCGATCTCCGTGGGCCCCTCGTAATTGTAGGCGATGGAGAGCACCTTGTGCCGGAAGTGCCGGTCGATGCTCGCCGAGTAGTGCTCGCGCTCGCTCACCTCGTAGTAGATGTGCGGCGCGTCGTAGGTCCCGTGCTGGGCGATGACCATGCTGGTACCGATGACGGCGCCGGTGCGTGGCTCCTCGAGGACGAAGAGGTACTCGCGATCGAACGGGTCCTTCACCTTCCCGGCAAAGCTCCGGACCGACGTGTCGATGAGCCTCTCCAGCGTCTCCTCGTCGTTCGGCAGGTTGACGGTGTTGAGCACCGCCGCCAGACGCTTGAGATGGGGCAGATCGGTCTTCTGGACGTCGCGGAGCAGGAGCATCGGGGGAGAGTCCCCTGTAGCACAGCCGACGCGGGGCACCGCCAGCCTCGTCGCCAGAGGGTCGATGAATGACGGGTGGGCCCTCGTGGCACGCCGCCGGTAGGTTGCGATTCCGCGCGGGCTCGCGGCACTCCTTCCGCGCGCCTGGGCTAGTCTCCGGCGCCCGGACCAGGGAGCGAATCATGGCGAGCATCGGTCGGGTGTGCGTGGTGGGCGCGGGGCCGGCTGGTCTGTGCATCGCGAGGACCTTCCGCGCGCACGGAGTTCCCTTCGAGGTGTACGAGCGCCACCAGGACGTGGGCGGCCTGTGGGACCAGTCGAACCCGGGCTCGCCGATCTACGACTCCGCGCACTTCATCTCCTCGAAGACCCAGACCCACTTCCACGACTTTCCGATGCCGGAGGATTATCCGGACTACCCCTCGCATCGGCAGGTGCTCGCCTACGTCCGGTCGTTCACCGAAGCCTACGG
>JBKPMY010000050.1:0-9581 GCA_046732375.1 Myxococcota bacterium
GCCGGCGCCCGCGCGGGGGAGCGGGCGCTCCGTCCGTGGAAGCGGGCGAGGCGGGACCCGGCGGCTCCTCGCGAGCCACCACGAAGCGCTCCAGGCCGCCATCCAGGCGAGGCGCGGGGTCGGCGGGCAAGAGCGCGTCGAGGTCGCCGCGGCGCCCCGGGCGACGAGGTGACCGGTGAAGCGGACCGCGCCGCCCGGCGACGGATCGCGACGCCCTCCGCCGGAAGCGACCACGCTGCTCTTGCCACCGCGCCGGGAGAAGGTGGACGCGGTCGTGGCCCGCCGCCTGCGTGGGCTGACCGTCGTGCTCGACCAGCTCGAGGACACCTTCAACATGGCCGCGGTGCTCCGGAGCTGCGAGGCGTTCGGGCTCCAGGACGTCCACGTCGTGGAGAACCCCGATGTGCCCTTCGCGCCTCACGACAAGGTGACCCAGGGCTGTGACAAGTGGCTGGACGTGCACCGCCACCGGAGCTTCGCCGCCTGTGCTCGCTCGCTGCGAGCCGCTGGCTACCGGATCTGCGTCTCGGCGGTGCGTGAGGATGCCCGGAGCGTGTTCGAGATGGAGTTCGACCGTCCCCTGGCCATGGTGTTCGGGAACGAGCGCACCGGCGTCACACCCGATGCGCTCGCCGCCGCCGACGAGGCGTTCTGGATCCCGATGCGAGGCTTCACCCGCAGCCTCAACGTCTCGGCTGCGGTCTCCGCGACCCTGTCCAGAGCGATCGGCTGGAGGCTGGACCACGGCCGCCCCGGCGGCGATCTCGCCGAGGCCGACGCACGCTCTCTCCGCGACCGGTTCTACGCCCTGAGCGTGAAGCAGCGGAAGCGACTCTTCCGTCGCTGAACCGCCGATCTCAACTGCCACCTCGGAGCGTGGCTCCTCTACGAGGGGCTCGCGCTCCGGGCTCTCCGCTCCCGCTGACCGCCTGTGCTACGCGCGCGGGTGTCGCTACCGGGGATTTGCCGGCTCCCAGCCGAGCCGCCCTGCGACGAAGGCGGTCCCGGCCAGGAGCACGAGGATCAGCTCGGCCATTTCACCCTCACCCGACGATCGGGCCGAGCGCCTTCATGATCCGCTCGCCCTGCTCTGGGGTGATCATCCCGGTCAGCAGCTTCATGAACCGCGGATGCTGCGCACCGGAGACGATGTACTGCCAGCGGTAGGCACGGAGGACTTCCGCCTCGAGCTCCTTCACCTGGGCATCGGTGAAGCGTGCCTCGGCGATGTGCCGGAAGTAGTTCACATCCGCCTTGGACTGCGCCTGGAGCAGGCCATCCACCCCGCCGACCAGGGCGATGAAGTCGTTCACCGCCGCGTCGCGCTCGGCGGCGCTCAGGCTCCGGTCGCACCGCGTCCATTCCAGCTCGTCCAGCACCGCGTGCTGCGACTCTTCCTTCCAGTGGAAGAGGAAGACATCCTTGAACAGCGGGGAGATCGCAGCGTCCGGCTGGATCGACTCGAGGTAGTGGACCTGGGTGAACAACTCGATGTGGCAGGTCAGCGCCAGCACCGCCCAGGTCGACTTCCCGAGCACGAAGGAGGCCACCTCGTCCGGCTTCCCCATCTTCTGGTAGCCGGCAGGCATGCTCGCGCCCATCATCCGCTCCAGGCGCCGGAAGAGCTCCTGGTGCTTGAGCTCCTCCTGGCTGAAGCCCACCAGGGCCTCCAGCGCGACCTGGTCGCCCAGCCAGTGGTCGCGCGACAGCTCCAGGATCTTGGCGTTGATGTACCGCTCGACCAGGCCGAAGATGTTGGTGTACGTCCGGCCCTGGACCTGGCTCAGCAGCCGGGCGTCGGCGGCGTTCAGGAACTTCAGCCGGCTGATCATCGACAGGCCGTCGGGGAGGAAGTGCCCCGAGTAATCGAACTCGCGGCCCCGGATGACGTCCTTGTCGATGTCCCACCGGATCTTCCGGGAGTTCTCGAGGCACCGGCCGTAGCGGCGATCGGTGGTCGACTCGAGGGTGCTGCTGACGTCGGTCTGCATTCCCATGTCCTTCTGGTGCGGGCGCCGGCGGAGATGCCGGCGGTCCCGGGGCCCTGAGCAGCACCCGTGCCGGGCCGGTGCGACGAGGAAGGTAACGTGATTCCAATGACTTGCGTCATGGGAGCGTCGCGAGATCTCGCGATTTCACGAGATCTCGCGTCGGAGAATTGCGTCCGGCGCAACGGCCAGACAAGCGCGCCCGCGTCGCTCAGCGGTGTCGCCGGAGCCGCAGGGCCTTCACCCGGGACGCCAGCGTGGAGGGCGCGAGGCCGAGCAGCTTCGCCGCCCCGCCCTCGCCGGCGATCTGCCAGTCCGTCGCTTCCAGGGCACGCCGGAGGTTCTCCCGCTCGAGGCGGGCGAGGTCCCGCGCGCTCATCACGCCGGCGAGGTCCGGGATGGGATGTCCGCTCCCGCCGTTGACGGTGACCTGCAGGGCTCGCTCGAGGTTGAGCTTGCCGTCGCGCGAGGTGATGACCGCCCGTTCGATGACGTTCTGGAGCTCGCGGACGTTCCCCGGCCAGGGGTACTCGCGGAGGCGTGCCGCGGCCTCGGGACCCAGGGGCGCGAGCCGCAGGCCGGTCCGGCCCGCGAACTGCCGGGCGAAGGCCTCCGCCAGCAGCAGCACGTCGTTGCCCCGCTCCCGGAGCGCGGGGAGCGTGAGGGGAAAGACGCTGAGGCGGTAGTAGAGGTCCTCGCGGAACTTCCCCTCGGAGATCGCCCGGCGCAGGTCGCGGTTCGTCGCCGCGATCACCCGGACGTCCACTTTTCGGGTGCGGGAACTGCCGACCGGCTCGAACTCGCCCTCCTGCAGCACGCGGAGGAGCTTCCCCTGCAGCTCGAGCGGGAGCTCCCCCACCTCGTCGAGGAAAATCGAGCCGCCGTCGGCGAGGGTGAATCGCCCGTCGCGCCGGGTGGTGGCCCCGGTGAAGGCGCCGCGCTCGTGGCCGAAGAACTCGCTCTCGATGAGCGAGCCGGGAATGGCGGCGCAGTTCACCTTCACCAGCGGCTTGCCGCGTCTTCGGCTCCCTTCGTGGATCGCCCGGGCGAACAGCTCCTTTCCGGTCCCGGTTTCCCCGAGGATGAGCACCGTCGTGTCGGCCGGGGCGACCTGGCGCACCTCCCCGAGCGCGTGGAGCAGGGCCGGGCTGTTCCCCACGATCTCTCCGGAGCGCTGCAGATCCCGGAGCTCGGACTTGAGGTACTCGGTCTCCGTGGTCAAGGTGGCGATGCGCTGCTCCGCTTCCACCCGGTCGTTCACGTTTCTGAGGATCAGGGTCAGGTGCTGCCGCCGCTCGACCTCGAACAGGGACAAGGTGCCCTCGGCCGGAAAGGTGCTTCCCCCCATCGTCAGCCCGGTGAACCCTCCAGGGATCCAGGCGCTGCGAGCCTCCGGCGGGCGGACCCGGAGCTCGCGAAACAGGGCCTCGAGCCTCGCCGCGTCGCCCGGGCTCACCAGCGCTGCGAGAGGCATCCCCCTGGCGACCTCGGAAGGGGTCTCGAACGTGCGCTCCGCAGCGGGATTCAGTCCGGTGATCTTCAGGTCGATGTCCAGCTGGACGATCGCGTCCATCGCGCTGCCGATGAGGCCCGCGAGCTGGGCCTGGCGTGCCCGATCCTGTCGCTCCACGCGGAGGCGCCGGAGCTCGGCGGCGGCACGGCCGGCGAAGATCTCGAACATCGCTCGGCGAATGGGGTCGTCGGGCATCTCTTCGACATCGAGGACCGCCAGGTGGCCAAGCACGCTGCCGTCCAGGTCCATCAACGGCACGCCCATGTAGCTGACCGCTCCCGCGCCCCGCAGCTGCGGATCATGCGGGTAGAGATCGATGATCCGATCCGGGTAGTGCACGAGCCGGCGGTTATCTACCACCACCTGGCAGGGCGTGCCGTCGACGGACGCTTCCCAGCCCTCGATCCACTGTCCGCCGAGCCAGAAGGCCAGTGCGCGCAGGCGGCGCCGCACAGGATCGAACTCGGTCACCCATGCGCCCCGCGTTCCCAGCGCACCAGCCAGGTTCTCCACGAGGGCGCGGAAGAAGCCCTCGCCGATCTCGCTCGCCGTGCCCTCCAGGATGCGGGAGAGCGCGGCCTGCGTCGATGCGTCCGTCGCCTGGCCGGGGGGCGGCACCATGGTGGCATCCTGCC
Organism: Myxococcota bacterium; assembly: GCA_046732375.1. Taxonomy (GTDB): domain Bacteria; phylum Myxococcota; class Myxococcia; order Myxococcales; family Myxococcaceae; genus RPRB01. The sequence continues at coordinate 4,137 of JBKPMY010000050.1, forward strand.
ACGCTGCGGGCTCGCGGCGTGACGGGCGTCGACCGGGGGACGACGACATCTTTCAGGAGGCGACTACTTCTTCTTGCAGGTGTCCTCGCCCAGCTTCTGCCACGCACCCTTGTTCTCGACCTCGGTGGTCAGGGTGAACTCCTTCGGACCCTTCTTGGTGACGGTGGTCCGGCTCTTCATGGGCTGCCCCATCATGGTGCCCTCCTCGGTCCAGACGGTCGTGCCGTCCTTCTCGCCATCGGAGGTTCCTTGCCAGGCGCTCCCCATGTTGTCGAAGCCGAGCTCGACCAGCTTGTTTCGCCCGGCGTCGTAGCCCCACTGGATCGTCCCCTTGCCGCCGGCGGGCATGGCGGCGTTCTTCTCCATCCGGAACACGCCGACATAGGCGAAGCCGTCCGCCGCCGGGGAGATCCGCATCTCGCTCTTGGTCTTCACCACCGTGCCCGGTGCCTGGGGGTTGTCCATCGACCCGCTGCAGCTCCAGGTCCCGCTCGCGTCCTTGAAAGCCTGGGTCAGGAGCGGAGAGGGTTTCGGCGGGGCGGGCTTCGCATTGGTCTTGTCCTCGCCGAGGGCGGGCGTTGCGACGAGGAGGCCAGCGACGAGGACTCGGATGAGCATGCGCATGGAAGCTCCGGGCAGGAGAGAGGACCTGGAGACTGCAACAATGCCGCCCCCCTGAGAACTGAATCCGGATCCAGGTCTGGACGTCCGATCCCCTGTATGGCACGGCTGTACTCCATGTCCCTGCTCCCGTTGCTGCTCGTCCTCGGTGCCGGGCCGGCGCCCGCCGCGGACCGCCCCATGACACCGGAGGTCAAGGCCCTCGTGGACCGGATGCAGGGCTTCTACGAGCGGACCCAGGACTTCACCGCCGACTTCCGCCAGGAGTACGTCTACAAGACGTTCAACCGGACCGTGGTCTCGACCGGCACGGTGGCGTTCCAGAAGCCGGCCAAGATGCGCTGGGAGTACCAGACCCCGTCGAAGCGCAGCTTCGTCCTCTCGGGCGAGCTGATCTACGCGCTCGACCCCGAGGCGCAGACCCTCACCAAGGCCGCGCTTCCGACGAGCCAGCTCTCTGCGTCGGTGACCTTTCTCTGGGGAAAGGGGAAGCTGTCCGACGAGTTCGTCATCTCGCGCACGGAGTGCAAGGAATGCGTGGGCACGCTGCTCACCCTGGTGCCGAAGAAGCCCGACGCGCGCTTCCGCGAGGTGCAGCTGGACATCGATCCGAAGACGGCGCAGGTCCGCCGCAGCATCGTCATCGATCCGGACGGCAGCCGGAACACCATCACCTTCTCCAATCTGAAGACGAACGTCGGCCTGCCGAAAGAGACGTTCCAGCTCACGCCGCCTCCGGGCACGCAGATCGTCGACACCACGAGCACTCCTCCCGGGCGGTGAGCCTGGAGACGCGGCGGCGACTGGCCGCCGGCGTCTTCGCGGCGCTGCTCGCGCTCGGTGCCGCCTGCGCCCATGGGGGCGGCGGGGGGGTCGGTTCCGGTCCCACGGTGAAGCTCGCTCTCCGCTCCGGTCCGGGACTTCCGGTGGAAGGCACCCTCGGCGGCACGAGCACCGACGTTCGCCTGGGGATCGAGGAGCCTCGGTCCCTGATCTCCGCGAAATGTCCGGGCGCCTCGGCGGTGAGTGGTGTGCAGGTCCGCCTGCCGCTGCTCCAGGGCGGCTGGGAGACGCTGCCCGAGGTTCCCGTGAGCGGGGTTTCCCTCGGCGGCCACGCGCTTCCGGCGTTCCGGGCCGCGGTGGTGCAGGAGCCGACCTGCGTCCTCTGGCTCGGCCTGGACGTTCTCGGCCAGTCGGTGCTCGACCTGGACCTGGACCGCGGCACGGTCAGCGTCTCGAGGACGGCGCCCGAGGTGGCAGCGAGCCTCGAACAGGCGCAGGTGGAGGTGAGCCGCGCGCCGGACACCGACCGGCTCCTCGCCGCGGCGCAGCTCTCCGGTACCGCCGCCACGGTCCTCCAGACGCTCATCCTCGCCACCGGTCGGTCCACCGAGCTGGCTCGGTTCCAGGCCCGGCTGGTGGGGGCGGAGAGCGTCATTCGGGCCGTGCAGCTCGCTCCCGGCTGGGAGGCGTGCGACGTGCCGGTGCGCACCCGGGAAGACTGGACGCGGGCCCCGACCATCGGCGCGCTGGGCCCCGAGGCATGGGGAGCGCGTCGGGTGATCCTGGACCTCGGAAACGCTCGCATGACGCTGGTGCGGGCGAAGGACGCGCTCCCGCCCGCCTGCCGGCAGGTCGAGGACGTGAGCCCGGTGGTCCCCGCCTCGAGGGAGCGCGAGCCCCGCTGACCGGCCCCTCGCCGCCGCGCGCGGCAACCGTTTCGCGCGCAGCGGTGTCTTGCACCTTCGCTACGCCAGGGGGTGAATCATGCGGAGGCGACTGCCCGGCGCTCCGGCCGCTCCACCACCCGGCCGACCAGGTCGTAGTCGTGGGCCTCGGTGACCTCGACGGTCACGAGCTCGCCCGGGTACCCGAAGCCGTCGTTGATGTAGACGACTCCGTCGATGTCCGGAGCCTGGCCCTCGTGACGCCCGACCAGGAGGTGCTCGGACTCGGGGCTCGGACCTTCCACCAGCACCTCCAGCCGCTTGCCGATCAGCGCGCGGTTCTGCTCGCGGTTGATCCGCTTCTGGATCGCCATGACCTCGCGCCAGCGCCGCTCGATGAGCTTCTGGGGCACCTTGTCCGGGAAGTCGAAGGCCGCGGTGCCCTCCTCGTCCGAGTACTGGAAGCAGCCCATCCGCTCGAAGCGCTGGGTCCGGACGAACTCCTTGAGCAGCTCGAAGTCGTCCTCGGTCTCACCGGGAAGCCCGGCGATGAGGGAGGTGCGGAAGGTGAGCCCGGGAATGCGCGCCCGCAGCTTCGCCAGGAGCGCCACCAGGAAGGCGCTGTCCCGGCCGCGGCGCATCGAGCGCAGGAGCCGGTCCGAGGCGTGCTGCAGCGGCATGTCCAGGTACTTGGCGATCTTCGGCTCTCGCGCCATCACCTCGATCAGCGCGTCGGGGAACACCCGCGGATAGGCGTAGTGCAGGCGGATCCACCGCACGTCCACCGCGCACAGGGCCTCGAGCAGCTGGTGCAGCTGGGGCCGCCCAGGCAGGTCGTGCCCGTAGGCCGTCAGGTCCTGGGCGACCAGGTTCAGCTCGCGCACGCCGCTCGCCGCCAGGGTGCGCGCCTCCGCCACGAGGTCGTCGATGGGGCGGGAGCGCTGGGCGCCGCGGAGCGTGGGGATGATGCAGAAGGCGCAGGCGTTGTCACAGCCCTCGGAGATCTTGAGGTACGCCGTCCACTTCGGGCTGGAGTTGACCTTCGGGGTCCGGGCGTCGTGGACGTAGTGCGGATCGGGGATGACCTGCCGGGGCGCGGCCTCGGCGGCCAGCAGGTCGCCGATCTGCACGTAGGCGCCGGTCCCGAGGAAGTGGTCCACCTCGGGCATCTCCTTCGCCAGCTCGGGGCCATAGCGCTGGGAGAGGCAGCCGGTGACCACCAGGGTGTTGCACCGCCCGGACTTCTTGAACTCCGCGAGCTCGAGGATGGTGTCCACCGACTCCTGCTTCGCCGGTCCGATGAAGGCGCAGGTGTTCACCACGATGACCGAGGCGTCCTCCGGACGCTCCACCAGCGTGTAGCCGCGGGCGCCCAGGGTTCCGAGCATGACCTCGGAATCCACCCGGTTCTTGGGGCAACCCAGGGTGGCCATGTACAGCGCCTTTTGGTCGTGCGTGGTGCTCACAGAAGTCCGTACTCGATGCGTTCGAAGTGGTCCCGGTCCCAGGTGAAGCGGACCGTGGCGCCGCTGGAATAACCGACCGACAGCTCGCCGTCCTCATCGAGTGACACCGAGAGGGCCCTCCCCAGGGCGCAGCTCATGGCAGGCCAGTCCAGGACCCGCTCTCCCACCCGGCCCTTCACCCAGAACACCGCCAGTCGCATCTCCCGCTCCGGGGCGCAGCTCTCGTCCTGCCCGAAGGGGTCCTGGCCGCTGAGGACCGCGAGCAGGGCCTTCCCGTCGGGCAGCTGCATCCTGGACGGGACGTACACCCGGACCGCCGTGGGATCGATGGGGGTGTCCGAGACCAGGACCCGCAGCGACTGCTCGTTGAGCGGTCGGTCCCCCAGCACCCACTTGGGGTCCACCTGGCCGTTGAAGCCCAGCCAGCCGCCCGGACGTCCCTCGACCGTCTGGACCTCCGCCGGAGGCGCCGGGCGGATTCCCCGGCGAAAGCCCTCGGGGAGCGCGAGCAGCTCCGGCGGGGGAGCTCCGGTCACGCAGGTGGAGATCTCCTTCGCCGCCGGGCCGGTGTCGTCCGCGTCCTCGTAGGAGAGGCACAGCTCCAGCACCAGCGCGTCGCGCGCCGGGAAGCGTGGCAGCGCCCGGGCGGGGACTGCCACCTCCAGCGACATGCCCTTCTTGGTGCGGTGCACGGCGGCGTCCACCAGGGCGAGGGTCGCGGGGCTCACCCCGTCCTCGGACCGAGGGTCGACCTTGCCGCCGGGGCCGAAGCGGAAGACCGCCCCGCCAGCTGTCACCCCGGCCTCGGGGAAGTGCAGCGCGAGAGCCACCCGGTCCCGGTCGGTGATGGCCTCATCGTGGACGTCGAGCGCGACGTAGAGCGTGTCCCGGAATGCCCCCACCCGCGCGGTGAGCAGGGCGCTGGCGCCTTCCAGCGGCTTCGCCGTGAGCGGCAGGCCGCCCCGGAAGTCCCCCAGGACTCCGTCCACCCTGGGGCTCCGGGCGAGCTGGGGAACGGGGCGTGCGGGAGGCGGCTCGTCGGGGGCCGCGAGCAGGAGCGCGCTGAGGAAAAACGGCAACATGGAGCGTCCCCCCGGCTCCGGGGGGCGAAAGGGCGGGGGGGTCATAGCAGAGCGGGCCCGGGACGTGGTCTCCCGCCTGCCTGGCGACCTCCCGTTTCTAGCGCCGAGACCACTTGGGTCGACCGGATGATCGCGCCGCAATCGCGGCCGAGGCCTAGGAACGACGACGGAGCGTGGCCGTCGTCACGTGGAGCGACGACGGGATCGGCCGCGAGGGCAAGCGAGGGGCGGATCGATCCAAGTGGTTTCGGCGTTAGATACGGACGATCAGCGGAACGATGAACGGCCGCCGGGCGACGCGGTCACGGAACACCTGCCGGGTGATTCGAACCAGCGCCTCGCGGAGAAAGGCGTCATCGCCGCGCACCGCCGGTGTCAGCTCCTCGAGCATCGGGACCACGTCCAGCGCCGCCGACTCGAGCACCCGCTCCTCGTCGCGGGTCAGGCCGCGACCGACGAGCTGGGGCTGCCCGACGTAGGCGCCGGTGTCCCGGGAGACGGCGACCACCACCGCCACCACCCCCGACCGCGCCAGGCGATTCCGCGCCTGTCTCTTATACACATCTCCGAGCCCACGAGACCACCTAGCACATCTCGTATGCCGTCTTC
>JBKPMY010000051.1:0-7279 GCA_046732375.1 Myxococcota bacterium
GATTGCCGCGCTCGGGCGAGAAGCCGATCTTCTTGATGCAGCCCGAGTACGTGTCCTTCTCCTGGTAGTAGGCCTTCTCCGCGGTGAACAGACCCTTGAGGTTGGCCTTCACCTCGCTCTGCTTCGAGCGAGCCTGGAAGCGGATGAAGTTCGGGATCGCCAGGGCGGCCAGCAGGCCGATGATGGCGACCACGATCATCAGCTCGATGAGCGTGAAGCCCTTCTGAAGCTTCTTCATGTGTGCGTGACTCCTGATTCGGGTGATGAGCGGCGGCCGCCCCGAGGGGAGGAGCAACTCGGGGAGGGTCCGTGTGCAGGGACTGTTCCAGCTCCCATTGGCCGCGCAAGCCCCTGGATCAGCACCTGAGCGCGCGACACCTACCCCACGGCTGACGAATTCCGTCACCCCACCCGGACCAGCAGCGTCACCTTGCGGGGTCCCCTTCCTCCACACCTTCCCCCAGACCGTGCTTCGCCAGCCGGTAGCGGAAGCTGCGGAAGGTGAGCCCCAGCAGCTCGGCCGCACGGGTCTTCACCCCGTTGGCCCGCCGAAGCGCGGCGAGCAGGTACCGCCGCTCCGCCTCGTCCAGGTGCTTCTCCAGCGAGAAGGCCTCGCCGAGGTCCACGGAGTCGGTCCCGGGAGGCGGCGTGGGCTGCTCGCCCCGGAGCGTGGCGGGGAGGGTTTCCGGCCCGAGCACGTCGGACTCGGCAAGGGTCGCGGCGCGCTCGACGATGTTCTGCAGCTGGCGCACGTTGCCGGGGAAGGCGTAGGAGCGCAGCACCGCCAGGGCCTCGGTGGAGAAGCGCAGCCCGGGCCGGCCCAGCTCCTCCGCCAGGCCGGAGAGAAAGAACTCCGCCAGCTCGGGGATGTCCTGGGCACGCTCGCGCAGCCGCGGAAGCTCGATGGTGATGACGTTCAGCCGGTAGAACAGGTCCTCGCGGAACCGGCCGCCCTTCACCTCCTGGTCGAGCCGCTTGTTGGTCGCCGCGACCAGCCGGGCCTCGAAGGGGACCTCGCTGGTGCTCCCCACCGGCTTGACCTTCCTCTCCTGGAGCACCCGGAGCAGCTTCACCTGGGTCGCCGGGAGCATCTCCCCGATCTCGTCGAGGAAGACGGTCCCCTCGCCGGCGGAGACCAGGAGTCCCGCGCGGTCGGTGTTGGCTCCGGTGAAGGCGCCCTTCACGTGTCCGAACAGCTCCGACTCGAGCACGCCCTCGGCCAGGGCGGCGCAGTTCACTGGAAGGAACGGTTTCCCCGCGCGGGGGCTGGCCAGGTGGATCGCCCGGGCCACCAGCTCCTTGCCGGTCCCGCTCTCCCCCACGATCAGCACGGTGGACCGGCTGGCGGCGACTTTCCGGACCAGGGCCCGGACGTTCTCCATGGCCGCGCTCCTGCCCACCATGGACAGGCTGTGCTCGGAGAGCGAGGCCCAGAGCTGCTGGTTCTCCTGACGCAGGTTGCGCTTCTCCAGCGCCTTCTGCACCAGAAGCTTGAGCTCCTCGTTGTCGAAGGGCTTGCAGATGTAGTCGTACGCGCCCTGTCGCATCGCCTCCACCGCGGAAGCCGGCGTGCCGTAGGCGGTGATGAGGATGACCTCTGGAGCGGATTCGCGCGCCCGGGCGTGCTTCAGGACCTCGAGGCCGCTCTCCTTGCCCAGCCGCATGTCGGAGACAACCAGGTCCACCTGCCCGCCGGCGAGGACCTCGCGGGCCTGGGCCACGCCGGGCGCGGTGAGCACCTCGTACCCGCTGCGGGAGAGCAGCACCTCCAGGTACTGGCGCATGCTCTCCTCGTCGTCGACCACCAGGATCTTCACGCCTTGCGGACCTCGCGTACCGGGGCGGCGAACCCCACCACGAACTCGGTCCCTTCGCCAGGGGAGGAGCTGACCCGGATCTCTCCTCCATGGGCACGGACGATGGAGTGGACCGTGGAGAGCCCGAGGCCGGTGCCGCCGGGGCGCTTGCTGAAGAAGGGCTCGAAGATGTGCGGGAGGTCGGCGGTGGCGATGCTTCCCCCCGAATCCCAGACGTGAATCCGGACCTGGCCATCCACGCGGCTGAAGAACGTCCGGACGCGTCCCCCCTTCCCCGCCGCGGCGAGCGCGTTCCTCAGGAGGTTCAGCAGCACCTGCCGCATCTGGTCAGGGTCCACCTCGGCGTGGAGCCCTGCCCAGGCCACGTCGATGCTGACCCCCGAGGCCAGTGGATCCGAGGCGAGCAGCTCGATGGTCTGGCGAACGAGCTCGTCCAGGTCGCAGGGCCGCCGCACGGGCGCGGGGGGACGGGCGAAGAGCAGGAAGTCGGTCACAAGCTCCCCCAGCCGGTCCGCCTCCCGGGTGAGGATGCCGACCAGCCGCTGGGTCTCCGGATCCGCGCCCGGCGACAGGAGCTGCGCCGAGCCGCGCATCGCCGCGAGTGGGTTTCGGATCTCGTGTGCCAGCTGGGCTGAGAGCGCGCCCAGCTCGGCCATCCGGTCCGCCCGTCGGAGCTCCTGCTCGGCGCGGCGGAGATCGGTCAGGTCCTGGAAGACGACCAGGAGCGGCGCCGGCGGAGCGCTCAGCGCGGACACGGTGAGCCCGAGGATGCGCCGCCCCGCGGGCGTGGTGACGGTCACCTCCGAGCGCGGTCGGCCAGTGAAGAGCGTCCGGACCCCGGGGATGAGGTCCTCCACGCTCCCCGGCGTGGCGGTGGGATCGAGCCCGAGGATCTGCTGCGCCGCCCGGTTCACGTAGGTGATCCGGCCCTCCACGTCGCAGGTGAGGAGGCCGGAGGGCATGGCGGCGAGGATCTGCTGCTGGAGCCGGGTGAGCTCGCGCAGGTCCCGCTCGCGCGCGGAGAGACGGCCACCGGTGGTCGTCAGCTGCCGGGCGAGGAAGCCGGCGAGCATCGCGGTGAGGAACTGGGCCAGGACGTTGCTGGCGCAGACGAAGACCAGCCGCCCCACCGAGAGCGTGCCGAGCAGAACCGGCGTCCGGATGGTCCCCGAGGAGATCGCCCCGACGAGCACCAGGAACGACGCCGAGCACGCCGCCGCGGCGGCCAGCGCCCCCCATTGCCCCAGGAGGATCGCCGCCCCGACCACCGAGAGGAGATAGGCGAAGGTGAAGGGGCTCTCGGGTCCGCCGGTGAGGAAGACCAGGACCGTGGAGATGGCGACATCCCCGGCCACGTGGACCATCGCGCTCCGCAGCCCTGGCTTGCTGTCCCTGAGGAACAGGGCCTGGACCAGCACCACGGCGTAGATGCTGCCCACCAGCCAGAGCGAGAGGAGATCCTCGCCGGCGAGCGCCTCGATGCTGGGCCGCGACAGGAGGCGGACCCCGTACACCGCGAGGAGCAGCGTTGCCGCCGCGGTGCGAAAGGCCGTGACCCAGACCAACCTGGGCCGGAGGGAGCTGCCGGCGTCGGGCGCCTCGACTGACCTACTTGATCGCACCGGCGATCGAGAAGATCGGTAGGTACATCGCGACGAGGAAGCCGCCCACCACTGCGCCGAGGAACACCATGAGCAGCGGCTCGATCATCGCCGTCAGCCCCGCGACCGCGGTGTCCACCTCGTCGTCGTAGAAGTCGGCGATCTTGTTGAGCATCGCATCCATCGCGCCGGTCGCCTCACCGACGCCGATCATCTGGACCACCATGGGAGGGAATACCTTGGTCTCCAGGAGCGGGCCGGCGATGTTCTTGCCCTCGGAGATCTTCCCCCGGACGTAATAGATGCCCTGCTCGATGGTGCGATTGCCCGCGGTCTTCGCGGTGACGTCGAGCGCGTCCAGGATCGGCACGCCCGAGCTGATCATCGTCCCGAGGGTGCGGGTGAACCGGGCCACGGCCACCTTGCGGATGACCGGACCGAAGATCGGCGCCTGCAGGATGAGCTTGTCGACGATCTTCCGGCCCCTCGGGTTCCGGTAGAACGCCACGCCGGCGGCAACGAGGGCTGCCATCCCCACCAAGATGTAGAGGATGTTGTTCTGGAGCCAGTTCGACATGTCGATGACGAACTGGGTGGGGGCGGGCATCGCCGAGCCGAAGTCGGTGAACATCTTCGCGAACACCGGGGTCACCTTGAGAAGCAGCAGCGCGGTGACCCCGATGGCGACGACGATGACGATGACCGGGTAGATCATCGCCCCCTTCAGCTTCCGCTTCAGCTTCTCCGACTTCTCCCGGTAGTTCGCCAGCCGGTTGAGGATGGTGTCGAGAATGCCGCCCACCTCGCCGGCGGCGCAGAGCTGGATGAACAGCTCGTCGAACACCTTCGGATGGTCCTTCAGCGCGTCGGCGAAGGTCGACCCGGACTCGACCTTGGTCTTGATGGCCAACACGACCTTCTTGAAGGACGCGTTGTCCATCTGGTTGGCGAGAATGTCCAGGCACTGCACCAGGGGCAGGCCCGCGTCGATCATCGTCGCGAACTGCTTGGTGAAGACCAGGATGTCCTTGCCCGAGACCCCGCTCCCGATCTTCGGGAGGGTGATCTCGGCTGGCTTCTTCTTGACCTTGACCGGCGACAGGCCCAGGGCCTTCAGGCGGGTGTCCACCGCCGCGGCATCCAGGGCCTCCATCTCGCCCTTCTTGACCTCACCGGCCCGGGTCCTCGCCTCCCAGAGCCACTGCTTCGGCTTGGGCGCGGACTTGGTCTTGAGGGCGGTGGCGGAGACGGCCATGAGAACGGAACTCTAGCTCAGGAGCGCGGGGGCATGGGCCGGCCGGTCACGGGTGGGGCGGTGTGTCCGGGGAGCACACTTCCCACGGATCCGCTGGCCAGGATGTTCTTCAGCTCCTCCGGGTCGGAGGACCTCCCGAAGGCCTCGTCCTGGGTGATCATCCGCTTGGTGAGGAGCATGGCCAGGCTCTGGTTGAAGGTCTGCATTCCGAACTTCGCCTGACCGACCTGCATCGCCGAGTAGATCTGGTGGACCTTGTCCTCGCGGATGAGGTTCCGGATGGCCGGGTTGGGGACCATGATCTCCAGGGCAAGGCACCGCCCCCCTCCCGCCTTCTGGAGCAGGGCCTGGCTCAGCACCCCTTCGATGACGAAGGACAGCTGGGCGCGGATCTGGGGCTGCTGGAAGGGAGGGAACACGTCCAGGATCCGGTTGATGGTCTGCACGCAGCTGTTGGTGTGCAGGGTCCCGAAGCAGACGTGGCCGGTCTCGGCGATCACCAGCGCCGCCTCGATGGTTTCGAGGTCTCGCATCTCGCCCACCAGCACCACGTCCGGATCCTGGCGGAGGATGTACTTCAGCGCGGTCTTGAAGCTGCGGGTATCCGCCCCCACCTCGCGCTGGTTGATGAGGCAGTTCTTGTGCGGGTGGAGGTACTCGATCGGGTCCTCGATCGTCATGATGTGCTCGTGACGATCGGTGTTGATCTTGTCGATGATGCTGGCCAGGGTGGTGCTCTTCCCCGAGCCGGTGGGGCCGGTGACCAGCACCAGGCCGCGCGGCTTCTTGGAGAGCTCGGTCACCACCGGCGGCAGGCCCAGCTCCTGGAAGGTGAGGATCTTGAAGGGGATGGTCCGGAAGGCCCCGGCCACCGCGCCCCGCTGCATGTAGAGGTTGGCCCGGAAGCGGGAGAGCGCCTTCACCCCGAAGGACAGGTCGAGCTCGTGGTCCTCCTCGAACTTCGCCTTCTGCGCGTCGGTGAGCACCGAGTAGCAGATCTGCTTCGTCTCCACCGGGGAGAGCGGGGCCGCCTTGAGCGGGACCAGCTCCCCGTCGATGCGAAGCTGCGGCGGGCTGCCGGTGGTGATGTGAAGGTCGGAAGCATTCTTCTCGACCATCGCCTTCAGGAGCTGATGGAGGTTGGCCACGTCGGGGTGGTCTTTCTCTAGAAACGGTCCGGAGCGGTGTTGCCCACCACCTCTTCGAGGGTGGTCATCCCGCCCATCATCTTGGCGAGGGCCGCCATCCGCAGGGTCTGCATCCCGAGCCGGATGGCCTCCTGCTTCAGCTCGGCCGCCGAGGCGCCGTTGATCACCAGCTCCTTGAGGCCGTCCCAGAAGGGCATGACCTCGTAGATGGCGACGCGCCCGCGGTAGCCACGGTCGTTGCACTCGCGGCAGCCGGCCTTCTCATAGACGGTGAAGCTACCGATCTTGTCCGGCGGGACGCCTGCGTCCAGCAGCGCCTGCTCCTCGACGGACTTCGATGGCCGCTTGCAGGCGGGGCAGAGCTTTCTGGCGAGGCGCTGGGCCAGGATGAGGTTCAGCGAGGCAGTCACCAGGAAGGGCTCGATGCCCATGTTCAGCAGCCGGCTCACCGTGCCCGGCGCGTCGTTGGTGTGCAGGGTGCTGAGCACCAGGTGCCCCGTGAGCGCCGCCTTGACCCCGATCTCCGCGGTCTCGAAGTCGCGGATCTCGCCGATCATGATGATGTCCGGGTCCTGCCGGAGGAAGCTGCGGAGGGCCGCGGCGAAGTTCAGGCCGATGTCGTCGTGCATCTGCACCTGGTTGATGCCGGCGAAGTTGAACTCCACCGGGTCCTCCGCGGTGCTGATGTTCACGTCGGCGGTGTTGAGCGAGGTCAGCGCGGAGTAGAGGGTGGTGGTCTTCCCCGAACCGGTGGGGCCGGTGACCAGCACCATGCCGTAGGGACGGTCGATGGCCTCCTTGAACCACCGGAGGGGCTCGGGATCGAACCCCAGCTTGGTCATGTCCAGCTGGAGGTTGGACTTGTCCAGCAGCCGGAGCACCACCTTCTCGCCGAAGAGCGTGGGGCAGACGCTGACCCGGAAGTCCATCTCCTTGCCGGAGTTCCTGATCTTGATCCGCCCGTCCTGAGGGAGCCGCCGCTCGCTGATGTCCAGCGCGGCCATGATCTTCAGCCGGCTGATGATCGCGTTCTTCAGCTTCATCGGCGGCTTCATCACGTCGTACAGCACGCCGTCGATTCGGAAGCGGACCCGGAAGTCCTTCTCGTAGGGCTCGACGTGGATGTCGCTGGCGCCCTTGCGGATCGCGTCCACCAGGACGAGGTTCACAAGCTTGACGACCGGTGCGTCCTCGGCCGCCTTGAGGTCGACTTCCTCTTCCTCCTGCTCGGCGACGTCCACCTGCTCGTCGGCCTGGCCGAGGATCTCGTCGAGCGAGGGACCCCGCTCCGCGTAGTAGCGGTCGATGGCCTCGCGGATGCTGGGCTCCGAGGCCACCACCGGCTCGATGTTGTACCCGGTGGTGAACTTGAGATCGTCGACCGCGTAGATGTTCGACGGGTCCGCCATCGCCACGATCAGCGACTGGCCGGCGCGGTTGACGGGGATCACCAGGTGC
>JBKPMY010000052.1:0-7655 GCA_046732375.1 Myxococcota bacterium
ATCTCCACCTGTCCGGGCGAGCAGCTCCGGCGGGTGACTCACTGGAAGACTCGCGGACAGAACGACCGCGCGTTGACCGAGCTGCGGCGGCTTCGCGGGCGGCAGCCTGGCGACGTGTCCCTCGGGACCCTAGAGGCGGATCTGCTGGTGGCGCTCCGCCGGACGGACGAGGCGACGCGGGTGCTCCGGGCCCTCACCGCGCTCCGTCCCCGCGATCCGACGCTGTGGAAGCGGCTGGGGGACACGCTCGCGCTGGGCAAGCACGATTCCGAGGCGATCGCCGCCCGCGAGCAGGCGCTGGCGCTGGATGGCTCGGACCTCGCCCTGCGCCGGACGGTGGAGCGCGCGAGGACCGGGAAGGAGATCCTCGCCGAGTTCGCGATCGACGGCCGCAAGGCCTTGAAGGCCTTCGACGCGCGGGGGAGCAACGTCGAGGGCTCGAGCGTGCTGGTGGTGGACGCCGCCGCCACGCGGGCCTTCGCGGACGGAGCGATGGTGGATCGGGTCCACACGGTGGAGAAGGTGCTCGACCAGAGCGCGGTGGCCCGGGTGGCCGAGGTGCAGGTTCCCCAGGGGGCACAGGTCCTCGCTCTGCGCACGCTGAAGGCCGACGGCTCCGTGCTCGAGCCCGAGAGCCTGGACAAGGACACGGTCAGCCTGCCGGGTGTGGGCGTGGGGGACGCGGTCGAGCTCGAGTACCTGCTGGCGCACCCGACGCGGCGCGCGGCGAGCCCGGGATGGACCGCCGGTGCGTTCTACTTCCAGGTCGGCGGCGTGGCCGATGACTGGGCGACCTATGCGGTCGTGGCTCCCCGCGGCTCAGGGATGACGGTGGATGCGCACAACATGCCCGCGCCGACGATCAAGACCGAGGGCGGGATGGACCTGCTCCGCGCCGAGGTCCGCGGAGCGCCCGCGCTGGTCGCCGAGCCCAACGCGCCTCCGTCAGGGACCGAGCAACTGCCATTCCTCGTCGTCGGCGCGGGCGACACCGGCCAGGGCGGGCTGCTCACCGCCACCGGCGACGCGCTGAGCGCCCGCGCACAGCGCACCTTCGAGGTCGAGGCGTTCGCTCGGGCAGCCGCGGCAGGAAAGACCGGGCTCGACGCCGTGCGCGCGATCTACGCAGCGGTGATGGACCGCATCTCGGGCCGGGACGCAGGGCTGGGGCTCACCGCGGCGAGCACGCTCGCCCAGGAGCGCGGAAGCCGCCTGTGGCTGATGAAGGCAGCGCTCGAGGCCGAGGGATTCCCCGCGCGGGTGGCGATGGTGCGGACCTTCGCCACCGACCCGAACCCTTACCGCTTCCCCAACGAGGCGCTCTTTCCCTATGGATGCCTGCGGGTCGAGGTGCCAGGGCGCGAGCCGGTGTGGCTGGACACGGTGATTCGCTACGGCCCGTTCGGGCTCTTGCCGGAGCAAGCGGCGAACGGACGCGAGGCATACCTCCTGCCCGAGCCCGGGCGCCCGCTGGTGGCGCTGAAGACCCCGGTGCAGCCACCGCTCGGCGGACGCGAGGTGAAGCTCGACCTCGCCCTGGCCGAGGACGGGACGCTGAGCGGCGACGTGCTCGAGATCTACAGCGGATTCGAGGCGGCGCAGCTCGCGGAGACCCTCGAGGGCGTCTCCAACGAGCAGCGTGATCAGGCCCTGCAGCAGGCGCTGTCCCGGTACTTCGGCGGAGCAGAGCTGTCGGACCTGCGGCTCGACGTGAAGCGGGCGGTGGGCGCGCCGCTCTCGCTCCGGTACCGTTTCGTCGCCCCGCGATTCGCCCGCGTGGACGACAACCGGATGACGCTCGGTCCGCTCACCTACCCGGCCCAGGTGGGACGCCGGTACGTGACCGTCGGGACGCGACGCTCGCCGCTGTTCATCGACTCCACCGAGCAGAACATCAGCCACGTGGCGCTGCGGCTTCCCAAGGGCTGGCGCATCGACGATCCGTTGAAGGGCGGAAAGCTGGAGAGCCCCTTCGGGCTCTTCACCCGCGACGAGCGGGAGGGCGAGGTGTTCCGGGTCGAGGAGCGCTATCGCCTGGACATGGCGCGCATTCCGGTGCGCCAGTACGAGGCCTTCGCCGGCTTTGCCGGGCAGGTGGACCTGCTACAGACGCGCGACCTGGTCGCGGTGAAGCCGGGGCCGCTGAAGAATCCGGCGGGTCGGACCGAGCGCTGAGCGCGGACGACCCTCAGGCCCGCTGGGGGGCGCCGCGAGGCACGCCGCGAAGGGTCGAATCGAGGCTCCAGTGACCGGGGCCCGCGGCCGAGATGTAGAGCCACACGAAACAGAAGAGGGCTGCCGCGTTTCCTCCGTTCAGCACGGGCCAGAAGCCGTTCGGTGCGTGGGAATGGAAGTACGCAACGGCCATCTCACCGGCGAGGATGAAGGCGACGGGACGAGTGAAGAGGCCGACGAGCAGCAGGCTGCCTCCCACGACCTCGAGAAGCCCCGCGATGCCGGCGAGTGAGCCGAGCGGAACGGTGCCGCCTCCGGGGATCAGCGGACCGGGAAAGGCCAATAACTTCCCGGACCCGAACTGGAAGAAGAGGAACGCAGAGACAATCCGGAGGATGCTCAGGAGCTGGGGAGCCCAGGAGCGCCACCGGGTGGCGATGTTCTCATCCGGCATGGAACCTCCTCGGGCGTCTGGCGACCCGCCCTGCGAGGGGGTGTCTAGCAGACGCCTTCCGGACAACGCGGGCCGTGGCGGCGGCCCGTCGCGTGAGGAGACAATCCGAGCACACGCACTCAGCGTGTTGGCGCCGGCCGAGCAACGGCAGCTCGAGGCGGGCACGTCGAGGCGGTAACGAGGTGTCCGGTAACGAGGTGTCGGTAACGAGGTGTCTGGCACCCCGAGCCGGGCACCTCGAGGGGCACCTTCGAGGGGGGCCACCCCTCCGAGCCACAACGAGGTGTTTTCGTAACGAGGTGTTTGGCACCTCGAGCCAGCACCTCGAGCCAGCACCTCGAGCCAGCACCCCGAGCCGCGCACCTCGAAGGGCACCTTCGAGGGGCCACCGTCCGAGCCACAACGAGGTGTTTGGTAACGAGGTGTTTGGCACCTCGAGCCGGGCAGCACCTCGAGCCGTAACGAGGTGTCTGGCACCCTCCGAGAGCACCCTCCGAGCGGACGGGACCGAGCGTCTCGCTTGAGCGGTGTCTCTCGGGTCGGACGCCGTCCGGGGCTCTGGACCGTCCACGGCCCGGGAGCCTCCACCCGCTGCCCGGTCGTCATTCGACGGGGACCGAACGGCAATGTGCCGTGCATGCCGGACTCGACGCGCCCCTCCCCCGGAACCGTTCTCGTCGCGGCGGCCGTGGTCGGTGCCGGCGATCTGCTCTACGCGATCTTCGTCTGGGTCGTGATCTACCAGCGGAGCACCGTGCAGCGGATCCTCCAAAGCATCGCCTCCGGCCTGCTCGGCCCTGCCTCCTTCCAGGGTGGGAACACGACCGCCGCGCTCGGCTTTTTTCTCCACTTCGTCATCGCGCTCGGCTGGACCCTGGTGTTCCTGGTCCTCCTGCTGCGCTGGCCACGCCTTCGCGCCTGGACCTCCAGCACGCGGGGCGCCGTGCTGGTGGGGCTCGTCTATGGCGCGACCGTGTGGCTGCTGATGGACGGCGTCGTGCTTCCCCTCAGCCGCGCCCGGGTGGTTCCACCCACCATTCCCTGGTTCTGGATCCAGCTCGCGATGCACCCGTTCGTGGTCGGGCTCCCCATCGCGCTCATCCTTCGCCGTGGGAGCCGCCACGCCGCGGTGGTCACACCCACGCGCCTCCCGCAGACCGCCGGCGGGGACGGCTGAGCGTCGGTCACATCGCGATCTCGCCGGGCTGGCCGCGCCGCGGGAGGGCGACGTAGAAGGTCGCGCCCTGCTCCGGCACTCCCACGCCCCACACCCGGCCGCCGTGGCGCTGGATGATGCGCCGCACGTGGGCCAGCCCGATCCCCGAGCCCTCGAACTCGTCGGCGCGATGGAGCCGCTGGAAGACGCCGAACAGCTTGTGGGCGTACTTCATGTCGAACCCCACGCCGTTGTCACGGACGTACACGATGTCCTCGGCACCGGGGACATTCACCGTTCCGACCTCGATGCACGCGGGCTGCCGCTCGCGGGTGTACTTCAGGGCGTTGCCCAGGAGGTTTCGAACCACGAGGAGCAGCAACGTCGGATCACCGGTGACCGTGGGAAGGGAATGAACCACCCACTCCACTTCCCGGCGCTCCTGTTCGTACCGCAGGCCCTCGCGGGCAGAGGCGAGCACCGCGTTCAGGTCCACCGGCTCGTGGCGTAGCTCGGCCCGGCTCACCCGGGTGAAGGAGAGCAGGTCGTCCACCATCTGCACCGCCTCGGCCGCGGTGCTCCGGAGCATCGCCACGTACCTCCGCTCGCCGGCGTGGAGTCGCGAGCCGGCGCTCTCGTCCAGGAGGCGGGTGAGCCCACCCAGCTGCCGGAGCGGGGCCCGGAGATCGTGGCTCACCGACGAGGTGAAGGCCTCCAGCTCGGAATTGACTGCCGCCAGCGCCTGGGTCCGTTCGGCCACGCGCTGCTCGAGCGAGGCGTTCAGCTCGCGGATCGCCTGTTCACGCTCGGCCATCGCCGCCACCGCCTCGCCGTGGCTCCGGGCCAGCGCGAGCAGCTGCCGCCGGCTCGTGTACCCCAGCACCAGAGCCATGGCACCGACGCAGACCAGCGAAAGCCAGAAGAGGAGCCGACCGGTGAGCGCGGCGTGCTCGGCGCGCTCGCGCCGGCGTGACTGCTCACTCTCGCCGAGAGTGTCGAGCACCTCCAGCATGCTGGAGAGTCGCCGGACGCCCTCGCCGGCCTTGAAGTGCCGGATGTAGTCCTCGCCGGATTCGAAGAGCACCCGCTCGTGCGCCGCGTACTGCGCCCATTCCCGGGCCATCCTCTCGACGATCTCCAGACGTGCACGCTGATCCGGATCCTCGCGAAGGAGGACCCGGAGTTGCTGCTCCGTGTCCACGAGTCGCGCGTCGGCCCGCTCGAGCGGCCCGAGGAAGGTCCGGTCCCCCGAGAGCAGGTACCCCCGCAGGCTGGTCTCCCTGTCGACCAGCAGCTCGCGAAGCCGGGCCGAGTGCGCGAGCACCTGGTCCGAGCGTTGCGTCAACCGCGCCTGGCGCACGAGCAGCGCCACTCCGCCGCCCAGGGCAATCGCGAGCAGCGCGAGGAGGATGGCGGGAACGAGGAAGGCCCGGGTGAGCAGGCGCCGGAACTCGACCGTCTCGTGGACGAGCGGCGCGGCCACGGCGAACGTCTCGGCCGCCGGCGCGAGCTGGACGGGTGGAGCGGAGGAAGCGACGAGCCCCGGCTCGACTTCGGCGGGGGCCTCGGCAGCGGAGTGCGGCGCGTGCACGTGAACGAAGGAGCTTTTCTAGCACGCCGACCGTGGCCGTCCGGCGCGCACTGAGGCTGTCGGACACTCACGCTGCTGCACCCGCATGCACAGCCGATCGGCTCCACGTGCACACCCGAGCGGACGAGCAGCCTGACGCACCGCGATCTCTTGCCGATGCAGAGCGACGAGAAGGCTGGCGCAGGCAGCCTGCACGGCCGCGAGGCCCGGATCAGACCAGCCGGGCGCTGATCTCCTGGTGCAAGTGGGCGCCGCGCCCGGTGAGCCGGAAGCGCGGGCCCACCCGCTCCAGGAACCCGTCGCGCATGAGCGCCTCGAGCGTGGCGGTCCGTGGAACGGCGCCGTGCTCCGCCCACAGTCGGCGCAGGTCCACCCCCGCCCGAAGCCGGAGCCCGAGGAGAAGGCGCTCCTCGTAGAGGGCGTCGGGCCCGAGCCTCTCGCGCTCCTCGTCCGGAAGCCGTCCTGCCTCCACCGCCTCCAGCCATCGGAGCGTGCTCCGGAGATTGGTGGTGCGGAGCGCTCCGGCTCCCTCGCGGTGGAACCCGACCGCCCCCGCACCGAGCGCGAGCGATTCCCCACCGGTCCAGTAGAGCGCGTTGTGGCGCGAGTGCCGGCCTGGCACCGCGTGGCTGGAGATCTCGTACCGCTCGAGCCCTGCGGCGGCGAGCACCTCGCCCACCCCGTCGACCATCTCCACCACCGCCGCATCGTCGGGCAGCACGAGCCGCCCCTGCCGGAGGCGCCGGCTAAACCCCGTCTCCGCGCCGAGGTGATCTCGATCCACGGTGAGCACGTAGGACGAGACGTGCTCCGGTCGGAGCGCTGCCGCGCGCCGCCCATCCTCCACGGCCCCGATGAGCGACTGTCCCGGAACGCCGTGGATGAGGTCGAGCGAGACATTCTCGAAGCCCGCGGCGCGCGCCGCGCGAAACGCATCCTCGGCGTTCGAGGGAGAATGCGAACGACCGAGGGTCGCCAGCATTGCCGGATCGAAGGACTGGATCCCCAGCGAGAGGCGGTTAACCCCCGCGTCGCGATATCCGGCGAGGCGCGCGGCATCGGCCACCTCCGGGTTTGCCTCGAGCGAGATCTCTGCATCGGGAGCCAGCGGGAGCGCCCGGGCGATTCCCTGCAGTACTCGCCCCACCTCTGCTGGGTCCCAGAGCGAGGGCGTTCCTCCACCCAGGTAGATGGAATCAAGCGGTTGCTCCGACCAGGCCGGCCGCTGCGCCACTCGAAGGCGCAGCTCGGAGAGCACCGCGTCCGCGTACCGCGCTCCGGGGATCGACCGCACGATGGCGATGGTGAAGTCGCAGTACGGGCACCGCCGCAGGCAATACGGAAAGTGCACGTACAGCCCGCGCCGAGCGACCTCGAGCCCGGTGAGCGGATCGATCTCCATCAGGACCGCTCTATCACCGACGGCCGCGCCTCGTGCGCCCGGACTCCCGCCAATCACCGCCCCGGAGGAACGCCCCTCAGTCTGCGGGCGCCTCGTGGATCTCGTTGGGATTGCCGTCGGGATCCTCGACCTGGATCAGCTTGCCGCCTGGACCGACCTCGACCTCGCTCCGGAATCGGGTTCCGGCCTTCCGGAGCGCGGCGACGGTGGAGTCCAGGTCCTCGGCGTACAGCACGATCCGGTTCCAGCCGCCGGGCTCCTGACGGCGTCCGTCCGGCATCGGCCGGGATCCCGAGCTTCCCGGGCCGCTCAACAACAAGAAAAAGGTCGCCTCGGGTGACGGTCGCGAACACGGGCCCGAACTGGTGCCCGACCTGGAACCCGACGCGCGTGTAGAACGCGATGGCGCGCTCGACGTCCTGGACCTGGTACCGGACCACTGCCGCGCTCGCGTCCGCGACAAAGGGTCGCCGTGGGAGATGTGTCGGTGCGGGTGCGCGGGAGGCGTACCGGCCGGATGTCACTCGTGCCCGGCGGATCGATCCCCGGGGAAAGGCCGGTGACCGGCGTTGGTCTGCTCCCGGACGCGATCGGTGCTCTCGAGGACCACCGGCCGGGCTGCCCCCTCAGCCGCCCGCGATCGCCCGCCGGATCGCTGCCCGCGCGAGCAGCCGGGTCGAGTCGAGTGTGGGCAAGGGCGAGTTCGCGTCGGAGATGATGAGCGGGATCTCGGTGCAGCCGAGCACCACCGCGTCACAGCCGGCGTCCTTCAGTCGCCCGATGACTTCCTGGAAGGTGCGCACGCCCTCTGGAAGGAAGCGGCCGTTGACCAGCTCTTCCATGATGATCCGGCTGCACTCCAGCCGGTCCGCCTCGT
>JBKPMY010000053.1:0-7305 GCA_046732375.1 Myxococcota bacterium
GCTCCCGCCGGAGCGCCCGCGCCGCCTCCCACGCCCGCGCCTCGGCCCCGGAGCGGGCGGCGTCCAGCGCGAGGAGCCGTTCGCGGCGGCCCTCCAGCCGCTCGCATTCGACCCGCAGGGCCTCCAGGCGCGCCGGCAGCCGCGCCACGTCCGTCCCGTGCTTCCGGGCGAGCCGGCGGAGCGCATCCAGGCGCTCCTCGACGGTGGAGAGTCGCTCGGGGTCCGCCTCGAGCCCGTCCAGGTACCGGCGGAGGCTCCGGAGGGCATCGTCCAGCGCGGCGGCGGCCGAGACCACCGAGGTGGCGGCCTCGCCGAGGTCGGGGTCGGTCCGTGCGGCCTCCTCCAGCATCCTCGCCGCGCGGGAGGCGACGGTGGAGGCCCCCGTGTCGTCCCCGCCCAGCAGGGCCTCGGACTCGAGCGCCGCCGCCCGGAGCCGCTCCACCCCCGCCAGCCGCCTCCGCTCGGCCTCGAGCGCGGGCTCCTCCCCGGGCGCGGGCGCGAGCCGCTCCAGCTCGTCCAGCTGGAACCGGGCGAACTCGGCCCGCGCGTCCTGCGCCGCCCCGTCGCCCCCCAGCGACTGCCGCTCGGCCTCGACGGCGACGAGCGGCGCGTGCACCGCCCGGTACGCCTCCAGCATGGGCCCCACGCCCTCGAACCGGTCCAGCACCGCGCGGTGCACGGAGGGCTCGAAGAGGCCCACGTGCGCGTGCTGTCCGGCGATGTCGAGCTCGCCGCGCATCAGCTGCCCCAGAACCCCCACCGAGGCGAGCGCGCCATTGACGTGCACCTTGCTCCGGCCCGCGCGCCCCACCACCCGGCGGAGCACGACCTCCTCGCCGTGATCCGGCAGCCCCAGCGCCTCCAGGCGCTGGGCGAGCCCCGGCGTGCGCTGGAACACGGCCTCCACGACCGCCTCGTCGGCGCCGGTGCGCACGCAGTCCGGGTCGGCCCGGGTGCCGAGGAGGAGCCCGAGCGCGTCCACCAGGATGCTCTTCCCTGCCCCGGTCTCCCCCGTCAGGACGGTCAGCCCGGGGCCGAAGCCGACCTCGACCTCCTCCACGACCGTGAAGCTCTCGATCCGAAGCGCCTGCAGCATGGAATACTGAACCTCCGTTCGGGGTCGAGCCTATCCAGTTGCCCCGACACTGTACATCAGTTCAGCGGGCAGGCACACGGGAAGCCGCCGCTGCTCTCCGGGAGGCGGCGTAGAGCTCCGGTGCCAGGCAGCCCGGGCGTCGCTTCGTCAACATCTGCGAGCGACGACTCCGAAACGTCGCGATGCGGTGGCGCAAGTCACCGGCCCAGAACCGACGCAGTTGCGAATGTCAGCCCGCCGATGGGCTCCGGGGCTGCGAAGTCCCCGGGCCGCTCAGTCCTCGGCGAACAGCGTCTCGACGTCCTGTTCGGTGAGGCCCTCGGAGAGCCCGCCGCCCGGACCGAGGATCCCCTGCGCCAGCTCCCGCTTCCGCTGCTGGAGCGCGAGAATCTTCTCTTCCACCGTCCCCCGGGTGATGAGCTTGTAGGCGATGACCGCGCGGGTCTGGCCGATGCGGTGAGTCCGGTCGGTGGCCTGGTCCTCCACCGCCGGGTTCCACCACGGATCGTAGTGGATGACGTAGTCCGCCGCGGTCAGGTTGAGCCCCGTCCCGCCGGCCTTGAGGCTGATGAAGAAGATGGGCGGACCGTCCTCGCGATTGAAGGCGTCCACCCGCGACATCCGGTCCCGGGTGCGCCCGTCGAGCGAGAGGAAGGCGACGTTGCGCTCGGTGGCGTGCGCCTCGAGGAGCCGCAGCATCTCCGTGAACTGGCTGAACACCAGGGCGCGATGCCCCTCGGCGAGCAGGTCGTCCACCAGCTCGTCGAAACGCTGCAGCTTCGCCGAGGGCGGCAGCGACGCGGTTCCGGGGAGCTTGAGCAGCCGCGGGTCGTTGCACACCTGCCGCAGCCGGAGCAGCGCGGCGAGGATCGACACCCGCGCCCGCTTGAACCCGACCTTCTGGATGCTCTCCTGTACCTTGGCCCGGCTCTCCTCGAGCACCTCGCGGTAGAGCGCCGCCTGCGCGGGCTCCATCTCGCAGTAGGCGACGGTCTCCGTCTTCGGCGGGAGGTCCCGCGCCACCTCGGTCTTGAGTCGGCGGAGCAAGAAGGGCTGGACTCGCCTCCGCAGCCGCTCCCGGGCGCCGAGGTCCGCGCCCACCTCGATCGGCTGCTCGTAGCGCTCGGCGAAGTCCTCCTCCGCCCCGAGGAACCCGGGCATCAGGAAGTCGAAGATGCTCCACAGCTCGGAGAGCCGGTTCTCCAGCGGTGTGCCGGTGAGCGCGAGCCTGTGGTCCGCGGGGAGCGCCTTGCAGGCCTGCGCCGTGGCCGAGCCGGCGTTCTTGATGTTCTGCGCCTCGTCCAGCAGCACGTACCGCCAGCGGGTGCGGAGCAGCTCGTCCCGGTCGCGGCGGGCGAGCGCGTAGGAGGTCAGGACCACGTCTGCGCCGGCCAGGTCCTCCACCCGCTCGCGGCGGTCCTGCCCGTGCCACACGGCCACCCGGAGCCCGGGGGTGAAGCGCTCCGCCTCGCGCTGCCAGTTGGGGAGCACGCTGGTCGGCGCGACCACCAGCGAGGGCGCGCTGCCCTCGGTGTTGCGCGCCTGCTGGAGCAGGGCCAGGGCCTGCACCGTCTTTCCCAGGCCCATGTCGTCGGCCAGGATCCCGCTCAGGCCGTGCCGGTGGAGGAACCACAGCCAGGAGAGTCCGTCCTCCTGGTAGTGCCGCAAGGTCGCGGTGAGCCCCTCCGGTGGGGGAACCGGCGGGATGCGCGACAGCTCCTTGAACTCGGCGATGGCGGTGCGCGCCCGTGCCTCGAAGCGGGCGCCCTCGCCGAGCGCCGACAGCGCGTCGAGTGCCCCGGCCTGGTACGGGGGCAGCTCGGTGCGCGGCTTCCCCGGAAGGGCGCCGGCCTCCTCGAGCAGGTCCGCCGCCTGGGTCAGCTCCTCCCGGTCCGCCTCGGCATAGCTGCCGTCGGGGAGCGGGATGAAGCGCCGCCCCGAGCGGAGCCACAGCCGGACCGCCCCCAGGTCCACCGCCTGCTCCTCGCTCTCGAACCGGGCGTCCAGCTCGAACCAGCCGTTGTTCCCCGCCGCGACCCTCACCCGGGGACGGAGGCGCTTGCGCATCCGGACCTTCGGGGCCCTCGCCAGGAAGCGCTCCCAGCCGGCGGGGAGCGCAGGGAGCCCGCTGCTCCAGAAGGCGACGGCAGCGTCCCCGTTCACCTCGTAGAGGGAGGCCTGCGGGTCGAAGCGGAAGCCCTGGGCGAGCAGCACCTGTCCGGCTTCCCGCTCTGCTGCCTGCTGCCTGCGGTAGAGCGTGCGCCCCTGGCTCCCCGGCGAGGCGGCATAGCCGAGGTGCAGCGCGCTCGGCGAGACGGGCACCGTGGCGGTCCCGTACCGCGCCGCCAGCTGTGCGCGGGCCTTCTCCGCCGTTCCCTCGAGGGTGAGGACGAAGACCGGTTGCTGGTCCTCCACCACGTCCAGCCCGTCGGCGCGAAGGCGCAGGTCGATGCGGGGCAGGTGCGCGGCGAAGAAGGACAGCGCCCGCTCCACCTGGGCCGCGGGGAAGGTCATGCTCGGCTCGCGCATCCACGCTCGCCACAGGCGCGCCGGCAGGTCCGGCTCCAGGGCGTACGTGGTCTGGCCCTCGAGCAGCACGGTGGTCCGCCGGCCGATGAGGAGCAGCGAGGTGTCGAAGCCGGTGGTCCGGCCATCGGGGAGCTGGAACTCGATCTTCGCCCGGGCGCCGCCCTGGGTGGAGGAGAGGTGGATCTGCGGCCGAGCCGGCTCGGGCGAGAAGTGCAGCGCCGTTCCCCGGTAGACCACCCGCCGGGTCCGGAGGAGCGGAAGCAGGTCCGCGACGTCGTCGTCGCTGAGGATGAACTTGCCGTCGAACCGGCTCTCGTGGCGGGCGAGCTCGCCGAACACCCGCTCGTCCGGCGGCGACAGCCGGGTTCCGCCGGACAGGAAGCGCTTGACCGACAGCGGGCCACCGTCCTTCCCGTCCCGCCGGCGCACGTCGAACAGCCAGCTGCGCCCCGAGGCCCGGGGATGGGCCGGCGCCAGCCGGTAGACGAACGAGGGCTCGCCCGCGGCCGAGACGCCGAGCCAAGACTCCAGCTTGGCCAGGGCGGGCAGCGGAACGACCTCGCCGGGTCGCACGGGCTCCGCCGGGCGGGGCGGGCCGAGGGTCTCCGTCCGATCGGCGTGGGCCAGCGCCACCGCGTGCTTGCAATGCGGCCCGTACTCGCCCCAGGCCGGGCAGGTGCAGCGGGAGAACACCGTCCCGTCGGGGTTCAGGCCCACCGAGCTCTGGTAGCCCTCGCCCGAGCTCCCGGCGACCTCGCCCCGGCGCATGCCGTCGCCGTCGTCGCTCCAGCGCCGCACGCGGCCTTCCCGGGCAACGTCGCGGCCCTTCTTGAAGGTGGTGGGCTGCACCTCGGCGCGGAGGGCGTCGACCAGCTGGCTGCTGCTCGCGGGGGCGGATTCGGGCTCGGGCAGAGGATCCACGGCGAAAGAGGAGGGCTAACACGGGACGGCTGGCCCCGCCGTGTCATCCGCGTCGCCAGCTCCTGCCCTTGCTCGGAGGGAGCGGACTCCGCTAACAGTGAGAGGTTTGGCCTCCGCCTCAGCGCTCTCCCCAGTGCAGCTTCTGTCGGAGGATGGCGAAGTAATCGATGTTGGGATTGCTCACCAGCACCGTGCGGTTCGGCGAGCGCCAGACCTCGAGCCGATCGCCCTGCTGGAGCGCCTGTCCCGTCTGTCCGTCGAGAGTGAGGTACACGTCGGCAACCGGGGAACGGAGCATGACGTTCACCACCTGGTCGCCGGGCACGACGAAGGGTCGCTGGGTGAGAGCGTGGGGGCAGATTGGCGCGACCACCGCGCACTCGAGCGCCGGGTGAAGGATGGGCCCGCCGGCGGCGAGCGCATAGGCGGTGGAACCGGTGGGAGTGGCGATGATGACCCCGTCCGACTTGAAGGTGGTGATGAACTGGCCATCGAGGCTGACCTCGTGGTCGGCGATGCGGGCCAGGGCCCCTTTGTTGATGACCACGTCGTTGAGGACCTCGTCCTCGACGACGACCTTCCCCGAACGGTGAAGGCGGCAGGCCAGCTTCATGCGGGTGTGCAGCTGCGCTCTCCCCGCCATCACATCGGCCAGCCGGGCGAAGACATCCGACCGCGGAACCTCGGTGAGGAAACCGAGAGAGCCGAGGTTCACACCGAGGATGGGCACGCTTCGCCCCCGAACGGTCCGCGCGGCGTGGATGAGCGTGCCGTCTCCTCCCAGGACCAGGATGAGCTCCGCTCGACGGGCGATCTCCTCGGGGGCAATGGAGGGCCAGCCGGTCGCCGCCGCCAGCTCGGGCTCGGCGAGTAGCTCGAGCTCGGGGTGTCGGGCCCGGACTTGCTGGGCAAGCGCCACCGCCTCGGCGCTTCCCCTCTTCACCACGACCGCGACCGTCTTCACCTTGGGCGGAAGCTCTTACTACAAGGAGAGCCGACCATGGACCTGTTCGCCCAGGCCGCAGAGCGGGAGGCAGCCTCCCGCGCGCCGCTCGCCGACCGCATGCGACCGGCATCGCTCACGGACCTCCTGGGCCAGGAGCATCTCACGGGCCCGGGCCGCCTGCTTCGCCGGGCAGTGGAGGGAGGCGCCCTCCCCTCGCTCATCCTCTGGGGGCCGCCGGGAACGGGGAAGACCACCCTCGCCCGGCTGCTGGCCGGCGCCAGCCAGGCGGCGTTTGTCCAGATGTCGGCAGTGCTCGCCGGGGTGAAGGACATCCGCGAGGCGGTGGCCCAGGCGCAGGAGCGGGCGCGGCTGCACGGGCAGCGGACGGTGCTGTTCCTGGACGAGATCCACCGCTTCAACAAGGCCCAGCAGGACGCCCTTCTGCCCCATGTGGAGAAGGGCACGCTGACCCTGCTCGGAGCCACCACCGAGAACCCGAGCTTCGAGGTCAACTCGGCGCTCCTCAGCCGCACCCGCGTGGTGACCCTCCGACCGCTGGAGGAGGACGAGCTCCTCAAGCTGCTCCGCTGGGCGCTGGTGGCGCCCCAGGGGCTCGCGGGCAAGGCCGAGGCGGACGAGGACGCGCTCCTCTTCATCGCGCGGACGGCGGGAGGCGACGCCCGGCGGGCGCTGACCGCGCTGGAGACCGCGGCGTCGGGCGGAGGGCGGGTGACGGTGGCGGTCGCCGAGGAGGCGCTGCAGCGCAAGGTGCTGCTCTACGACCGTGCCGGAGACGAGCACTACGCGGTCATCTCGGCGTTCATCAAGTCGATGCGCGGCTCGGACCCGGACGCGGCGCTCTACTGGATGACCCGCATGCTCGAGGCCGGGGAGGATCCCCGGTTCGTGCTCCGGCGCATGGTCATCTTCGCCTCGGAGGACGTGGGGAACGCCGACCCGCAGGCCCTGGTGGTCGCCGTCGCCGCGCTCCAGGCCTACGAGCTGATGGGCCTGCCCGAGGGCACGCTGCCCATGACCCAGGCCGTGGCCTACCTGTCGCTCGCGCCCAAGTCGAACGCGGTCATCACCGCGTACGGCAAGGCGAAGGAGACGGTGCAGGAGACGGGCACGCTTCCGGTCCCACCTCATCTGCGGCCGGCATCGACGCCGCTGATGAAGAAGCTCGGCTTCGGGAGCGCGTACCAGTACCCCCACGACTTCGAAGGGCACTGGGTGCGACAGCAGTACCTTCCGGACGAGCTCCAGGGACGTCGCTTCTACGAGCCGAGCGAGAGCGGTGCCGAGGCGGGGCTGAAGCGACGGCTCGATGAGCTCCGGGCGCGCGAACCCGAGGAAGCCGAGGACGACGAGCCCGGACGCGGCGGCTAGCGCTCCGCCTCGCCGTGCGGCGTCGAAGCTGGCACGATGCGACCCAACTGATGACGTACGAGGATGTCCTGGGCCGAGGAGGCGCCTCGCTGGATCTCGACCGCAGCCTCGTGAAGGCGAGGCCTGCGCAAGCCGAGCTCGGTGCCCTGCTGCTGGTCGCCAGTGTCTTCCTCGGGTGCACCTGGCTGTCATGGCGCCGCCTGGGCAGCTTGATCGTCGACGGGGGCCACGAGCTGGACGTGCCGCGTCGCCTCGTCGAGGGGGCGGCGTTGTACCGTGACTTCGCCTGGAACTGGGGGCCGCTGGCCCCCTGGGTGAATGCCGAGCTGTACCGGCTCTTCGGCATCCACTCCGACACCCTGATGTGGGCCGGGCTGGTCAGCGGCGCGCTGGCCTGTCTGGGGCTCTATCTCCTCGCGCGCCG
>JBKPMY010000054.1:0-35409 GCA_046732375.1 Myxococcota bacterium
GGCCGTAGCCGTGGACGCGCGCGAAGGCCGGCTCGAGGAACTGGTACACCTCGTCCGGGTGCAGGCGGCCGAGCACGGCCACCGCCGCCACCGCCGGAACGAGCGCCAGGACCACCGCCCAGCGCTCGGGGGTCGCCCAGCGGCGCCACCGGGGGGCATCGAGCCCGGCGCGGCCTGCGTCCGGGGGACGAGGCTCCGGGACGCTCGCGGAGTCAGGTCCAGGCTCACTCCGCCCGGGTGGAAACGGTGCAGCGTCGCCGTCGGTCACGCTCGGCTGGCCAGTGTAGACGCTGGGAGCCGCGCTGTTACATTGGCGCGCTCCGTATGGGTTACCTCGTGCTGGCGCGGAAATGGCGCCCCCAGACCTTCGACGACATGACCGGCCAGGAGCACGTGGTCCGGACCGTGGCCAACGCCATCAAGCTGGACAGGGTCGCCCACGCGTACCTCTTCTGCGGCCCCCGCGGCGTCGGGAAGACCACCGCCGCTCGCCTGCTCGCCAAAGCGCTGAACTGCATCCACGGCCCGACTGCCACCCCCTGCGGCATCTGCCAGCCCTGCACCGAGATCGCCGCCGGCACCTCGGTCGACGTCGCGGAGATCGACGGCGCCTCCAACAACGGGGTCGAGAACGTCCGGGAGATCCGCGAGAACGCCAAGTACCTGCCCCAGCGCGACCGCCACAAGATCTACATCATCGACGAGGTCCACATGCTCTCGGGGGCGGCGTTCAACGCGCTCCTCAAGACCCTCGAGGAGCCGCCGGGCCACGTGAAGTTCATCTTCGCCACCACCGAGCCCCACAAGCTCCCGGACACCATTCTCTCCCGCTGCCAGCGCCACGACTTCCGGCGCATCCCGGCCGAGCGCATGCTCGCCCGGCTGAAGCAGATCGCCGCCGAGGAGAAGGCCGGCCTCTCCGACGCCTCCCTCGCCCTCATCGTCCGCCAGGCCGAGGGCGGCATGCGCGACGCGCTCTCCCTCCTGGACCAGGTGATGTCCGCCTGCGGTCCGGGCGCCAGCGACGCAGCGGTGGCCGAGGCCCTCGGCGCCATCGACCGCACGGTGGTCCAGCAGATGGCCGCTGCGCTGGTCCGGCGGGAGGCGAAGGCCCTCCTCGAGTCGGTCGAGGACGTCTTCATGCGCGGTGCCGACCTCCGGCGTCTGGCCGAGGAGCTCGCGCTCGAGCTGCGGCACGTCCTCGTCACCCGGGCCACCGGCAAGCCGCCCGGCGAGCTGGCCGAGGTGGAGCAGAAGACGGTCCTCGAGCTCGCCCGGGAGGCCGATCCGGCCCAGCTCGCCCGTCTCTTCGACGTCGTGCACGGCTCGGTCTGGGACGTCGGCCGCGCCGCGCAGCCCCGGCTCGCGCTGGAGATGGCGCTCCTCAAGGCCATCCAGCTCGCCCCCACCGCCTCCATCCCCGAGCTGCTCACCCGGGTGGAGAAGCTCCTCGGCACAGGCGCCGCGCCCGACTCGCGTGCGGCCGCCCGGCCCGGCGGGACGCCCGGAGGTCGTCCCGCTCCCCAGCCCTTTCGCCGCTGAGCCGGCACAGCCGCGTGCGGCGGCCCCCACGACGGGGACGATGCGTGCCCCGGGGACGCCGGCCGCGCGGAACGTGGAAAGCTCCGCCGGAGCGACTCCCGTACGTCGTGCCACCCCGGAGTCGACGCCGTCGAGCGAGGCACGCCCGGAGACGCCTGACGAGACCTCGAGCCGCGCCCAGACCTCGCCTCCGCCCGAGGCGGCCGTCAACCGGGCACGGGCGGCGGGTGCACCGACCGTCGCCGGAGCGACCCCGGCGAAGCAGACAGACGCGCCGCCGCTCGTGGACACGAGCCCCGGAGGATGCGCCACGGGCGAGTGCCTCCCGGAGACGGGACCCGCTCTCACGGCCCGCGGAAGGGATGACGCCACCCGTCCGCTCCTCGAGCGATGGCGCGCGGCACTGGACACCGTCGCCAGCGAGTCGCCGCGCCACTCCGCATCCCTCAAGCAGGCGCGGCTCCTGTCGCTCCGGGAGGGCGAGGTGACCATCGCCTTCCGCCCGGACGCCGGCTTCCACCGCACCACCGTCACCGGCCAGAGCGGCCGGGCGGCGGTCGAGCGGCTCCTCTCGGTGCATTTCGGCCGTTCGACGCGGCTCGCCGTGGACGAGACACCGGGCGCCGCCAGCGGAGGGAAGACCCTCGCCGAGCTCGACGCCGAGGCCCGCGCCGAGCACGAGCGCGCCACCGGACAGTCAGTCCGCAACCACCCCGCAATCCTCGCCACCCTTCGCGTCCTCGGGGGTGAGCTGGAGCACATCCAGGTGCTCGAGCACGAGCGCACCGGCGCCCCCGGCAGCGACGTGATCGACGAGCCGCCCTGAACTTCGAGGGAACACGCCATGCCCGGAGTCGACCTCAACTACTTCATGCGTCAGGCCAGCAAGCTGACCGAGAAGCTCGAGCAGCGGAAGAAGGAGCTGGCCGACGA
This sequence comes from Myxococcota bacterium, assembly GCA_046732375.1. GTDB lineage: Bacteria > Myxococcota > Myxococcia > Myxococcales > Myxococcaceae > RPRB01. The sequence goes on from JBKPMY010000054.1 coordinate 2,476, forward strand.
GACCGTCGAGGGCCAGGCCGGCGACGGCCGGGTCAAGGTCGTCGCCACCGGGTCCGGTGACATCCGCACGATCAAGATCGCGCCGGAGGTTCTGCAGGCCGGCGACGTGGAGATGATGGAGGATCTCATCGCCGCCGCGGTGAACGCCGCGCTCACCCAGGCCCGAGAGCTCAGCGAGCGCGAGCTGGGGAAGATCTCCGGCGGCCTGAAGATTCCCGGAATCACCGGATGACGCCGGATCCGCTCAACCGCCTCGTCGCCCAGCTGTCGAAGCTCCCCGGCATCGGGGAGAAGACCGCCCAGCGCCTGGCGTTCCACATCCTGCGCGCGCCGGACGACTACGCCACCGATCTGGTGTCCGCGCTCCAGGAGGTGAAGAGCAAGGTTCGCCTGTGCAGCCGCTGCTTCTCCCTCACCGAGGGACAGCTGTGCGGGTTCTGCACCGATGCGCGTCGGGACGACCGCCTCCTGTGCGTCGTGGAGGGAATCGCGGATCTAATGGCGCTGGAGAAGACCCGGGAGTTCAAGGGCCGCTACCACGTGCTCCATGGCGTGCTCTCGCCGCTCGACGGCATCGGGCCGGAGCAGCTCCGCATCCAGGAGCTCCTCGTGCGTCTCGAGGACGGGAAGGTAGAGGAGGTCATCGTCGCCACCAACCCGGACGTGGAGGGCGAGGCGACGGCGCTTTACTTGATGAAGCTCCTCAAGCCGATGGGCATCCGTGTCACCCGGTTGGCCCAGGGCCTGCCGATGGGCGGCGACCTCGAGTTCGCGGACCAGGCGACGCTGGCCCGTGCGCTCTCCGGTCGCCGCGAGCTGTAGCGGTCAGAAGCGAGTCGCGGCGGAGAACTCCTCGAACGACAGCGACGACTCGGTCTGGTACTCGCGCCAGCGCGCGATCCGTCCGTCCCGCAGCTTCACCATCACCACGCCGTGGTACTGCCGGTTCAGCCGGAAGGTGTACTCGCCGGCGCCCACCTGGGTCACCGGATCGAACACCAGGTGATGCCAGGTCATGTGCATCGGCTTCGCGGTCCCCGCCTCTCCGCCGAAGAACTCGAAGAGGTCGGCACGGCCGGAGTGGAACTTCTTCCGCGGCGGCTCCTCGTACAGCGCGTCGTCGGTGAAGCACTCCACCGCCGTCGCCGCGCTCCCCTCGCGCCAGCCGGCGGCCACCCGCTCCATCAGCGTCCGGAATCCCTCGAAGTCCAGGGAACCGGTCGGGGTCCCGGCCGACCTCGCACCGGCACACCCGGCGAGCAGCAGACAGGCCAGCAGCCGTGGACGCATCCGACTCCTCCTGCACGCTCCCTGCGGCGAATGGCCCGAAGGCAGCAACGCCCCTGTCTCGGCCCCGGGTGGCGTGTCATCCAGGTCACCATGCCTGTCTTCAAGATTGCCCGCTTCGCCGTTCGCCCGGACGCCCGCGCCGACGTCGAGAAGGCGATGCGCGAGTTCGCCCTGTACGTGGGGCTCGAGCTCGAGGACTCCTCCTGGTCCACCTACCGCGACCGGCGGAACCCCAACGTCTACGTCACCCTCATCACCGCCGAGGACGACGACGCCGCCGAGCACCAGCGCACCGCCGGCGGCTCGGTCCAGTTCGCCCGCGTCCTCCACGGACGACTCCTCAACGACGTGGAGACGCACGAGTACGAACTGGTCGCCACCAGCCGCGGCGGACTGCCCCCCTGAGCACGGTCACTGCCGCGGCGCCATCATTGCCAGCAGCGCCGCCGCCTCCGGATTGCTCCAGCTGGCGAGCGACGCCGGAACGAGCACGCTGAGGCTCTCCTCGCTCAGCGGGCCGCAGGTCCGCGAGCCGGTGTAGCGCCCCGCACCCCAGACCAGGTCGAACCGGCACGACCCGACCGTCCCCCGCATCCGCCTGGGGCTCAACCAGAAGGTCGTCGGGTCCCCGCGAATGAACCCCTGGGCCCGGAACTCCTCGCCATCCGGCATCACCGTCAGGTCGAAGGCGTCCCCGGCGAACCGGCCCACGATCTGGTTCGGCCTGTCCCCCCGGTGGAGCTCCACTGGCCAGTCGACCCGGACCGTCCCCTGGAGCGTCCCGTCGGAGCGCTTGAGGTCGACGAAGGGGCCGCGCGCGCCCGCATCGGTCACCGTCGCCCGGTTCAGGTTGTCCGTGGTCTGGAACTGGAGCTCGGTGACCTCCGGCGTGGCGCTGAGCAGCTTCCAGCTCGGCGCCGCCGACGGTACGGGAGTGGTCGCACATCCGGAAAGGACCAGCACGAACGCCGAGACCACCTGGATCGACCGGATGATCGCGCCGCAATCGCGGCCGAGCCCTAGGAGCGACGACGGAGCGTGGCCGTCGTCACGTGACGGAGGAGCGACGACGGGATCGCCAACGAGGGCAAGCGAGGGACGGGTCGATCCAAGTGGTTTTGGCGTTAGGACCAGCAGCGACGAGCGACGCATCGGACCCTCCCCGGGATGACGTCAGGACTCCCGACCCTGCCCGATGCTACGCCCTTCAGGCGTGCCCGAGATCGCGAAGGACACGACGCGCAGCGTTGTGCCCCCCGCCCCGATGACCGACACCGCCCGGTGACAGCGGGTGCTCGCCGGGTGATCAGCGGGCTCCCGCGGGCCCTGCCCCGCCACCCACCAGCTGCTCGCGGAGGAAGTACAGCCCCGTGCTCACCGCGTAGTCGTTCGTCTCCTTCTTCTTGAAGCCGTGCCCCTCGTCGAGGGCCAGCAGGTACCAGACCGGCCGGCCGCGGTCGCGCACCGCCCGGACGATCTGCTCCGCCTCGCTCTGAGGCACGCGGGGGTCGTTCTTCCCCTGCTGCACGTAGAGCGCGGCGCGGATCCGGTCCGCCGAGCCCAGCGGCGAGATCCGCTCCTGGACCGCCTTCACCTTCGGGTCCCGCTCGTCACCGTACTCGACGCGGCGGAGGTCCCTCCGGTACGGGGCGGTGCTGTTCAGGAAGGTGGTGAGGCTCGAGATCCCCACCCGATCCACGGCCGCGCGGAATCGCTCGGGGTAGTAGGCCACCGAGGCCAGCGTCATGTATCCCCCGTAGCTCCCGCCAAAGGCCGCCACCCGCGACGGATCCAGGTCCGGCTGCCGGCCGATGAAGTCCAGCGTCGCTCCGATGTCCTTCAGCGCCTCCTCTCGCTTCACCCCGTCGTCAGCCGCGAGGTAGGCCTTCCCGTAGCCATCCGAGCCCCGCACGTTGGGCGCCAGCACCGCCATCCCGAGGTCCACCATCGCCTGAAAGATCGGAGTGAACTTCGGCCGGTCCTGCACCTCGGGCCCCCCGTGCCAGTACACCACCACCGGGGCCCGCGCACCCGGCTGCACACCTCGCGGCCGGTAGAGGAGGGCGGGGATCTGCAGTCCGCCGGTCGACGGGTAACGCACCAGCTCCGGGCTCGCGAAGCGCGCGGTATCCATCCCCCCTACCTCGCTCCGCGTCCAGCGGATCGGCTTTCCGGACTTCACCGCCACCTGCCACACGTCGCTCGGAGAGGTGGGAGTGTCGATGGCGAAGGTCAGCACCGCCGAGGTCCGGTTCGGGAACCGCATCTCGCCCACAACCCCTGGCGGGACCACGATGGGCGTTCGCTTCGCTCCGGGACGCTGCACGTAGAGCTTGCTGAAGCCGTCCTCGTTCACCGCGTAGGCCAGGGTGCCGTCGGGCGCGACCGCGAGCGCCTCCACGTCCCAGCGGAGGTCCGGGGTGAGATTCGTCCACGGTGTCTCGGGACGAGCAGCGTCCACCCGGAACAGCTGGCTGAACTCGCCGCCCCGGTCGGTCACCACGTATACCGCGCGGCCATCGCCGGAGAACGCCGCGTGACGCACCGACCCCTTACCCGCCGTGGCCGGATCCGGCGTCACCCGCGACCGCGCCCTGGTCTTCAGATCCACCATCCAGAGGTCCGCGTCGTCGATCGCCCGGTTCTGCTTCACCAGCAGCCGCTCGCCGTCCGGCGAGAACTCCACCGGGGCCCAGGTCCCCGCATCCTCCGTCACCCGCCGCGCGGTGCTCGGGCTCGCCACCTCCGCCAGGTAGACGTCGGTGTCCACGCCGTTGCGCCCGGTCCCGGAGTACGCCAGCCATCGCCCGTCACGTGACAGCGTGAACGTCTCGTGCCGGCTCTTCCCGTCGGTCAACCGCTGCCGCTGCCCGGACCCGGTGTCCAGGCGATAGAGCTGGAAGTTCTCGCCGCCGCCCACGTCCTCGAGGAAGAACACCGTCCGGGAATCACCGGGCAGCCACCGCGCCTTCGCCACCGGCTCCTTGCCAAACGTGAGCTGCTCCCGGGCGCCCATCGGGGCGCTCACCCGGTGGATCTGGTTCACCGAGGCGAAGCGGGTCAGGATGAGAACCGCCTTGCCATCGTCCCCCGCGTCGGCCAGCGCTGCCGAGCGCACCTCGGTGTACGGCGCGAGCCAGGCGTCGAAGTCGGCCGGCACCGCAGGGACGCCGCTCACCAGCACTCTGGGGAGCCCGGGCGCTGCCTCCACCGGGAGCGAGGAGACACGCGGTGCGACGGTGCCGGTGTCGGAGCGGGATGGGTTCGAGGCGGGCGCCTGCGCGAGGACGAGGAGGGAGGCGGCGACGGGTAGGATCATGTGGTCCGCCGCTTCGACCAGACCTGAGGCGCGCACGCAAGCGGTCCCGACCGGCCGGCAGGAGCAATCCTTGCCGCATGGCTTTGCTGCCTGCTACCGTCCTGGCCGTCCGGACGAGGGCACGGCGGCGCGAAGTGACGCGGAATCCCTCGGAAAACCGGTCCGATTCCCGGCAGCGAAGGGGACATTGCACGCCCATGGGCACGCAACTGGTGATGTATGACGAGGAGTACAATCGCATCAACGCCGTTTGCGATCGCCTCACCAAGGACGCCAACGCGAAGGTCGTCTTCATCGTCGACAAGAACGGACAGCTGATCAGCGCCTCCGGCCAGACCCAGAACATCGACACCACCTCGCTGGCTTCCCTCACCGCGGGAAACGTCGCGGCCATGGGCGGCCTCGCCAAGCTCATCGGCGAGAACGAGTTCCCCAACCAGATCCACGAGGGAGCGCGCGAGTCGCTCTACATGACCATCGTGGGCACCCGGGTGGTCCTGGTCGTCATCTTCGACACCCGCACCTCGCTGGGCCTGGTCCGGCTGCGGGTGAAGAAAGCCTCCGACGAGCTAGCCAAGATCTTCGAGGCGCTGGTGAAGAAGACGGAAAGCCCGGGCGGGATGGGCTCGCCGTTCGCCGAGATCTCCGACGAAGACATCGACAACCTCTTCAGCGAGTAGCGACCGAAACCCAGGTCACGAAATGTCCTTCATCAATTACTCATCCCGCGAGATCAACTGCAAGATCGTCTATTACGGACCTGGTCTGTGCGGGAAGACGACCAACCTCCAGTACATCTACAACAAGACCAACCCCGAGACGAAGGGCAAGCTGATCAGCCTGAGCACCGAGACCGATCGCACCCTGTTCTTCGACTTCCTGCCGCTGTCGCTCGGGGAGATCCGCGGCTTCAAGACCCGCTTCCACCTCTACACGGTGCCCGGGCAGGTCTTCTACGACGCGAGCCGCAAGCTGATCCTCAAGGGCGTGGACGGCGTGGTCTTCGTCGCCGACAGCCAGATCGAGCGCATGGAGGCGAACCTCGAGTCGTTCGAGAACCTCCGCACCAACCTCTCCGAGCAGGGCTACGACCTGAACCGGATCCCCAGCGTGGTGCAGTACAACAAGCGAGACCTTCCCAACGCCGTGGCGATCGAGGAGCTGCGTGAATCGCTCAACCCGCGCTCGGTTCCAGAGTTCCAGGCCGTCGCCCCGACCGGGGTAGGTGTCTTCGACACATTGAAGGCGGTGGCGAAGCTCGTCCTCACCGAGCTGAAAAAGGGCGGGTAGGCGGGAACCGAGTCCGTCCCTGCCCAGGGGGCGGCCGAGGAGGCGCGCCAGGTCCGCGCAGCCGACCGGGATCGGACCGTCGGACAAGGAGGTCGTCTGGCGGGGGCGTGGTATGTAAAGACTCGTTTTTCCGCCGCCGGGAGCCGTCCTTGCGCCAAGCTCAGCCCGTACTTCTTGTCGTCGTCACGGTGCTCGCGAGCATCTCGGTTCACGCTCAGTCCTCGGAAGCTCTCCCCGCGCTTCCGGACTCGCGGGCCGACCCCGCGGCCGGCGCCGGTGAGATGGCGCCGATGCGCACCGGCGACAAGTCGCTCCAGGCCACCCCGCCCCCTTCCGGCTCCACCGCGGGCAAGGGCGCGCCCGCCGCCCCTCCGCCCCCCGCCCCCGGTTCCGCCGCAACCGTCACCCCGGTGAAGCCGAGCCCGTCCGAGGCCGCGCTCCCGGTCACCTCCGACGAGGCGTTCCAGACGCGGGTGAAGACGCTCGAGGAGCAGGTGGTGGATCTCAAGGAGAAGATCTACCGGACCAAGGCCCGGCTGCTGTTGCTCCAGGAGACGGTGCTCGGCGGTGACCTGTCCTCAGGGGCTCGCGCGGTGCTGGTCCACAAGAACGACATGGGCGGCAGCTTCACCCTCGACTCGGTGGCCTACGCGCTCGACGGCGCGCCGATCCTCACCCGCACCGACAAGGACGGCGACCTCTCCAAGCGGCCCGAGTTCGAGATCTTCAACGGGCGGATCGTGCCCGGCCAGCACCAGGTCGCAGTGCGGCTCGTCTACCGGGGCAAGGGCTTCGGGGTCTTCAGCTACCTCGAAGGGTACAAGTTCACCGTCAGCTCCAGTTACACCTTCAGCGCCGAGCCGGGGAAGGTCACCACGGTCAAGGTGGTGGGCTACGAGAAGGGCGGGCTGACCACCGACCTCAAGGATCGCCCCGCGGTGCGCTACGACGTGGAGGTCAACCGGGACGCGGCCCCCAAGCCGTCCCAGGCGCAAGCGGAGCAGAAGGAGACGAAGTGAGGCCCACCGTCGCCGCGGCGCTTCTTGCGCTGCTCGCGGTGGGGACGTCCGCTCGCGCCACCGAGGTGCGGGTCTCGGCGTCCACCGCGGCCAAGCTGGACCAGGTGTCGGCCCAGCTCCGGAACGCGACCGAGAACCTCGCGGTGGTGGAGACGCAGTATGCCGGCCGGGCCGATCCCTCGGGCGAGCTGGTGCTGGAGCGGCGCTTCTCCGATGGGGAGATCCAGTACCTCCTCCAGGACTGGCCCACTGCCTCGGTCCTCTTCTACGACCTGCTGGCCGACAAGGCGTTCGACCACAACCCCCGCCGTACCGACGCGCTCTGGTACCTCTCCGATGCGCTCTACCAGCAGCAGAGCTACGGCAGCGCCCGTCTCTACCTCCGGGAGCTCCTGAAGCAGGACACCCCGCGATACCGCGAGGCGCTCAGCCGGTACCTGGACGTCACCACGAAGCTGAACGACTGGGGCAACCTCGATCCGTACCTGGCGAAGGCCCGCGGCCCGGACGGCCAGCTCCCGCCCGACATCCAGTACGTCTACGCCAAGTGGCTCACCCGGCGGACCGACCTTCCGGCCGAGGAGCGGCGGCTCCGCGCCGCCGAGGCCTTCCAGCCGCTCATCACCCAGGGCAACCGCTTCCGGCTGCCGAGCCTCTACTTCCTGGCCGTGCTGCGCGTGCAGGCCCAGGACTACGCGGGGGCGATGGAGCGGTTCGGCGAGGTCATCGCCGTCAAGCCGGCAGACGAGCGGGAGCAGCGCATCATCGAGCTCGGCCACCTCGGTCTCGCCCGGATCCTGGTGGAGACCGGCAACGTCCCCGAGGCGGTCGACCAGTACCAGGCCATCAGCCAGGATTCGCCCGCCTTCCCCGAGGCGCTCTACGAGATGTCCTGGGCCAAGGTGCGCTCCGAGGACTGGGTCGGCGCGCGGAACGCGGCGGACATCCTCCTCCTGGTGGCCCCCGAATCGCCGCTCGCTCCCGAGGCGCAGATTCTCCAGGGGCACCTGCTCCTCAAGCTCAAGAGGTACAAGGAGGCCACCGAGACGTACAACGGCGTCATCAGCACCTACGCCCCGGTGCGCGACGAGATCGACCGCATGCTCGCGGTGCAGAAGGACCCGGTCGCCTACTTCGACAACCTCCTCGCCCGGAACGAGAAGACCCTGGACGTGAACACGCTCCTTCCTCCTCTGGCGCTCAAGTGGGCCAGCGCCCAGGAGGACGTGGGACAGGCGCTCCGCGTCGTCGGCGCGCTGGAGGGCGGGAAGAAGGGCGTGACCGACGGCCGGGTGATCGCCGACCGCATCCTGAAGACCCTCGACGAGCGCGGCGCTGAAGCCTTCCCCTCGCTCCAGGAGGGCACGACCCGCGTGGAGGCGGTGGCCAACGGGCTGACCTCCGCCGAGGCGACGCTGGATGCCTCCGAGGTCGAGGCGCTGGACCCGGTGCTCACCCACGACGAGCGGCTGGAGCTGGGCCGCATCCAGGCCAACCTCGCCAGCGCCCGGACCCGGCTGGGCGCCCTGCCCTCCACCCCCGCCGACGTCTCGGCCCGGCGCAGCAAGATGCAGGGGCGGATGGACGCCATGGACCGGGAGGCGTTCCGGCTCGGCACCGACCTGCAGAGCATGACCGCGATGCTGGTCGCCACGCAGAAGTGGGTGGCCGACACCCGCGCGCAGCGCCGCGACGGCCCGGAGGACGAGAAGGTGTTCACCGAGCGGCTCCTCTCCGAGCAACGCTCGCTCCAGGCGCTGGAGCAGGAGGTGGGCAAGCTCCGCGGCGAGCTGATCGCCCAGCGCGGCCTGGTGGACACCACCATCAGCGGCGAGGAAGCGCTGCGGCAGGAGATGGCTCAAGCCTCCTCGTCGATGCGGGGCATCCTGTCCGGCGTCGAGCCCCGGGTGACCGGCGAGGGCACGCAGTTCCTCGCCCGTACCCGTGACCTTCGCGGCCAGATCGCCACCCTGCAGCAGCGCACCGCCTCGGCACAGTCCGCGCTCCACGAGCAGGTGCGGCGAAAGGGAGCGGAGATCCGGGAGAAGGTGGTGGCCGAGGCCAGGCTGCTCGACGGCTACGGGAAGGACGTGAGCAACGTCTCCGGGAACGCGAAGCAGCTGGTGGGCCGCATGGCCTACGACAGCTTCCGGCGCGTGCGCCGCCAGTTCTACGACCTGGTGCTGAAGGCCGACGTGGGCGTGGTGGACACCGCCTTCACCAAGAAGCAGTCGCAGACCAGCGAGATCCAGAAGGTCGCGTCGCAGAAGGAGGAGGAGCTGCGGGCGCTGGACCAGGACTTCCAGCCGATCCTCAAGGACGTCGACTGATGCTGGGTTCGCTCCTCATCGCCCTGGCCGTCGCCGCCAGCCCGGCCACCTCGACCAAGGCGAAGGGCAAGAGCAAGGCTGCGCCGGCGAAGAAGGCCCCGGCTCCTGCCCCGGCCCCGCTCGTCCCCGCGCCCGCCACCCCGGCGACCACCGCCACCCCGGAGAAGAAGGACGTCCTGCCCGGTCAGAAGCCGAAGCTGGGCCTGGAGGGGATGGGGCGCACGCCGGAGGAGCAGAAGCAGCTGGACGCGCTCCAGGACATGCTCCGGAGCTACGAGGAGGAGTCGCGCGACTTCAAGCGTGACGTCCAGCTCCTCGTGGAGAAGAAGTACGAGGAGAAGCGGAGCGACCTCGCCTCCAGCTACGAGAAGGCCATCCGCGACCTCGAGGTGAACGAGCGCAAGGACCGGCTGGACGCCATCGCCCAGTTCGAGGAGTTCCTCCAGCGCTACCCCGACGAGCCCCGCTACACGCCGGACGTGATGTTCCGCCTGGCCGAGCTCTACTACGAGCGCAGCGCGGACGATCACGCCGTGGCGATGCGTGCCTACGAGGACCAGCTCAAGCGCGTGGACCCCTCGAGCAACGCCCCGCCCCCGCCCGAGCCGCCGGTGGACTTCCGGCCTTCCATTGCGCTCTACCGGCAATTGCTGGAACGGTTCCCGAAGTTCAAGTTCAACGACGCGACGACGTACCTCCTCGGCTACTGCCTGGAGAAGCAGAACGACTTCGAGGGCGCCCAGCAGGCCTACCACGACGTCATCGACGACTACCCGAAGAGCAAGTTCGTCACCGAGGCCTGGGTCCGGATCGGCGAGTACTACTTCGACGACTACGACGACCCGGACGCGCTCCCCCAGGCGGCCATCGCCTACGAGCACGCCATCAAGGACACGAAGAGCCCGCTCTACGACAAGGCGCTCTACAAGCTGGGGTGGACCTACTACCGACAGGATCGGTTCGAGCCTGCGGTGCAGCGCTTCCTCGAGCTCGTCGATCACTACGACCGGACCGGGCCCAAGCAGGACGGCAAGTCCACCGGCGACCTCCGCGGCGAGGCGCTCCAGTACACCGCGATCAGCTTCGCCGACGAGAAGTGGGGCTCGGTGGACAAGGCGAAGGCCACCTTCGCGAAGATGGGCGGCCGCCCCTACGAGGCCGAGGTCTACCGGCGAATGGGCGACGTCTACTTCGACCAGACCCGCCACACCGACGCCATCGCCGCCTACCGCCTGGCGCTCCAGCGGGACCCGCTGGCCGTCGACGCGCCCAAGCTGCAGCAGAAGATCGTCCAGGCCTACGAGCGTGACCGCAAGCTGAACGAGGCGTTCGCCGAGTCCGAGGCGCTGGCCAACGCCTACGCGCCGGGCACCCCCTGGTACGAGAAGCACAAGAACGATCCCGAGGTGATCAACGCCACCCAGGACCTCGCCGAGCGAAACCTGTACGGCAGCGCCGTGTACCACCACCAGCAGGCGCTGGCCCTCAAGCAGCAGGGGAAGCTCGACGCGGCCAAGACGATGTTCGAGGCCGCGGCCAAGGGCTACGAGGGGTACCTGGGGCGCTTCCCGCGGAGCAAGGCGGCGTACGAGGTGCAGTTCTTCGCCGCCGAGTGCCAGTACAACTCGCTTCAGTTCGCGAAGGCGGCGAAGAACTACGACTCCATCCGGGACACCGGCGCCGACGACAAGTACCGCAAGGACGCCGCCTACGGCGCGGTGCTCGCCTGGACCAAGCTGGTCGAGCAGCTGCAAGACCAGAAGAAGCTCGCGAAGTATCCGGTGCTCCGGAGCAAGGACCGGCCGGAGGGCGAGAAGCCGCAGCCCATCGAGCTCGCCCCCGAGGAGCGCTCGCTCATCGCCGCGACCGATGCCTTCATCCAGCTCTCGCCCACCGACGAGCGCGCGCCCGGCGTGGCCTACAAGGCCGCCGAGCTCCTCTACGCCCACAACCAGTTCCCCGACGCCCGCAACCGCTTCGAGAACATCATCCGGACCTATCCGAAGAGCGAGGTCAGCAAGTACGCCACCAACCTCACGGTGGAGAGCTTCCTCATCGACAAGGACTGGAGGAGCGTCGAGGAGGTCTCGGCCCGGCTGGCGCAGAACACCGAGGTCATCGACCCCAAGAGCGAGCTGTACAAGGACCTGGTCAAGTTCAAGCTCGCCGGCCGGTTCAAGCTCGCCGACGAGCTGATGGCCCAGGGTGCCTGGGACGAGGCGGCGAAGAAGTACACCCAGCTGGTCGACGAGGAGCCGAAGCACGAGTTCGCCGACAAGGCGCTGAACAACGCCGCGGTCTGCTACGAGAAGGACCACCGGTTCGAGAGCGCGCTCAAGCTCTACGAGCGCATCTTCCGCGACTACCCGAAGAGCAAGCTGGCCGACGCGGCACTGTTCCGGGTGGCTGTGAACCAGGAGAACTCCTACGACTTCGACAACGCGGTCCTGAGCTACGAGCGGCTGGTGAAGGAGTACCCGGCGAGCAAGGACCGCGAGGCGGCGCTGTACAACGCCGCCCGGCTCCTGGAGGGGCAGCAGCAGTACCCCCAGGCCGCCGCGGCCTACGCCCGCTACGCCGAGCTGTTCCCCAAGTCCGAGGACGCGCCGAAGAACCAGTACCGCGCTGCGCTGGTCTACGAGAAGCAGGGCGACACGAAGAACGAGGTCAAGGCGCTGAACGAGTTCGTCAAGCGCTTCGGCAGCAAGGCCAACCAGGGTGAGCTGGCGGTCGAGGCGCAGAAGAAGCTCGGGGACGCGTACGCGAAGTCAGGCAGCCCCAAGGACGCGCGCAAGGCATGGGAGACCGCGGCTCGCGACTTCGACCGGCGCGGTCTGAAGCCGGACTCCGCGCTCCAGGGAGCTGACGCCGCCGCCGAGGCGCGGTTCCAGGTGGCGGAGCAGGACCTCAAGGAGTTCGACAAGCTGAAGATCGGCGGCAGGGGGAAGGCCCTGGAGAACAGCTTCACCGTCAAGCGCAACGCGGTGAAGAAGGTGCAGGCTTCCTACGCCGAGGTCTTCAAGTACAAGCGCATCGAGTGGACCCTCGCCGGGCTCTACCGGCAGGGCTACGTGCTGGAGCGCTTCGGCGCCACCATCAACGAGACGCCGGTTCCCCCCGACGTGAAGCGGCTCGGAGACGAGGCGGTGGCCGCCTACCAGGATCTGCTCCAGCAGCAGACCGCCGCCCTGGAGGACAAGGCGGTGGAGAGCTACGCCGCCACGCTCGAGCAGGCCCGCAAGAACCGGATCAGCAACGAGTGGACCAAGAAGACCCTCGAGGCGCTCAACCGGTATCGGCCCAAGGACTACCCGGTCCTCAAAGATCCAAAGCCGGCCATCGCCGTTGATGTCACGTGGCCCGACGGTCTGGTCAGCACCGCGGTGGCGAAGGACAAGGGGCAGGTCGCGCCGGCGAAGGACGTGCAGCCGGCGGCGCCCAAGCCCGGATCCACCACTCCGGCCGCACCCGCCCCCGCCGCACCAGCGCCGGCAGCACCCGCGCCTTCCGCGCCCGGGACCACCGGACCCACCGCCAGCGGAGGTGGCGCGTGAGGCGCCTGCTCCTTCCGCTCGCCGCGCTGGGCGCGCTTGCCGCCTGCGGCCATGCCCAGGCCCCGCCACCGCGGCCGCTCACCACCTCCACCGCCCCCACCCCCGAGGTGAAGGAACCGGTCGGAAAGCCGGGCCCCATCGACGCGGATACCCAGGCGGCCATCGACCGCGGCACCGCCCAGGGGCGCAGCGGTGACGTCGAGGGCGCGCGCCGGACCTTTCAGGACATCGTTCACAGGAATCCCAACGCGGGCCCGGCGTGGGTGAATTTGGGCGTCCTCGCCGAGCGGACCGGCGATCTGAAGGAGGCCGAGGCGAGCTACCGCCGGGCGGCGCAGTGCACCCCGGCGCCGCCCGAGTCATGGGACTTCCTCGTCCGGCTCCTGGTGCGGACGAAGCGCGCGAGCGAGGCCGAGGCGCTGGCCCGCGGCGCTGTCCAGCAGCAGCCCACCGACCTCGGCGCCCGGAACGCGCTGACCTGGGTGCTCCTCGAGACCGGCCGCCTGCCCGAGGCCGAGGCGGAGGCGAAGAAGGTCCTCAAGGCCGACGAGCAGAACGTCCGGGCGATGCAGCTGCTCGCGGGCGGCTACTACCGGCAGGGCAAGTACGAGCTGTGCCGCCTGGTGCTGGAGAATGCCCGGGCGGTGGACCCCAATGACCCGGTGACCCACAACGCCCTGGGCACGGTCCTGCTCAAGCTGAAGCAGCGACCGGCCGCCCTCGAGTCGTACAAGACCGCCGCCTCGCTCCGCCCGGACTTCGCCGAGGCGCACAGCAACTTCGGGGCGATGCTGGTGGAGAGCGGCGACTACGAAGGGGCGGTGAAGGAGCTGGAGCAGGCGGTGAGCGCGGCGCCCGATCTGCTCCCCGCTCGGATGAACCTGGGCAACGCCTACCGGGGCAAGCTCGAGCTGGTGAAGGCGAGGGAGCAGTACGAGAAGGTTGTGTCCCTCGACCCCACCCTGGCCGACACCTACTACAACCTCGCCATCCTCCACCTGGACTCGGACGTTCCCGGGCTGGACACCATCGACCGCTACAACAAGGCCATCGCCTACTTCACCACCTACAAGGAGAAGGGCGGCTCGGACGAGCGGGTCGAGCAGTACCTCAAGGACGCGAACCGGGCGATCGACCGGGAGCAGCGTCGGCGCGAGCGGGAGAAGAAGGACCAGCTGCGCAAGGCGGAGAAGGAGGCAGCCGAGGCGAAGCGTCAGGCAGAGGCAGCCGCGCAGGCGGAGGCAGCCGCACAGGCCGAGGCTGCGGCGCAGGCCAAGGCGGCCGGCCAGACGACGGAGGCGGCCCCGCCAGCGGGTGGCGACGCCGCGAAGCCCACGGAGGCGACGCCCTCCGACACGCAGACTCCCCCCGCACAAACGAGCAAGAAGAAGAGCTCTCGCGCTAAGCTGAAGACTCCGTGACACGCCCTGCCCTTCCAGCGCTCGTGGCCTGCGCGGTGTTCGCCGTGGCCGGTGGCGTGCGGGCCCAGCCGGACACCTCGGCGGCGGAGAAGGAAGCCGAGCGCGCGGCGCAGGTCGCGAGACAGGCTCGCTCGGACGTGCAGGCAGCGGGGAAGGCGCCTGCTCGCACCGGGGGCCGGAAGGTCATCAAGCTCGACACCCTCACCGTCGAGGGCCGCATCCAGAAACCGGAAGCGTTCTATGTGCTTCCTCGCTCCAACCTGAACTTCGACGAGCTGCAGAAGTCCGAGAGCTTCGTGCCGAAGATCGAGAAGAGCGTGCAGAAGGATCCGTTCTAGCCGTGAGAGCTCCTGCCCGGCCCATGTCCAAGCCTGCCTCGAGCGGCGCCAAGATCCTCCGCGTGGGAGTGATCCGCGACGGGAAGATCATCGAGGAGCGGCAGATCCGTCAGCCGTCGAGCGTCACCGTCGGGCAGGACGGCACCAACACCTTCGTCATTCCCGCCAGCGAGCTCCCGGCCAGCTTCCCGGTCTTCGAGTACCGGAACGGCCAGTACACCCTCCTCTTCACCGACCGGATGAACGGGCGGGTCGCAAACCGGAGCGGCGACTTCGACTTCGCTGGCCTGAAGAGCAAGAGGCTGGTTCAGAAGCGGGGCAGCGTCTGGGTGCTGCCGCTCGACGAGTCGGCGAAGGGCAAGGTGTCGCTCGGCGAGGTGACGCTGCTCTTCCAGTTCGTCTCCCCACCGCCCGAGCCGGCCCGCATCGAGCTGCCCCCGGAGGTCCGGGGCACCGTCTGGCGGAGCATCGACCACCTGTTCTTCGGCATCCTCGCCGCGTCGCTGTTCCTGCACTTCGTCGGCGCGGCGTGCATCATGCTCAGCCCCAAGCCGGCGGACGCCGACCTTTCGCTGGACGAGCTGCCGGACCGCTTTGCCCGCGTGCTCCTGCCGCCCAAGCCGCCCGAGCCCGAGCAGCAGAAGGCCCCGGAGGCGACCGCGCAGACGGAGGAGAAGAAGGACACGAAGAAGGACGTGAAGAAGAAGGACCTCCCGGCCGATGCCACCGCGCGCAAGGCGATCCTCCAGCAGAAGGTGGCCGGCAAGGGGCTCCTCAAGATCCTCGGCTCGGCCGGAGGGAGCGGCGCGCTCTCCGACGTGCTCGGCAGCGGCACTGGCTCGGGTGACGTGGCCTCGGCGCTGGCCGGGGCTCGCGGGGTGAGCATCGCCACCGCGGACTCGGTGGGCGCTCGCGCTGGCGGCGGCGAGGGGCGCACGGCGGGGATCGGCGACGTCGGCACCTCGGGCGGCGGCAAGGTGGCGCTGGCCGGAAAGGGTGACGCGAAGGTTTCGGGCCAGGTGTCGACGGCGGCTCCCGAGGTCGACTCGGCGGACGTCGACCGGGCGGCGCTCTCCCGCTACATCCGCGACCGGCTGGGGGCCATCCGCGGCTGCTACGAGCGCGAGCTCAAGCGGAATCCGGGCCTGAAGGGCAAGATCGTGGTGCGGTTCAACATCACGCCCGCGGGCCGCGCGGGCGATGTCCGCATCGAGGAGAACACGCTCGGCAGCCCCGAGGTGTCCTCCTGCATCACCGGGCTGATGCGCAGCTGGATCTTCCCCTTCAAGCCGCCCGACGAGGTCCCGGTGCAGTACCCGTTCCTCTTCACCTCCGCCGGATGACGGCCGAGGAGCTGCCGATCCGTGCCCACCTCGGAGTTTGACACCCCCGGTCAGCGCTCCCTACGCTCGGACCGGATGCGACTGTCCGTCCCCCTGTACGTTCTGGCCGGGCTGCTCCTGCTCGGGGCGGACCTGGCGCGCGCACAGGCGCCGGCGAAGCCCTCCACCACCCTGGATCGGGCGGCCGACGTGCCCGACGCGGAGAAGATCAAGCGGTCCGCCGCCGCAGTCAGCCGCATGCGCACCGTTCTGACCGAGGTCCTCGGCCGCCTCGAGGAGGCACGTGCCACCAAGGACGTGGTGAAGCTCAACTGCGTCAACGAGAAGCTCACCCAGGTGAAGGGGCTCCTCCGCATCTCCGAGCAGTCGGACGTGGCGCTTCAAGAAGCCGTGGTGAAGAAGGACAGCACCGCGGCCGAGCACGAGTACTCGAAGGTCAGCATCGCGAAGACCAAGGTCGATCAGCTCGGAAACGAGTCCCAGCAATGCATCGGGCAGCTCGCGTTCCGCACCGACGAGAACCTGACGGTGGAGGTGGAAGTGCCCAGCGGGCTGCCCACCGAGGACCCGACGAACCCGCCGCGGCCCGAACCGCCGACGAACCGTCCACCGCCGGCGAGCCCGATTCTCTAGTCGGCCCGCATGCACGCTCAGGCGTGTAACTCGCCTGACCGCCCACCCCGCGAATCCTGGAGCCATCGCGCGCTTGCATGGTATGACGCACGACGGCTTCCGTTCCGATTGGAGAGGACTCTGTACTCGGGAGGGCCGGAGCGGTTGAGACGGATGTACCCCCATGCCGCCCGCCTGCTTCTGTTCGGCGCGCTCCTCGCGGCGGCGTCTGCACACGCCCAGAGCTCCTCCACGGTCAACCCGAATCTCGGGGAGAACAACGGCATCCGCGCCGGGCCGGGCCGGCTTCATCCCTACTTCGAGCTCGAGGGCCGGTACGACTCGGCGGCGATCTACGTCCCCGTCGACCCGAACAATTCCGCCGGTCCCTACGAGCTGAAGGGCGACATCCTGATGCACTTCCGGCCCGGCTTCCGGCTGGACGTTCCGGGAACGGATGTCACCTTCGGCCTCAATGCCTACTACGACTACGTCTGGTACACCGGCCTCATCAGCGACACGAGCGCCCCCTCCCATAGCCAGGCCGGCGCCGACATGCACGCGGAGTTCAACCGCGAGGGCGTCGTGGAGTTCGACGTCACGGACGCCTTCGCCCGGAGTGACCGGCCGCGCGACATCGGCCTCGGCGTCGCGGTCATCTCGCTCTACAACCAGCTGCAGCTCACCGCCCCCATCCGTCCCGGAGGCCGCGCGTTCGAGATCCGTCCTCACGCCGCGTACACCGTGGAGTTCTTCGGCGCCTACAGCGGCATCCCCTCGGGCATCGGGCCCTGCCCGCCCGGGACCTGCCCCGGGAACCCGTCCGATCCCAGCATCAACGACTATCAGAACTACGCCGGTGGGCTGGACCTCCACTGGAAGTTCCTGCCCCAGACGGCGCTGGTCTTCGAGTCCAACTTCGAGGGTCGGAGCTACTTCCACCCCGACGGCACGGTGGTGCCTCCGGGGAAGATCCTCAAGCTGCTCGCCGGCGCGCAGGGCCTGGTGACGCCCAAGATCCAGGCCATCCTCAAGGCGGGCTACGCCATCGGGTTCGACGGGGCGGCCTCGACCTTCATCGGCCAGGGCGAGCTCACCTACAACCCCAACGAGCTCAGCGCGATCAGCGTGGGTGTGCTCCGGGACGTGAACAACGCGGTGGGAGCCGCCAGCGCCACCGACCTCCGGTTCTACCTGAACAGCAAGGCCTTCCTCATCGGCCGGCTGGGGCTGCACGCCAACTTCGCCTACGACCTGATCGCCTTCACCCAGGGCCGGGGACAGAACGACCAGCTCTTCAGCATCGACATCGGCCCCGACTACGCCATCGCCCGGTGGTTCATCCTCTCGGCGGGCTACGTGTTCACCAAGCGTTCGTCGGACTACGAGCAGTCGCTGCCGCTCAACTACACACGGAACGAGGTTTACTTGCGCCTCACCTTCACCTACTGAGCGCCGCAATCTTCGTGTCCAGTCACCGCCTCCTCTCCATCCTGATGTCCGCGCTCGTGCTCTCCGCCGGCTGCAAGGGCCCGCGCGGGACCGGCGGAACTACCCTTCGCGCCGACGAGGTGCCGCAGGTCAACGCCGCGCCGTCGGCCTCCACCACCCTCGGACCGGGCGATCTGATCGAGGTGCGGGTTTTCGAGGAGGCCGATCTCTCGGGGCCGTACCGGGTGGCGCCCGGCGGAACGATCGACTTCCCGCTCTGCGGCAAGGTCCAGGTGCAGGGGCTGAACACGTCGGCGACCGCCGATGCGCTGACCCGGTGCCTCGGGGAGAGGTACCTCAAGCATCCCCAGGTCACGGTCCTGCTCCGCGAGTACAACAGCAAGAAGATCTTCGTCTTCGGCGAGGTTCAGAAGCCCGGCACGTTCCCCTACGAGGAGGACATGTCGATCATCCAGGCCATCACCATGGCCGGGGGCTTCACCAAGGTCGCGAGCAAGAACGACATCGCGGTGACCCGCCAGGTGGAGGGCAAGGAGACGAAGATCCGCGTGCCGGTGGCGGACATCGGCACCGGCCGGGAGAAGAACTTCCGGCTGCAGCCCGGGGACATCGTCTTCGTGCCGGAGAGCATCTTCTAGGAGCGCCGGCCGTGGGGGGTGCCCGCTTCGAGGCGCAGCTCTTCGAGGGCCACAAGGGCGTGACCGCGGTCCTCGTGCCGTTCGATCCGGTCGAGGTGTGGCATGCGCCGCCGGTGCGCCTCGCCGGACGCCGTCACGGCTGGCTCGTCGGGGGACCGTGAACGGCGTGCGGTTCGACGGCTACATCGGCGAGCGGTGGAATCGATTCTTCATCACCCTGGACGAGGCGCTGCGGACGGCGGCGGGCGTCGTCGTGGGTGATCTGGTCACGCTGGTGATCGCACCGACGGCGACCAGGAAGGCGTTCCTCGCCGCGCTCGACCAGTCGGCGGTGACGACGCAGCCGGGGAAGCCGCGGCCTGACGCGGTCGACTTCCCCGGGACGGAAACCAGGCGACGGATCCGCTCGGGGCGGTCAGGGCCACGGCGGCCCGCGCGCCGGCGCTGAGTCAGCCCGGAGGCGATTGCCTCGGGCCGGAAGCCACACAGACGACGCCCGGTCGACGCTCGCCGCCCCTCGGCACGGCACGGAGCGGGCGCAGGTGCTACGACTCCCACATGCGCGCGCCAGCAGAAATGGAAGTCATCCTCAAGCGGTTCGCCCAGCCGGATGAGGTACGGAAGATGTCCAGGGGCCGTTTCGAGCTGGTCCGCCTCGGCGGGATGAGCATCGGGCGGGCCACCTACGAGCCCGGCTGGAAGTGGTCCGTGCACGTGGGGCCCACCGTGGGACAGACCCGCTGCCTGGTCGAACACGTGGGCCTCGTGCTCTCGGGCGTCGCCACCGTCGCCTTCGACGACGGACGCACCGTCGAGCTCCGGGCCGGGGACCTGTTCTACGTTCCACCCGTGCCGCACGACTCGTGGGTGGTGGGCGACGTTCCCTACGTGTCGCTCCACTTCCTGGGCGCGGAGCGCTACGCCGCGCCTTCCCGGGGTTGAGCCCCGGTCGTTGCGTCGGGTGCTACACCGTGTCGCGCCGGCTGCCCTCGGCAGCCCCGGGCGGAAGGTAACCACCGATTCTTTGGGCCCGGATCTCGGCCCGACCCGTGCAAGGAGCCCCGGAGCGCCGGTCGCGGGCCGGCCCGCATCAAAGGGAACCTCCGTGCATCAGTCCTTTCGTCCAATCCCGGTTCAGGTCGCGACCATGGCTCCGCTCCTCCGCCTCGTGCTCATCCTCCTGCTGATGGTCGCCGTGCTCGCCGGAGTGCTGGTGGCATCGAACGCGCAGGTCGGATGGCTCGCGCTTGGCTTCGTGGTGGTTGCCGGCCCGGTGGCGGTGGTGCTGGAGGGCAGGAGCCGGAGCAGGAGCCGCGAGGAGGCGCCCGCCACCCCGCGGGTGAGCCCGGAACGTGCGCGCGAGGCAGCGCTGGGCGCCTGGGAGCCCGCGTAGACTTCACGCCCCCCGTCGAAGGGCGGGGCATCTCGAGGCAGTCGCTCCAGTCGTTCATGCCCGAGTCGTCCGTCTTCGAGCACGAGGGTCGGCGCTCCCGGTTCAGCGGAACGGCTTCGGCTTCCAGTGGATCTCGGCGAGGAACCGCCGGCACTCGTCGGTGAGCGCCGAGGCCACACCGGGCGCGGCAGCGAGGATGTCCACCACCGAGGTGTCGTAGGGGGCACCGTCGATGCGGCTCGCCACCGCTCCGGCCTCCCAGCACAGGAGCGCCCCCGCCGCCACGTCCCACGGCTTGAGGTTGAACTCGAAGTATCCGTCGTACCGGCCCGAGGCGATGTAGGCCAGGTCCAGCGCAGCGCTCCCCAGCCGCCGGATGCCCTGCGCCACGCCGAGGAACCGGGCGATGAGCCCCGCCGGGCCCTCGGGGTGCTCCCGGACGTCATACGGGAAACCGGTGCACAGCAGCGCCCGGTCGAGCCGCTCGACGCCGCTCGGACGGATGGGCCGACCATTGAGCGTGGCGCCGCGTCCCCGGACGGCGCTGAAGAGCTCGTCGCGCATCGGGTCGTAGACCACGCCCACCAGGATCCCCTCCTGCCCCTCCACGGCAACCGTCACCGAGAAGTGCGGGAGCGTGTGCGCGTAGTTGGTGGTCCCATCGAGCGGGTCGATGATCCACCGATAGGTCGAGCCGGCGCTGGCCCCGCTCTCCTCGGAGAGGATCGCGTGGCCCGGATGCCGGGTGCAGATCCACTCCAGCAGCACCTTCTCGCTCGCGTGGTCCGCGTCCGTGACCAGGTCGATGCCGCCCTTGAAGTCGATGGTCCGCGGCTGATGAAAGCCCTCGGCAAGCACCCGACCGGCGCGCCGGGCGCCCTGCACCGCGGTCTCCAGCAGCGTGTCCAGCGAGACGGTCACTGGCCGTCCTTGAGCAGCGCGTCCACCTGCGCCCGGATGTCGTCGAGGTTCCCGTCGAAGCTCTCCTGCGTGAAGCGGACGCGCCCGCTGCGATCCACCACCCAGGTGGTCGGCATCTGCTTGAGCTTCAGCTTGTCCTCGAGCACGAAGCCCCCGGGATCGAGCAGGACCGGAAGGTCCACCCGGGCGGCGGCGAGGAAGGTGGGAATCTGCGCCCGGTCCTCGTCCACGCTGACCGCGTACACCCGCACGCCACGCTTGGAGTAGTCGCGCCGCAGCTTCTGGAGCTGCGGAAGCGAGCGCACGCAGGGCGCGCACCAGGTCGCCCACGCGTCGATGACCACCACCTGACCCTGGTCGGCGGAGAAGGAGTGCTTGCCCGGCTGGGGAAAGGTGACGAGCGTGATCTCGCTGACCGAGGTGCCCGTCGGCGCCGGCTGCGCCGCGAGCCCCTGGGTCTTCGACCCGGAGGACGCAGGCGTCGCTCCCGCACAGCCGACCAGAGCCAGGAGCATGACCGCGAGCCGCCTCACCGGGGTCCTTTCCGGAGCTCCGCGAGCAGGGCGGCGTGGAAGCCTCCGAAGCTCCCGTTGCTCATCCCGAGGATGACGTCGCCCCTGCGGGCCTCGGTCGCGACGCGGGTCACCAGGGTCGGCACGTCGCCGGCGGCGTCGGCCTCCAGCCCCTGCGCTCGCAGGTCCGCCACCAGATGGGGGATGTCGAGCTCCTCGCCCTCGGGCACCTGGTCGTGCTTCTCGGGCGTCTTGAGGCTCACCCGCGCTGCGCCGGCGAAGGCCTCGGCGTACGCCGCCTGGTGGAGCTTGCGGCGGCTGGTGTTGCTCCGCGGCTCGAACACCGCCCACAGCCGCCGATCCGGCCAGCGCGCCCGGAGCGCCTGGATGGTTTCCCGGACTGCCGTC
The DNA here is from genome assembly GCA_046732375.1 of Myxococcota bacterium. Classification (GTDB taxonomy): domain Bacteria; phylum Myxococcota; class Myxococcia; order Myxococcales; family Myxococcaceae; genus RPRB01. The sequence continues at coordinate 24,316 of JBKPMY010000054.1, forward strand.
GGGTGATGGGCAAAGTCGTCCATCACCAGGACGCCGCTCACCTCGCCCCGCACCTCCTGCCTCCGCTTCACCCCGAGGAACGAGGCGCAGCCGGCGGCGAAGGCATCGAAGGTCACTCCCAGCGGAGAGAGGGCCGCCCAGGCGCCGAGCGCATTCTCCACGTTGTGGAGCCCCGGAACGGCGAGATGCACCGCCCCGAGGCGCCGCTCACGGTCCACCAGGGTGAAGCGCACGCCGTCGGGATGGTGGGTCACGCCCCGGGCCTGGACGTCCGCCGGGAACTCGGAATTCACGGCGTAGGTCACCACCCGCGCCCGGCCGGCCCGGGCCAGCGCCACCGCCGCGGGCCAGGCCGCGCTCACCGCGATGCACCCGTCGGGAGGAACGAGGGCGACGAAGCGCTGGAAGGCCGAGGCGTAGTGCGCCTCGTCCCGGTAGATGTCCGCGTGATCGAGCTCCATGCTGGTGAAGATGGCCGTGCGCGGCTGGTAGTGCAGGAACTTGGGGCCCTTGTCGAAGTAGGCGGTGTCGTACTCGTCACCTTCCACCACGACGTGTGGACCCTTTCCGACGCGGAAGTTGCTGCCCGCGTTGCCGGTCACACCACCGACGAGGAACGACGGGTCGACCCCCGCGGTGACGAGCAGGTGGGCGGTCAGCGCCGAGGTCGTGGTCTTCCCGTGCGTCCCCACCACCACCACCGGATGGCGGCCGCGGAGGAACAGCGCGCCGAACGCCGCCGGGAAGCTCATAGCCGGGAGGCCTCGCTCGCGCACGGCGGTGGCCTCGGGGTTGACCCGGCGGATGACGTTGCCCACCACCACCAGGTCGGGCTTCGCCCGATCCAGGTTGCCGGGTCCGTAGGGGGTCATCACCTCGATGCCCCAGGCGGCCAGCATGTCGCTCATCGGCGGGTAGACGTTCTGGTCGCTCCCGGTGACGACGTGGCCCACCGCCTTGAGCATCCCGGCGAAGCTCCCCATACCGGTGCCGGCGACGCCGAGAAGGTGCACCCGCCGGGCCTGCTCGGGGCGGATGTCCTGGAGGATGTTGCCGTCGTCGGGGGTCGAGCCTGGCCGGGTGATGTCGCGCTCCTGTTGCGTCTGCTTCTAGCACGCGCGGGTCATGGGCCGAACCCGCGTGCTCGATGCTCCTGCCGCGCTACAGGCACTCGCTCCGGGGAGGCAACGGGCTGGTGCGGAGCGCGACGCTCGGAGATCTCGAGCAGGCCGTGGTCAGGGTCTTCGGTGTGCTGGTGTGCGCGGCGATCGTGCTCCCCACCTTGCCACTGCTCGGACCGCTCGCCGGCGCGCTCGCCGCTCTGCTCGGCGCGGCCACTGCGTGGCGGATCTGGCTCTGGGTGCCGGAGTCGGTGTCCGGAGGCCTGCGGCGCCGTCCGGTGCTTTCCGTCCTCTGGACGGTCGCCGCCCTCCTCGCCCTGGTCCAGATCGGTCGGCTGGCGGCCTTCACGGCGGACCCGGACCGGCGCTGGGGCTCGGCAGTGCCGGATCCGGCGGCGGCGAACCACGCCTGTCTCTCGGCATACTTCGTCGCCGCGGAGCTGTCGCGCCGCGACGCGGTCAATCTCTACGACGAGCGCTACTATCCGGCGTTCGCGGGAGACGCGGCGCGGCTGCTCGCCCCTGCATCGGTCCAGGGCCTGGCAACGTGGATCGACGACCCATTCGAGTACCCGCCTCCCTTCCTGCTGTTCCCGCGCGCGGCACTGCTGGTGAGCAACGACTTCCCTTCCCTTCGCGCGGGGTGGTTCGTCCTGCAGGCGCTGGCCCTGGTCCTCGTCGGGGCGTGGCTGGCCCGGTGGGTCGGCGGACGTGACGGTGAACTGGGGTTCCTCCTCCTCCCGGTGCTGCTCGCCTCGCTTCCCACGTTGCTCGGCCTGCAGTTCGGGCAGTTCCACGTGGCGACGCTGCTGCTCTCGGTCGCGGCCCTGATCTGCTTCGAGGAGCGGAGAACCCGGACCGGCGCCGCGCTCCTGGCGATGGCCACCGTGTCCAAGCTCTTCCCCGCCTTCCTTCTGGTGTTCCTCCTCGCCCGGCGGCGATGGCGCGAGGTGGGGTGGACGCTCGGGGCGTGCGGGGTGTTCGCGCTGGTGGGTCTGGGGTTTCTCGGGTGGAACCCATTCCAGGCTTTCCTCACCTACCAGCTGCCTCGCATCAGCAGCGGCGAGGCGTTCGCCTTCTACGAGAAGGCGCCGGAGTTCATCATCTCGCGGAACTTCGGAATCCCCGGGCTGACCACCAAGCTGCAGCTCCTCGGCGTTCCGGGGATGACGCGCGGACTGGGGAGCGCGCTGGGGTGGATCTACCCGCTCGGGTTGCTGGCCATCGCCTGGGTGGGCGGCCTCCGCCCGGCCACCCGGCTCGGCGATGCACGGATCTGGCTGGGACTGCTGTCGCTCGCCGCGCTGCGGAGCCCGCTCGCGCCCTCGGCGTACGTCACGATCTCCATGCTCTGGCTCCTCTCCCTCCTCGCCGGCGAGGTGCGCCGACGGCCGGCCCGGGCCGTGGCCCTCGTCGTGGCCTGGGTGGCGATCATGGGCCCGCCACCGCTCGACGGCCCACTGGAGTTCACCGTCGGATTCCTCGGGCAGGCGATCGGGATCGCCGTGTGCCTCTGGGCGGTGCTCGGTCCCCGCCCGAGGACGGCATCCCTCCCGGAGCCGGCGCTCGCCCCGGGAGGCGCCTAGTTGCCCGGAGTCGCAGGCTGCGGCGTCAACGACGACTCGGGCACGCAGGAGGTCACGGCGTACTCGGCGGCCTTGCAGACGTAGGTCTCGCTCTTGCCGCATCCCGTCGCCCGGTAGCGCGAGCTTCCGAGCTCCTCCACCTTCACCTGCTCCGCGGGGCAGCTCGCGCTCTTCGCCAGGGAGTCGCGCGCGGCGGTGTTGAGCACCCCCGCCGCGCAGGCGGCGAGAGCGAACGCGCCGGCGAGGACGACGGAGAGGAGGACGGGAGACACGGGACGGTTCATACACATGTTTTTTAGCTCAGCCCGAGCGCCTGCAACACCGCGTCGTGGAAAGCGGGGCGGAACTCCTGGATCTTGAGGTTCTCCCGCCCGAGCGCCGTGCGATTGGTGAGGAGCGCGATGCTGAGCCCTCGCGCCCGGTCCACCCAGAGGCTGGTGCCGGTGTAGCCGAGATGCCCGAACCCGCCGGGCGGCGTCCGGCCCAGGAGACGCCCCGCCGCGCTGGACTCGCCGGACGGGGTGTCGAAGCCCAGCCCCCGGCTACCGCCCGGAATGGGAGTCACCGCGCGCTCCCAGAGCGAGGCCGGAGCCAGGCGCCCTGCCCCACCCAGCTCCTCGAGGATCCGCTGTCCGAAGCGGGCGACCTCGGTGGCGGTGCCGAAGAGGCCCGCGTGGCCGGCGACGCCGTCCATCACCCAGGCGTTGTCGTCGTCCACCTCGCCGAGGCGAGACGCCTCGCTGGCGAGCGATGGCCAGCGGTTCTCCTGTCCCGGCGCCGGTGGGCGGGGCCGCAGCGAGCCGGTGGGCGGCATTCCGTCCCATCGTCCGCCGCAGGGGTCCCGCTCGTCGTGTCCACGGGTGGAGAGCCGGTGGAAGTGGGTGGCGACGCCGAGCTTTGCGGACATCCGGGTGTGCAAGGCATCGAGCGGCGCACCGGCGGCCTCGGCCAGCATCTCCCCCGCCAGCAGGAAGCCGATGTCGCTGTAGAGCGTGCGCGTGCCCGGCGGCGTGTCCAGCGGTGAGCGGGCGGCCGCGTCCCTGACCTCGCTCCGCACGCTCAGCCGGGTCGCTGCGGGGCAGTCGGCGCGGCGCAGCTCGGGCACGGTGTGGAGCACCACCGCGAAGAAGGGCTGCCAGGCCGGAAGCCCGGAGCGATGCACCAGGAGGTCACCCAGCGTCGCGTCGTTCTTCGCCAGCGGGCTTCCATCGATCCATCGCGACACCGGCGTGGATGGACCCACCCTTCCCTCGGCCCACAGGCCGACGAAGGCCGTGGCGGTGCAGAGGATCTTGGTGAGCGAGGCGAGATCGAACGGCGTCTCCTCTGGCGCGCCCACCGCGGCCCGGCCGACCTCGCGGCCCTGGTGGAACACCGAGGCCTGGGCAGCGGGAAAGACGCCGTCGCGGGCTCCCGCCTCGAGCAGCGCATGGAGCGGGGCGTTCACCAGCCGGTCCCGGGCAAGCTGGGTGGAGGAGGCGCTCCGCGGCGGGTGCAGGAGCGCGCCTGTCCCTCCGGCCAGGAACATTCGTAGACCGCGCTCTTGCCGCATCCGTCGGCCTGGTAGCCGCCACCGGTGAGCGCCTTCACCTGGATCTTGTCCTCGGGACACTTCGCGTCGGTGGACATGCTGCGGCGAACGGTGGGCTCGAAGCCCCGACATCCGGCGGTCACGACGGCCAGGAGCCCGAGCAGAAGGAGCTGGGCGCTCGGCGAGCGGCTCACGCCGTGGCGGCCTCGAGTGGCTGGAGCGTTCCCTCGTGCGCGTCCAGCCGGTGCCGCGCGCCGAGTGCCATCGGCGCGTTCACGTCGCCGTGCCCGATGGGCAGGTCGGTGATGCAGGGCAGGCCCACCTCTTCCGCCAGGGCGGCCACCACCTCGCGGCAGGTGTGCGGCTCGTAGCGCCGGTCGATGGGCTCGCACTCCAGGAACTGTCCGAAGGCGATTCCGGCGACGCGCGAGAACACCCCGGCGTTGCGGAGATGGGTCCAGACGCGGTCGATGCGGTAGGGCGGCTCGCCCACCTCCTCGAGGAGGAGGATGGCCCCGTTCATCTCCGGCAGCCATCGCGTCCCGAGCAGCGTGGCGACGACGGTCAGGTCCCCGCCGAGCAGCGGGCCCTCGACCACGCCCGGCACCAGCGGCTTGCCCTGGAGCGGGTCGGGGACGCGGCCCTCGAGCAGCGCGAACAGCCGGTCGGACACCCAGGGCGGCTGGTCCGCCAGCTGGGTGACGACCGGCCCGTGGATGGAGATCCGTCCGGTGGCCTGGAGCGCGCAGTGGAGGGCCACGTTGTCCGAGAAGCCCACCAGCGGCTTGAGCGGGAGCCGGCCGAAGTCGATGCGGGGGAGGAGCCGCGCGGCTCCCGAGCCACCCCGTGCGCAGACCACCGCGCGGTTCCCGGGATCGGAGAACGCATCGACCAGCGCCGCGGTGCGCACGTCGTCCGTTCCGGCGAGGTACCAGCGCTTCTCGAAGAGGCTGGGGGAGGGGGCGAGCTCGTATCGCTCGGCAAGCCGGGCCATGCCGCGATCGAAGCGCTCGCGATCGAAGGGAGAGGACGGGGCAACCACCGCAACGCGGTCCCCCGGTCGCAGACGCGGAGAGCGCACCATTGCGAGCGAGCGTACCACGCGGCCGCGACGTCGAGCGGCAGCGGGTCCACGCGCCTGCCTGCCTGGGTGAGGTGTAGTGCGGGCGTGAGTGCGATAAGCACTCGCCGGACGAGGTCTCGTTGGCCGGACGACTCATGCCTGCCGCGTTCCTGGGACACGGCAGCCCGATGAATGCACTGGAGCGGAACCGCTTCTCGGCTGCGTGGGCCAGCTTCGGGGCAAGTGTGCCCCGGCCGCGCGCGATTCTGGCCGTCTCCGCACACTGGTACGTGAACGTCACCGCGGTGACGGCGATGCCGCGGCCCCGGACCATCCACGACTTCTACGGCTTTCCCCGCGAGCTGTTCGAGGTCCAGTACCCGGCTCCGGGAAGTCCCGAGCTGGCCGCGGAGGTGGCGGAGGTGGTGAAGCCCACCCACGTCGGTCTCGACGGCGACAGCTGGGGCATCGACCACGGCACCTGGTCGGTGCTGGTGCATGCTTTCCCGAAGGCGGACGTGCCTGTGGTGCAACTCTCCATCGATGCGCGGCGCGATCTGGACTTCCACCTCGAGCTCGGCGCGCGGCTGGCGCCGCTCCGGGAACGGGGAGTGCTCGTGCTGGGGAGCGGGAACGTGGTGCACAACCTGCGGATGCTCGATTGGTCTGCTCCGGACGTCGCCTTCGACTGGACGCGCCGCTTCGACGAGGCCGCACGCCAGGTTCTCACCACGAGTCCCGCGGACGTGCCACGACTCCGGAGCCATCCGGACTACGCGCGGAGCGTGCCCACGCCCGATCACTTCCTCCCGCTGCTGTACGTCGCCGGTGTGGCCAGCGCCGCCCATCGCCCGCTGGAGGTCCTGGTGGAGGGCTATGCGTACGGCTCGCTGTCCATGGCCGCGTACACGCTCGACACCGGTGTTTCGCCGAGCCGGAGCGGGAGCCCCTTCCCCGGAAGCATCCCCGATCCCTCGGCCGTGCCGCCCGAGGACACGAATCTCTGACGTCGGGCGCCGCCGTCGAGCGCGAGGGTCAACGCGAAGGCGCACCGGCGCTTGCTGTCGCGAACGCCCGAGGATCGGATTCGCGGATGCAGGAGATGGTTGAGCCGTCTCTTACGGCACACCCATAAGTCGCCATGGATCCGCAGCCCTCGGCTCGGTAGGCGCATCCGGGGAGCGACGCGACGTGAACGAGGCTTCCGCGCACTGGACGTCCGCCGAGAATCGCTGCTTGACCACGTCGTCTGTCGTGATGCAGCCCGCCAGGAGGAGCGCTGCCACCGTCCAGCTCGCACGTCGCATGGTGGAACCCCCCGAGAAGCGAGTGTACCGCTTCCACCCCGGGACGGGTTCGCGAGTTAAACTTTCGGAAGAGCCATGCGGATCCAGCCGGTTTCAGACCTGCATCTCGAGTTCGACCAGGACCACGGCAAGCGCTTCGCCCTGGAGCTTCCGGTGCTCGGGGACGTTCTGGTGCTCGCCGGGGACATCCTACCGATCCGCCGCGAGCCGCATGTCCTCGAGATGCTGGGCTGGTTCTGCGACCGGTTCCCCCGGGTGGTCTACGTGCCCGGCAACCACGAGTTCTACAAGACCTCCCCCCCGGCAGGATCGGCCCTGCTCGCCTCCTGCGCCCGGGAGTTCCCCAATCTGGAGCTGCTCGACTGCGGGGTGGTGGAGATCGAGGGGAGGCGCTTCGTCGGCGCGACGCTCTGGTTTCCCCCCACGCCGGACGAGGAGGGCTACCGGCGCTTCCTCGCCGACTTCGCGCTCATCGACAGCTTCGTCCCCTGGGTTCACGAGGCGCACGCGCGGAACGTCGCCTTCCTCGAGCAGAATGTGCGAGCGGGCGATGTGGTGATCACCCACTTCGTGCCTCATCCGCGAAGCATCGCTCCGCAGTACGAGGGAAACCCGCTCAACCGCTTCTTCGTCGCCGAGGACGTGGCCCCGCTGGTCGAGGGGCGGGGTGCGCGGCTCTGGATCCACGGGCACACCCACATCAGCTTCGACTACCGGGTCGGCGAGACTCGCGTGGTCTGCAATGCGCGCGGCTATCCCGGGGAGGTGGGCACGTCGATGAACCGCGAGCTGGTCATCGAGGTCTGAAGCGCAGGGCGCTCCACACCTCGTCGATGGCGATCTGGCGCACCGGCTGGGCGCCGCGCTTCTGCAGCTCCTTGGCCAGCAGGTCGCGGTTCAGGTCCGTCCCCAGCTGTCCCGCCTTCGGATAGGCCGCCCAGGCGATGCGGTCGGCGCGTGCCGCCTCGATCATCGGCCCGGCCAGGCGGTCCAGGTCGGCCGCCCTGGTCACGAAGACCAGGACGTCCTTCACGTTGGCGAGCGCGGTGACCTCGACGTCGTCCAGGTCCACGTCCTTCGGCTTGCCCACCACCCGGAGCTTCGTCCCTGCCTTGAGGTTCAGCTTCTTCGCCAGGCTCATCTCGACGCCCGGAGGAAGCCCTGGATCACCCGCAGCTTGACGTTCACGTCGCGCGACCTCCGCGGGGACCGTGCCACAGCGCTGCGGCGTCGTCTCCTGTTTGTTTGACAGCGCCGTGGCTGCTGCCCTAGGTGCCCGGTCGCCGCCGGTTTCGCGGAGGGCGCGTGACGTCTGGCCGGATGCGAAGAGCCTGGGAAGGGAGCGCGCGCACCCGGGGCGGCCTCTGCGTGCTGCTGGTGGGACTCCTCGGGTCCCGGGCCCTGGCACAGGCGGATCCACCCGGGCCACACGACGATGTCGCGTTCGACGTGATGAACGTGCTCGCCGAGCACGGGCTGCACGACATCGACGACGAGCGCTGGAACGCCTACGGGCAGACCACGTACATCTCAAGCAGGAAGCTGCCCTTCACGGCTCCCTACACGAACCTGAACGGCAGCCCGAACTCACTCCTGCCCGACGCCGAGCGCAGCTTCACCTGGAGCGCCACGCTGTTCCTCGGGGCGAAGCTCTGGCCGGGTGGCGAGGCGTACTTCGTCCCCGAGGTCATCGCCTTGCGGCCGCTGTCCAACCTCCATGGACTCGGCGGGGCGATCCAGAACTTCGAGCTGCAGAAGGGCGGCTCCGAGACGCCGCAGCTCTACCGGGCACGGCTCTACCTCCGGCAGACCATCGGCTTCGGCGGCGAGCCGGTGAAGCTCGATTCCCAGCCGATGCAGCTCGGGGCCACGGTGGACAGCCGCCGTCTGGTGATCTGGGCGGGGAACTTCAGCGTCCTGGACGTCATCGACAGGAACGGGGTGACGGGGGATCCGCGCCAGAGCTTCTTCAGCATGGCCTTCATGACCCACGCCGCGTTCGACTTCATGGCTGACGCCCGCGGGTACACCTACGGCGCGGCGGTGGAGCTTTACTGGGACGACTGGGCAGTGCGGTTCGTGCAGGCGGCTCCGCCGCAGCACCCCAATCAGCTGGAGATCGACTTCCGCTTCTGGAAGTACTTCGGCCATCAGCTGGAGATCGAGCACCGCCACACGCTCTTCGGGCTGCCGGGAGCAGTGCGGCTGCTCGGGTACCGGAACCGGGTGTTCAGCGGCTTGTTCGACGACGCGGTCGCCGCGTTCGAGGCGGACCCGGCGAAGAACGCCGCCGCGTGCACCGACTTCAACTACGGATCGATGAACGCGACCGCGCCGGACCTGTGCTGGGTCCGCAAGGACAACGTGAAGCTGGGCGTCGGGATCGCCCTCGAGCAGTTCGTCGCCAGGGACGTGGGCCTCTTCCTGAGGGCGATGTATGCGGACGGGCAGTCGGAGGTGGTGGCGTTCAACGCGCCGGACCGCTCACTCTCCTTCGGAGCGGTGGCCAGGGGCGGGCTCTGGGATCGGCCCTTCGACGTGACGGGCATCGGGCTCGGGCTGAGCTGGATCTCGGCGAGCCACGCCCGGTACCTCGCGCTGGGAGGCGTCGACGGGTTCATCGGCGACGGTGCGCTCCGTCAGGCGACCGAGGGCGTCTTCGAGGTCTTTTACAGCTTCAATCTGTTCAAGGCGCTCTGGCTCGCCGGTGACGTGCAGCTGATCTGGAACCCCGCCTACAACGCCGACCGCGGCGGCCCGGTGCTGGTTCTCGGAGCGAGGGTCCATGCGGAGCTCTAGGACATCCGGGGCCTGGCTCCTCGCGGTGCTGCTCTGCGCCACGGGAGCGCGCGCGCAGGTTCCGGTGGAGGGCTTCGACGCCGAGCGCTTCGCTCCCTCGGCTCCGGGCGCCGGATGGTTCGTGATGGACAGCCTGGACATGCACGGGGACCTCGGCGGCGCGCTCTCCTTCGGGGCGCGGTACGCCCGGGACCCACTGCGGGTCCGGGCTGCGGACGGCCAGACGACGGCCATCGTGACCGACTCGGCCCACGCTCAGATCGCCGGAGCCGTGACCTGGCGGTCGTGGCGCTTCAGCGTCGCCTTCGACATGCCGCTCGCGGTGAAGGGGACGACCGCGACCGTCGACGGGTACCGGTTCACCGGGCCCGATCTGGACCTCGGCTCGCATCCGGACACGCTCTCCGACGTGCAGCTGGGTGTGGACGCGCGGCTGCTGGGAGATCCTGCCGGCGCGTTCCGGCTGGGGCTCGGCGCGCGGCTGTGGATCCCGAGCGGAAAGACGGAGGAGTACGTCACCGACGGCACCTACCGGGGAATGGTGCGCGCGCTGTTCGCGGGCGACGTGCGCTGGTTCACCTACGCCGGGCACGTCGGCGTGCACATCCGGCCGCGAGACGACGGCGGGGTTCCGGGCGCTCCTCGGGGCAGTGAGCTGCTGTTCGGCGCCGCGGCCGGGGCCACGCTCCTCGTCGGCGAGGCATCACGCGCGGTGGTGGGCCCGGAGCTGTACGGAGCGACCGCGTTCGCCGGCTTCTTCAAGCCCGAGACGACGAGCGCCGAAGCGCTCCTCTCGGCGCGGTACGAGGGAACGGGGAACACCGGAGCCCAGCTCCACATCAAGCTCGGCGCCGGCCTGGGTCTCGGCTCGCAGTTCGGAACGCCCTCCTGGCGCGTCGTCTTCGCCATCGAGATGTTCACCCACAACGCGCCATGACCGCCGTCGAAGGTGTCTGACACCGACGAAGGGTTTCACCGGTCGAGCAGGGCCTCGAGTCGACGGCGCCCGGTCGGTGTGCAGTACGGGAGCAGCACCGCCATCGCCGCGCGCAGGTGAAGCTCGAGGCGATCGGACGGGTCCTTGTCTGGCGCGGCGAGGATGGCCGACGGTAGCCAGAAGAAGATCTGGGTGAAGAGCTGCAACCGGAGCTCCGGCAGCCGCTGCTTCACCCGCTCGCCGTCGAGCAGCCCGCCCGCGACGAGCTTGCCGAGGATCCGCTCGGTCCGGACATCCCGCGCGCGCTGCATCTGCGTGTGCACCGGGCGGAGCTCCGGGAAGGCCACCAGCAGTCCCACCGCCTCCCGGACGAACCACCGGTTCTCGACGTCCCGCTGCATGATCCCCCGGACGAGAGCGACCACGTCCTCGAATCCCTCCCCCGCCGGCAGCGCCTCGGCGAGGGCGTTGTTCCGGGCGTGGGCATCGGCCATCAGCGCCGTGACCAGCGCCTCCTTGGTCGGGTAGTGGTACGAGACGTTCCCCGGGCTGAGACCGAGATCCCGAGCAATCTCGCGGATTCCGACCGCCGCCACCCCCCGCTCGTTGAAGGCCCTCCGGGCGTGCTCCAGGATGCGCCCCGCCGTTCCGCCCGCTGCCCCAGAATTAGTACGTTGACCTAGGTCCATGGCCCGTGCATAGTACATCGTACTAACCGGGAGATCATCATGAACGAGCGCACGTTCGAGA
>JBKPMY010000055.1:0-18594 GCA_046732375.1 Myxococcota bacterium
CCGAAGCACCGGCTTCGGGCGCACCGACAACCCGCGCATCGCGGGAGGCGCCCAGGCGAACGCGGCGGAGTATGCCCGCGCGCTTCGCCAGCTGCTCCCGGGCGCCAGGCCGGACCTCCTCGGGTCGAGCCTCCGGGAGGCAATGCTCGCGGATCAGAGCGGCGGAGTGCCGCTCCAGCAGTCCGCGTTCGGGCTCGCACCGGGACGCGAGTCGCTCCGGGCGGGATTCGGCGTCTACCGGGATCGTGTCGCCAGTGACGGACGGGCGCTCGAGGTCGTGTCCCAGGGAGTCTTCGGGTTCACAGGATGGGTCGACACCGAGCGCCGGCTGGTCGGCGTGCTGGTGGTGCGGGGGAAGGTCGCGGAGGTGTGGCCGGTGGAGCAGCGCGTTCGCGAGCTGGTGCGCAAGGCGGTCCCCGTGTCCGCTCGATGAGGCGGCTCGTCGCGCTGCTGACGCTCGGCTGGGCGTGCGCCTCGGTGCCGCCCGCCCCCGTCCATGGCGAGCTGCGGGTCGCGGTCACCGTGGACGATCTGCCTCGACACGGTCCCGAGGCCCCGGGCCAGGACCGCCTGGCGCTGCATCGGGCGCTGCTCGACGCGCTCAGGCGGCACCAGGTTCCCCGCGTCTACGGATTCGTCAACTCGGGACGCGCGGAACCGGGAGACCGGGCGGCGCTCGAGGCGTGGGTCACCGCCGGTTATCCGCTGGGGAACCACACCGCGCACCACCCCGGCATCGGCAAGGTCGGGCTCGAGGCGTACCTCGCCGACGTCGACGCGGGCGAGCCTCTCCTCGCGGAGCTGCTGGGGCCGGGGCAGGAGCGGATCTGGAAGGTGTTTCGCTACCCCTACCTCTGGCAAGGGACGGACGTGCCGTCCCGGCTCGCCCTGCGCAAGGCGCTGACCGAGCGCGGGTACCGGATCGCCGAGGTGACGATCGACTTCGATGACTGGGCCTACAACCGTCCCTACGTCCGGTGTCTCGAGCGCAGGGACCAGGACGGCGTCGCCGCCCTCGAGACGATGCTGCTCGACGCAGCCGTCTCCCAGCTCCGCTGGGCGGATGACACGCTCCGCCGCCTGGCCGGACGGCCGGTGCCCCACGTGCTGCTCCTCCACGCCGGGGCGTTCGACGCGCACATGCTGGACCGGCTCCTCGGCGCCTACGAGAAGGCAGGGGTGCAGTGGATCACCCTGGACGAGGCGCTCGCCGACCCCGTCTACCAGCGGGAGCCGGATCCGCCGCGGTCTTGGCAGTCGGACCTCGCGGTGCAGATGATCCGCGCCCGGCAGCTCCAGGGATTCCCGTTTCCCGCCTCGCCCGCTCCGCTCCTGGAGCGCTTCTGCCTCCAGGGCGGTGAGCATGCCAACCGGCCGGATCCCTGACCGGCGGCGCCGCGCGTGCTCAGAGGTCGCCGAGCCGCTCGTCGATCTCCTCGGCGAGCGAGGGATGGTTCTGCCCCAGCGCAGTGCCCCGGGCGCGCTCGAGCACCTGGCGGGCCTCGTCCTTCCGGCCAGCGCCGATCAGCGCGTCCCCCAGGGCCACCAGCGCGGCGGCGTAGTCCGGCTGGAGCGAGACCGCCACCCGCAGGCTCTCCACCGCCTCGGCGTACTGCCGCTCGTCGAGCAGGAGCTTTCCCAGGGAGAAGTGCACCATCGGGGAGGTCGGGTGGTCGGCCGCCAGCTTCCGGAACTGCGCCTCGCGTTCGCTGCCCATCGCCCAGCCCTCGTAGCACTCGCGGGGCGGAAGCGCTCTGTCTTATGGTGCGCCGCCGTTGAGCCCCACCAAGAGCAAGACCCACCGCCCCCGCCCCGCCGGCCGCGCCGCCCCGCGGAAGCGTCCTGCGCGCCGCCCAGCCGCTGAACCCACGACCCAGCCCAGGCCCGAGAACGCCGAGGCCCTGGCCCTCGCACGCCGCGCGGCGCATCTGCTGGTCGACCGCAAGGCAACCGACGTGGTGCTGCTCGACGTGCGCGGGATGAGCAGCTACGCGGACTACTTCGTGATCGCCTCGGGTGACTCCGACCGCGGGGTGGTCGCCACCGCCGAGCACGTCCGCGAGAACCTCAAGACCGCGGGCCACCGCACCATCGGCACCGAGGGCTTCGACACCGGCCACTGGGTGCTGCTCGACTTCGGCGAGGTCGTGGTCCACGTCTTCTTCACCGAGGTCCGCGAGTTCTACGACCTCGATGGCCTCTGGGCGGACGCGCCCAGGGAGAAGGTCGCCTGAAGCTGCGCGTCCTCTCCGTGGGACGCGATCGGTCCGGCTGGTTCGAGCCCGGGGTTCAGGGTTACGCGGTGCGGGTGCGGCACCACGCCGAGCTCGAGCTCGTGGAGCTGCCCGCGGCGAAGGGAGCGCTTCCGCCCATCCATGCCCGCCGGCGTGAGGCCGAGGCCCTGCTGGGCAAGGTGAGGCCCGACAGCTGGCTCGTGGCGCTCGACGAGCGGGGTACGCTGCTCGACTCGGTGGAGCTCGCGCGGCTGGTGGCGACCGCCCGCGACGCAGCGCGCGAGCTAGTGTTCTGTATCGGAGGGGACGAGGGGCTGGACGCCTCGGTCCGCGAGCGGGCGTGGAAGGTCGTCGCACTGTCGCGAATGACTCTCCCCCACCGCCTGGCGCGCCTGGTCCTGATGGAGCAGCTCTACCGGGCCTTCTCTCTGCTCCGGGGGGAGCCGTACCACAAGTAGGCGGTGCGTCCACGCCGGGGAGGGATTATCCATCCGGTCACATGGTCACGATCACCTACTGCAACAGCTGAGGCTACCTTCCCCGGGCCACCCGTGCGGCGGCCGAGCTCAAGAAGGCACTGGGCGTCGAGCCGAAGCTGGTTGCCGGAAGCGGCGGCATCTTCGAGGTGGCCGTGGACGGGAAAGTGGTGGCGAAGAAGGCCCTCACCGGCTTCCCCAGCGAGCAGGACGTGGTGCACGCCGTGGGTGCCGCGCTCAGGCGCTGACCCGCCCCACCGCCGGGACCGGCCGTGGCGCGAGGCGCCGGTCCACCCGGCGGTAGACCTTGTCGGTCAGCCAGGTGAGGAGCGCGGTGCCGGCAACGAGGACCACCACCCATCCGGCGAAGCCCGCCCAGCCGCAGCGGCCGCCCGCGAGGCGAATGACGGAGACGCCCCGCACCTCGTGGTAGATGAGCATCTCGTGCCAGAAGTAGGCGGCGAGCGACGAGGTCCCGAAGAGCTCCAGCAACCAGACCGCGGGTGAGCGCCGGACTCCGACCGCCGTGCGAGCCTCGATGGCGAGAAGGAGCAGCAGCAGCGCCATGACCGAGATGCCCCGCGCCCCGGTGTTCGCGGGATCGGTCACCCAGAACGCGTGCGGAGGATAGACGGCGAGCCACACCGGCTTGAGGAGCCAGACCGCAACCGAGCCGATCGCGATTCCCACCGCCAGCCGCCGGACTTCCGCCGCCGTCCCTCGCGCCGCCGTCGCACCGGCCGCCCCTCCGAGGAACGCCCAGCCGGCCCAGGGTAGCAGGGGGAACACCGAGTGTCGGGGGCCGGTCTTGTTGAACAGGTCTTGAAACGGTCCGGTCACACCATCGGCGAATGGTGCCACGAGGAACAGGGCGAGGCCTACCAGCAGCGACACGGTGGCCAGGACGCGCGGCCTCCCGCCGAGCGCGACGTTCAAAGGCAGCGCCACGAGCAGGGTGAGGCCGATGCACTGGAGGATGTCGATGCGAAGCAGCCATCCGGGCTGGACGGAGATCGGGAACCAGATCCAGTTGATGAGCGTCCCGACCGCGAGTACCTCCCCGATCCGCCGCAGCGAGCGAAGGACCCGTGGAGCCCGCGGCCCGGCGGTGGTCGCGGCGCGGACCTGCACCAGCGCCAGCGAGAACCCGGCGGCGAAGATGAACGACGGCGCCACCAGCCCGTTCACGTAGTCGAGCACCCCGGCCGCCCAGGTCGCGAGCAGCTCCTTGCGGAGCAGCACCATCGAATGCGTCTCGACCATCACCAGCACGGCCAGACCCCGGAGCCAGTCGAAGGCGCGGACGCGTGCCTGGGTGGAGGGCTGGGACGGGCTGGGCACCGGAGACCGTTTTACCATCGCGATCCAACCGGAGCCGGTCGAGAAGGGCGGGCTCGGGGTCCACCCCGACCTCGCCGTGGTGGGTTGCGCAGCGCGCTGTGACGGTCGACGTGACCTCCGGTGCTGGGTACCTTAGGCGCCCCATGCGTCCCAAGCACCGCGTCCTCCTGGCCGTCCTCGATGGCTGGGGCGTCCGCTCCGAGCGTCAGGACAACGCCATCCTCCTGGCCGGAACCCCCAACCTCGATCGCTTCGCCGGGAAGATGCCGCGCACCGAGCTCGCGAGCTCCGGGCTCGCGGTTGGGCTCCCCGAGGGGCAGATGGGGAACTCGGAGGTGGGCCACACCAACATCGGCGCCGGGCGGATCGTCTACCAGGACCTGGTACGCATCAATCGCGCAGTCGAGCGCGGCGAGCTGGAGCACAATCCGGTGCTCGTCGCGGCGATGGACGTCGCGCGCAAGGACGGCAAGGCCCTGCACCTGATGGGGCTCATCGGCCCGGGCGGGGTGCACGCCTCGCAGGACCACCTCATCGGCCTGCTGAAGGCGGCGAAGGCTCGCGGGGTGCCACGGGTCTACGTGCACGCGTTCCTCGACGGACGGGACACTCCGCCGATGAGCGCGCTGGGATACCTGGAGGAGTTCCAGCGATTCCTGCGTGAGACGGGCAGCGGGCGGATCGCGACGGTGATGGGCCGCTTCTACGCGATGGACCGCGACAAGCGGTGGGACCGGGTCCAGCAAGCCTACGACGCGATGGTCCGCGGCGTCGGGCCCCGCGCGCCGGGCGCTCTGGAGGCAGTGCGCGCCGCCTACGCCGAGAAGGTGACCGACGAGTTCGTCCATCCGACGGTCATCGTCGACGGGGACACCCCGGTGGCGATGGTGCGCGACGGCGACGCGGTCATCTTCTTCAACTTCCGCGCGGACCGGGCACGCGAGCTGACCCGGGCCCTCGCCGAGCCGGGCTTTCACGAGTTCGACCGGGGTGGGCTGCAGCTGGGGATGTTCGTCTGCATGACCCAGTACGACGCGACCTTCAACCTCCCGGTGGCCTTCCCGCCCGAGCAGCCGCGGGAGATCTTCGCCGAGGTGGTGGCCGAGAACGGGCTCAGCCAGTTCCGCACCGCGGAGACCGAGAAGTACGCGCACGTGACCTTCTTCTTCAACGGCGGGCGCGAGGTGGTGTTCCCCCGGGAGGAGCGGGTGCTCATCCCCAGCCCGCGCGAGGTGAAGACCTACGACCTGAAGCCGGAAATGGCCGCGCCGGAGGTCACCTCGCGTCTCGTGCAGGCGGTCGACTCGGGGAAGTACGACTTCCTCCTGGTGAACTACGCCAATCCGGACATGGTGGGGCACACCGGGAACCTGGACGCGACGATCAAGGCGGTGCGTGTGGTGGACGGATGCCTCGGCCAGCTCGCCGAGGCCTGCGCACGCGCGAACGTGGTGCTGGTCATCACCGCCGACCACGGGAACTGCGAGCTGATGCGGGACCCGGTCACGGGGCAGCCTCACACCGCCCACACCACGAACCCGGTGCCGATCCATCTGGTGCATCCCGACTTCGCCGGAGCCAAGCTGCGGAGCGGCGGCATCCTGGCCGATGTCGCCCCGACGCTCCTCACGGTGATGGGCTTGCCGCAGCCCAAGGAGATGGACCGGAACAGCCTGCTGGTCTGAACACCCTCGCCGCGCGCGGGCGGGCATCTGGCTCCCTTGCGGGGCCGGCCACCGGCATCCCCCTCGACGGACTCACGGGTCCGGACCGCCGGCTCCTCCGGCCAACACATCCGGGCGTCCCGGGCCCGCTCCCCGGCGACGCGTCCCGCTCGATCGGCGACACCCGGGACTCGCGCCGGGGTCACTCATTGTGAGGTCGTAAACTATCGACATCACTGGTCTTTTCGAGTCACCTGACGCCTTGTAAGCGGACACCTCGTTACGGGTGCCTCTTCGAGGTGCCTCCTCGAGGTGCCAGACACCTCGTTACGGGCGACGCGCGAGCGAAAGGTGTCGAGCGGAAGGTGTCAAACACCTTTCGACGGCTGAGAACGCCTCGGCTGAGCGCTCTTCGTGTCACCCGACCCGGCTCCGGGAGGCCCTGCTCCCGGTCGAGGCGGGGGCGGCGGTCCGTGGCTTGCTGTGGCGAGTCCGGATGTCCCTTGCGGGCGAGCTGCTGACCCTGCTGTTCCCTCCCGCCTGCGCGGCCTGCGCGGCGCTTCTCGAGGTCGATGCGCCGTTCTGTGAGGCGTGCACCCTGGCGACCGAGCCGGTACCCCTGCCCGGTTGCCGGCGCTGCGCCGAGCCCCTCGAGCAGCCCGGCGTGTGTGCCCGCTGCCTCCGGGCACCCCCACCCTTTCGAGCGGCCCGGGCCGCCTTCGTGCACACCGGTCCCCTCGCCCGGGGCATCCACCGCTTCAAGTACGAGGGCCACAGCGAGCTCGCGCTGCCGCTGGCGCGGGCGCTGGCCGAAGCGTCGAGGGAGTGGCTCGGAAGCCTTGGTGGCGAGCCGGTGCTCGTCCCCATCCCCCTTCACCACCGACGGCTGATCCGTCGAGGCTACGATCAGGCAGCCCTGCTGACCGGGGCCCTCGCCCGGACCACCGGTCTTCCGGTTCGTCCCACCCTGCTCCGCAGGACTCGTGCCACCCGGAGGCAGGTCGGCCTCACCGAGGCCGAGCGCACCGAGAACGTGCACCGCGCCTTCTCCGCCCGCGGCCCCCTCCCCGGCGGGCCGGTGGTGCTGGTGGACGACGTGCTCACCACCGGGGCCACGGCCCGCGCCGCCTGCGCGGCCCTGCGTGAGGTGGGCACCCGGTGGGTGTACGTCCTCACCCTGGCGCGGGCGGTGGGGGAAGCGAACCCCGGTCGCTTCGGGTTATGAACGTGTGACCCCCGTGGTTTCCAGCCTCCTTTTCGCCGGCCTCCTCGCCGCAGCCGCTCCTCGTTCCTCCGCCGATGATCCTCTTCCCGCCGAGGCCCAGGCCCGGGCGCAGGAGGCACTGGCGCAGGCTCGCTCGATCCGGGGAGCGGCCGCACTGATCCGCCTTCGCGGCCTCCGCGACGACCTCGCCGACCCACGCCCGGTGGACGGGACATTCGAGCGCATCGCCAGCGATACGCGCGCGGATCCATTCACCCGCACGCTCGCCCGACAGGTGCTGGCGGACCTCGACGTCGTGCAGGGTCGGGTCGAGTCGGCCCAGCGCCGCATCCGCGCGCTCGGCTACGTGCAGGATGTGTACGTCCTCGGGGGATTCGACAACGAGGGCAAGACCGGCTGTGACACCGACGCCGGGCCCGAGAAGACGCTCGACCTCGACGCCTCGCTCCAGGCCAAGGGCCACGAGGCGCGCTGGCGAAGGGCGACCGCGCGCTCGCTCGATGGCGGCATCGACCTGGGCGCGATGCTCCGGCCGTCCCGGGGTGTGGTGGCGTACGTGCTCGCGTTCCTCGACGAGCCGGCGGCGCGGCGCACCGTCCTCGCCCTCGGAACCTCCGGAGGCTTCCGCCTCTGGGTGAACGGGGAGAAGGTGGCCAGCGGCGACGCGTACCACCCCGCGCGGCCCGACCAGGAGCGCATCTCGGTGCAGCTCCGCGCCGGCGTGAACCGGGTGCTCCTCAAGGTGTGTCACGAGGACTCCGGCGTGCTCGGTGCCTACCTCCGCGACGAGTCGGCGCGCCCCCGTCCGGTCACGCCCGACCGGCTTCCCGCTCTCCGCCCGGGGCCAGCTCCTGCGGCGAAGCAGCTCCCCACGCTCTCCAGCACCCTCCAGGCGGACGTGGCTCGACGCCCGGACGACGCGCGCTTGCGAGCGGACCTCGCCCAGGTACTCGAGGCGACGCAGGCCTTCGACTCCCGCGAGCACAGCGACGCGGTGAACGCCGACCGGGCCGCCGCCGACGTCTCCCGCACCGGCCGACCCGACCCGCGCCTCGAGCTGCTCGCGGCCCGCCTTCAGCAGGACGAGAACGTCCGCCGCCGGCATCTCGAGGCCGCCCTCGCCGCGGCTCCGGACCTGCTCGAGGCCCGGGTGCTGCTCGCCCGCGCCGAGCTGTCCCAGGGCCACCCGGAGCGGGTCCTCCCCCTGCTCCAGCCGCTGGTGAAGCGGTGGAAGGCCTTCGTCCCCGCGCAGGTGCTGCTCGCACGCGCCGAGGACGAGCTCGGGGACCCGGTGTCGGCGACCCGCCGCATCGAGGAGCTGCCACCGTCGAGCTGGCGCATCCCCGAGGCCGGGCGCGAGCGGGTTCGCGCCGCGCGGCGCCTGGACCGGACCGACGAGGCGCTGGACCGTCTCCGAGGCGTCCTCCAGGGAAGACCCGGCGACGGCAGCAGCCTCTCGCTCCTCGCCGAGATGCTCGCCGACCGGGGAGACGCCAGCGCCGCCGCGGACGCGCTGCGGAGCGCGCTCCGGCTCTCGCCCACCAGCAACGACGTCCGCCTCCGGCTGGCCGAGCTCCTCGCCTCCAACGGGCGGCTCGAGGAAGGACTCACCCTCTTCTCCGAGGCCGAGGCGCTCTGTCCCGACGACCCCGAGGTCTTCGAGCGCAAGGGCCGCACCCTTCTCTATGCCGGGCGCAAGGAGCCCGCGCTCGCCGCTCTGGACCGCTCGCTGGCGCTCCGCCCGCAGAACCCCGCGCTCCGTGACGCGGTCCGGGCTCTCCGCGGGACCGATACCTCGGCGGCCACGGTCGAAGGAATCGACATCCGCCCGCTCGTCGCCGAGGCCGACAGCTACGCCGAGGACGCGGTCACGCTCGCCGACGTCACCCGGGTGCGCGTACAGCAGAGCGGGCTGTCCAGCCGCTTCCACCAGATGGCGGTCAAGGTCTACACCCGGCGTGGGGTGGACGCGTTCCGCAGCTTCCCCATCACCTACAGCCCGAGTCGGGAAGAGGTGCGCATCCTCCGCGCACGCATCACCAAGCCCGACGGCTCGCTGGTGGAGAGCTTCGGGGACACGAACCGCAGCCTCAACGAGCCCTGGGCCGGCATGTACTACGACGTTCAGGCCAAGGTGCTGAGCTTCCCCGGGCTCGCGCCAGGCGACGTGCTCGAGCTGCAGTACCGGGTCGAGGACACGGCGAGCGACAACCTCCTGTCCGACTACTGGGGCGATATCTCCTACGTCCAGAGCATCACGCCCAAGCTCCGCTGGGAGTACGTCGTCGACATGCCCGCAGGGCGCACGCTGTACTGGAACGAGAAGACGCTCGGAGCCGGGGTCAGCGCGCGGCGCGAGCCCACCTCCGACGGCCGCGTGCTCTACCGCTTCGGGGCAAAGCACGTCTCCCGGATCACGCCCGAGCCGGGAATGCCCGGCTGGTCCGAGGTGGCGGCCACCCTGCACGTCTCGACGTACCGCACCTGGGAGGACGTGGGCCGCTACTACTGGAGCCTCATCCGCGACCAGCTCGTGCCCGACGACAGTATCCGCCGGGCGGCGGAGGGAGCGCTGGTCGGCGTCGACCGGAAGAACACCCGCGCGGTGGTCCGGGCCCTCTACGAGTACGTGGTGAAGAACACCCGCTACGTGGCGCTCGAGTTCGGCATCCACGGGTACAAGCCCTACCGCGTGGACCGGGTCCTGGCCCGCCGCTTCGGCGACTGCAAGGACAAGGCGTCGCTCCTCCATGCGCTCCTTCAAGTCGCCGGCGTGGATAGCCGCATCGTGCTGCTCCGGATGCGCCAGCTGGGCGCCGTGCCGGCGGAGCCTGCATCCCTCGCGGTCTTCAACCACGCCATCATCTGGGTGCCGGCGCTCGACTGGTACCTGGACGGCACCGCCGAGTTCCACGGCGCGACCGAGCTCCCCATTCCCGATCGCCGGGCGAGCATCCTGGTCGTCGAGCCGGACGGAAAGAGCCGCTTCACCGTCACTCCCGAGGCGCGGCCCGAGGACAACATCACCGACGTGCAGCTGGAGCTCGCCCTCGGCCCCGGTGGCGCGGCCGAGGTGAAGGGCGAGAGCCGCGTCAGCGGCAGCGCAGCTCCCGAGTACCGGCGGAGCTACCAGTCCGCCGCCACCCGCCGTACGACCTTCGAGCAGGGATGGGCGCAGACCTTCCCCGGGCTGAGCGTGGACAAGGTGTCGATCAGTGATCCCACCCGGCTCGACCAGGACGTGGCGCTGGACTACCAGCTGAGCATCCCTCGCTACGCGGAGGTGGGCGGCGACACGCTGCGCTTCCTCCCGTTCGGCAGCCGCCGAGGCTACGTCGAGACCTACGCCGGGCTGGCCGAGCGCCGCGGAGACCTGGTGCTCGACGGCCCGAGCGTGAGCCGCTTCACCTTCCGCTATCGCCTCCCGCAGGGATGGAGCGTGGATGGGCTCCCGCCCGACGTGACCACCGAGAGCGGATTCGGCAAGCTCCGCCTCACCTACGCCGTCGAGCAAGGCATGCTGGTCTGCCGCGGCGAGCTGGTCTTCAGCCGGGACCGCATCTCGGCGAACGAGTACCCGGCCTTCCGCGCCTTCGTCGCCGGAGTGGACCAGGCCTTCTCGCGCAAGGTGCTGGTCCGCGCGCCCCGGAAGACGTCCACGCCCCAGCGCGCCGCCCGCCCCCCGGGCGCCGTCGCGCCTGTCGCCCTCGCCACCAGCCCATGAACCCCGTGCCCGAGGCCCCGCTGCGGATCACCGTTGCGGTCTGCGCCTACGTGCTGCTCGTGGTGTGGGTGACGTTGCGAGGGCTGGACATCGGGCTTGGCCGGTCGGGCTGCGCGGCGCCCATCCGCCGCAGCCTGCTGGTCCGCATCGGAGCTCTGCTCGCGACGTGGTTCCTCGCGGTGACCGCGGCGGCGGCGGCAGGAGCCTGGCTGGATCCCGGAGCTCCCCGCGCCCTCGGGTACCTCATTCCAGCGGTCGCCCTGTCGCTCGTGCTCTGGCGCGCGGGATGGCTGCAGGCCGCGGTGCAGGCCCTCTCGCCCTCGGCGATTCCCTGGCTGCAGACCCTGCGCATCGGCGGGGGGTTGACGCTCTTCGCCGCCTGGGCCTCGGGGTTCGCCCCCTGGAGCTGGGCCGCCACGGCAGGCGCAGGCGACATCCTGGTGGGGCTCGGCGCCGGGGCGGTGGCGGCCTTCCTCGGAACCGGGCTCGCCTGGTCACGAACCGCGGCGATCGCCTGGAACGTCTTCGGGCTGGTGGACATCGCCCACACCCTGGTTCGTGGGCTGCTCGCCGCGCCGGGACCTCAGCAGCGCATCTTCGAGACCCCGCCGAACCTGGTCCCGATGGTGTTCCCCTTCATCTACCTGCCGGCGTTCATCGTTCCGCTCACCATCCTCCTGCACATCCTCTCGCTGCGGCAGCTGGGAAGGATGGGGCGGCCGTAGCGGGGACGATCACTCGGTGCGCATCGCCTCGACCGGATCGAGCCGGGCGGCGCGCGCGGCGGGGTAGATGCCGAACAGCAGCCCCACCCCCGAGCTCATGGCCAGGGAGAGAGCCACCGCCCAGGTCGGGACCGAGGTGGGGAAGTTGAAGGCCCAGCGAGCGAGGAAGGCAACCGCCGCGCCCACCAGCACGCCGAGCACGCCTCCGAAGAGCGAGAGCATGATCGCCTCGGTCGCGAACTGACCGAGGATGCGGTGCCGCTTCGCGCCCAGCGCCTTCCGGACGCCGATCTCCTGGGTGCGCTCGGTCACCGAGACCAGCATGATGTTCAGGATGCCGATCCCTCCCACGATGAGGGAGAGCAGGCACACCCCGAAGCTCGCTGCGGTCACGACCGAGGAGATGTTGTTGAAGGCCTGGGTGGCCGACTCGTTGGAGAAGATGAAGAAGTCGTCCTCCTGCTCCGGCTTGAGGTTGTGTCGCCGGCGCATGAGCTGGCGCACCTCCTCCATCGCGCGCGGCAGCATCTCGGTCGTCGCAGCCTGCATGCTGATGTTGAGCGAGCGCTTCTTTCCCCACAGCTGAAAGAAGGCGTTGATCGGGATGACCACCACGTCGTCCTGCTGGAAGCCGCCCACGAAGGCGCCCTTGCGCTTGATCAGCCCGATCACCCGGAAGGGCCGGGTGCGGATCCGCACCTCCTGACCGAGGGGATCCGCTCCGGGGAAGAGGACCTCTGCCACGTTGGAGCCAAGCACCACCAGGCGCTCCCCGTCCGCGACCTCCTGGACGTTGAACGCTCGGCCCGAGGCGATGTCCATCGCGTTGGTGAGGAAGAAGTCGGCGGTGCCGCCGGCGATCTGGATGTTGGGCCGGGTCTCGTATCGGTCGGTGGCGACCTTGATTCCGAAGTCCCAGGCCTCGCCGGTGGTGGCGATGACGTCGGGCAGCCGCCGCTCGATGTCGTCCCGGTCCTCGATGGTGAGATTCGGGCGCTTGGAGAGCCGATCGAAGTCGAAGTTACCGAAACCATTAGGGAATTTCTGGATCTGGAACCCGTTGGAGCCGAGGCCGGTCAGGTCCTCGTCCACCTTGTTCCGGAGCCCTTCCAGCAGGGCCATCATCGCCACCACGGTGGCCGCGCCGATGACGATGCCCAGCAAGGTCAGCAGCGAGCGGAGCCGGTGCCCCCAGAACGTGGAGAAGGCCAGACGGAAGTTGTCAGTCAGCGCGCGCACCCACAGTTCCTGACGGCCCGTCATGGGCGCCATTGCAGCAGATCCCTGCACCGGGCAGCCAGTCGGCCGTCCCCGGGACCCCGGGTGGACGGTCTTGCCCGGCGTGCCCAGGTTCGATTTCCAACCTGACCAACCCGACCGCCCGCCCTCATGGTTCCGGGCGGTGCCGCGGAGAGGAGCGTTCCCAGTGGAAGCGACGAAGCTGTTGAAGCAGCAGCACGACGAGGTGAAGGAGCTTTTCAAGCGCTTCGAGGCGTCGGAGGACGAGTCCGAGAAGCAGGAGCTCTTCGAGCAGATCGCCGACGACTTCGCCGCCCACGGCACGATCGAAGAGAAGATCTTCTACCCCGCGGTCTACGTCGGTGAGCTCAAGGAGAAGCTCCAGGAGGCGGTCGAGGAGCACCTCGCCGCCAAGCGCGTGGTCGCCGATCTGCTGGAGCTGGAGCCCGCCGACGAGCAGTTCGACGCGAAGATGAAGGTGCTGAAGGAGCTCATCGAGCACCATGTCGAGGAGGAGGAGGGAGAGCTCTTCCCCCTGATCCGCCAGAGCTTCGCCCGTGAGGAGCTGGAGACGCTGGGCGAGCAGATGGAGCAGATGTTCAAACAGCTCAAGGAAGACGAGCCCCGGGAACAGATCCCGGCCGAGACGGACCACGCGCCACCGCTCGATTGAGCCGGGGAGCAGCGCTGGCCGCGGCAGCTCGAAGAAAGGGCGGACGGAGCGCGCGTCCGACGGGGTCGGTTCACCGCCTCGCAGCCGCGGCGGCACGTCCGGTCAGGCGCCGACCGGCACCGAGGTGGGGGTGGTCTCCGCGGGAGCCCAGCGCTCGAGGGGATAGCCCTCGCTCACCCACCCGGCGTAGCCGCCTACCAGCGGCCGGACCCGGTCGATGCCTCGGCGCTTCAGCCTGAGCGCCACCCGGGCGCTCGTCCACTCGTTGGGTCAACTACAGAAGAGCACGACCTCCCGGCCCCGGCTGATCTCCCGGTGCCGGCGATCGAGCTCGTCGGGCGAGATCTGCAGGGCGCCGGGGAGGGTGTTCCCCGACTCCTCGATCTCCCGGCGGTGGCGGAGGTCCACCACCAGCAGCTCGTCACCGGCGTCCAGCCGCCGCTTCAGCTCATCCGCCGACAGGCGATCCACCCGCAACCGGGTCTGGAATCGCAGCCGCTGCATGAGCTTGTAGGCGAGGTAGAGCGCCAGCACCCCGGCCAGGAAGCCGGCGGCCGACCCGGCGTAGCCCATGACCACCGCGAGCACGCGGAAGAAGGGCTCTCCGGCAAGCCAGCCCAGTCCGACGAAGGTCGCGGCCCAGAGAAGGTCGCCGGTCCCGTCCAGGAGGACGAAGCGCCGAAAACGCATTCCGGACTCGCCGGCCAGCGGAGGGGCAAGCGTGGTCAATCCGGGGATGAAGGGAGCGATGATCAGCGCCCGTGGCCCGTAGCGGCTGAATGCATTCTCGGTGCGCTGCACGCAGATCTCCGGCTCCAGCGAGACCCGGCAGATCAGCCGGAGCACGCGGCTCCCCCAGTGCCGGCCGGCGAAGAACCACGCCGAGTGACCCAGGGAAGCGGCCACGGCGGCCAGCGCGATCGGGAGCGCGACCGTGCCATGTCCCAGCCGAGCCAGCGCACCCGAGGCGATCAACCAGGGCGTGCAGGGGATGGGTACTCCGGCCTGCTCGAACAGCACGCTGGCGAAGACCAGCATCGGTCCGTAGGTCTGCAGGAACTCGATGCTCGCGTTCACGACGAGTGGACCTCCAGGGCGGCTCGCCGGCAAGGACCTGCCGGGCCAGGCCGCTGTGTAGCGGCACCGCGCGCCCACCGCTACCGTGTCGTGGGAGCAACAGGTCGTTGCGGGCGTCCGGGGGGGGGATCAACGCCGAAACCACTTGAATCGACTCGTCCCTCGCTTGCCCTCGCGCCCGATCCCCGCGTCGCTCCTCCGTCACGTGACGACGGCCACGCTCCGTCGTCGCTCCTGGCCTCGACCGCGATTGCGGCGCGATCATCCGGTCGATCCAAGTGGTCTCGGCGTTAGTTGGGCCGGGCCGCAGCGGGCTGGGCGACCAGATGGACCACCTCGTCCACCCGCACCGGCAGCTTGCCGCCCTTGCGCTTCAGGGCGAGCGACAGCTTGCGGTGATCCGCCCGCGTCAGCCGCCGGTCCAGGACCACGTCGACCATGTAGTCGAGCGTGTCCGCGTCCAGCACCATTCCCACGCTGAACAGCATGAGCTCGTCAGGGTCCAGGTAGGCCGACATGGCACCGCCCTGCCATTGCAAGGGTGGATCCGGGCCGTCGGCAGCTCGGGGGAAGCACCCCCCGCCACGACCTGTTAGGGGTGGCAACCGTGCTTGCTGCCTGGCTCCTTTCGCTCGCCGTGGCCGCCGCCCCGGCGCCGACGCCCACTGCCAGTGGAGCGCTCTACGAGGGCAAGCCCAGGGTGCGCGCGACCCTCGTCTCGGACGTGACCCAGGTGGAGCCGGGGGGCACGTTCCGGCTCGGCGTCCAGCTGCAGATGGCCCGCGGGTGGTACGTGTACTGGAAGAATCCGGGCGAGGCTGGACTCGCCACCGAGGTCGTGTGGGACGTGCCGCGCGTCACGGTCGGCGTGCTGAGCTGGCCCGCTCCGGCGGTGCACCGGAGCCCCGACGGCTCCATCACCAGCTACGGGTATGGCGGCGAGGTGCTCCTCTTCGCGAGCGCCCGCGCGCAGCCGGACGTGCAAGCACCGCTCACCGTGGTGGCCACGGCAGAAGTGCTCGTCTGCGAGGTGCAGTGCATCCCCGCCCGCCTCGAGCTCACCCGGGTGCTGGGCGTCGGTCCCCGGCAGGCGGATGCCGCGGGGTCGGCCGTCCTCGACGCATCGGCGGCCCGCGTTCCCCGCACACCGGCCGCGGCAGGGCTCCGGGTGGAGGTCCGGCGCACCACGTCCTTCGTCCCCGGCCAGCCCTTCGAAGGTGAGCTGACGGTGGAGCGCACCGACGGGAGCCCCGAGCCACTCGTCCGGGCCGATGCGTTCGTCCCCGAGCGCCTGCCAGGGATCCTCAAGGTCCAGGCGATTCCCGAGGGGAGCGGACGGCTCCGGCTCTGGGGGAAGGCCGCGCCCGACCCGTCGACGGCTCCGCCGCGGATCGCCGGCGTCGTCGCGCTGGCGAGCGGGAGCGCGGTGGAGGTGAGCGCACCGTTCGAGCTCCCGCCCGGGCTGGCTCCGCACCCGGCCGCCACGCAGCCCCCCCGTCCTGCGCCGACGCCGGGACTGCCGTGGATGCTGCTGCTCGCCTTCCTTGGAGGCCTGCTCCTCAACGCGATGCCGTGCGTCTTCCCGGTCCTCGCTCTCAAGGCCTACGGCTTCGCCCGGACCGTCCACGCCGACCACGGCTCCGTCCGGACTCATGCCCTGGCCTACACCGGCGGAATCCTCGCCTCGCTCCTCGCGCTCGCCGGGGCCGTGCTCGCGCTCCGGGCTGCGGGCCACGCGGTGGGCTGGGGCTTCCAGTTCCAGGAGCCGCTCTTCGTCGCCGTCCTCTGCGGCGTGGTGTTCCTCTTCGCCTTGAACCTGCTCGGCGTCTTCGAGCTCACCCCGCCCAGCCACGGGACCGGATCGCTGGTCGCCGCGGTCGACCACACCCATGGACCGCTCCGCAGCGTGGGCGAGGGCGTCCTGGCGGTGGTGCTCGCCACTCCTTGCTCGGCACCGCTGCTGGGCACGGCCGTGGGATTCGCCTTCGCCGCCAGCGCTCCGGTGGTGCTCGCCGTCTTCTCCGCGGTGGGACTCGGGCTGGCCGCGCCCTTCTGCGCCCTCGTGCTCGTGCCCGGCCTGCGCTCCCGGCTGCCGCGGCCCGGAGCGTGGATGGAGCGCGGCAAGCAGCTCCTCGGCTTCGCCCTGCTCGGCACCGGGGTGTGGCTCGTCGGGATCCTCGGCTCGCTCGCCGGGGTGGACGGCGTGGTGCGGCTGCTCGCGTTCCTCGTGGTGGTCGCGCTCGCTGCCTGGTCCTGGGGCGCCTGGCGCCGGGCGCTGGTGCTGGTGGGTGGCCTGGTGCTGGTTCTGGTTGCCGGATGGGGGACGCTGCGCTTCGCGACGGCGCCCGCGGCGATGGCCGGGCGCGAGGCCTGGAGCGACGAGGCGGTGGCCCGGATCCTCGCCCAGGGTCGCCCGGTCCTGGTGGACTTCACCGCCGAGTGGTGCCTGAGCTGCAAGTTCAACGAGCGAACGGTGCTCGCCTCCGAGCAGGTCCAGTCGGCGCTGGTCCGCACCCGCACTCAGCCGATGGTCGCGGACTGGACCCGCCGCGACCCGGCGATCGCCCGCCGTCTCGCAGCCCACGGCCGCGCCGGAGTTCCGATGTACCTGGTCTATTCCCCGGCGCGCCCGGACCAGCCCGAGGTCTTGCCGGAGCTTCTCACGCTGGACACCGTGGTCTCGGCGCTGGAACGGGCGGCTGCCGTTCCCGGCGAGCTGGGACTCTCTTCCCCTCCGAGGTGAACACCGCCATGACGACGCCCCTTCGATCCGCCGTTCTGTGTGCCACAGTGCTCCTCTCCGCCCCGGCGCTCGCGGCCGAGGTGGGCCAGCCCGCTCCGGCCTTCAACCTCAAGGACGAAGTGGGCGCCTCGCACGCCCTGGACCAGTACCGGGGCAAGATCGTCATCCTCGAGTGGACCAACCCAGAGTGCCCGTTCGTCCAGCGCCACTATGGCGGCAAGACGATGCAACGGACGCTGTCCTCGTTCGCCGGGAAGAAGGTGGTCTGGCTGGCGGTGGACTCCACCAGCCACAACACACCAGCGAAGTCGAAAGCCTGGAAAGCAGAGCAGGCATTCCCCTACCCCGTGCTCCAGGACCAGAGCGGCGAGGTGGGCCACGCCTACGGAGCGAAGACCACACCGCACATGTTCGTCATCGACGAGAAGGGCGTCCTCCGGTACGCCGGAGGGATCGACGACGACCCGCGGGGACGCAGCACGACCCCGACGAACTACGTGGAGAAGGCGGTGAACGCGCTCGTCACCGGGAAGGCCGTCTCGCCCAGCACCAGCGACCCGTACGGCTGCAGCGTCAAGTACGGGAAGAGCAGCTGACAGCGGAAACAACGCTGGCCTGGTCTCCGCTGTGAGGACGTCGACGTCCGACTCCGGCTAGAGTGCTGTCAGGCCGGGGAAAGGGGAGAGAAGGTCCGGCTCTCTCCCCGCCGGACAGAGGGGACGCTGGCTGCCGATGAGGATGGGCCTTTCGGGGGCGACGCTGCTCGCGCTGTGCCTCGTCGCCTCACCGGGTTCCGCCGAGGAGCTCCCCACCCGCTTCGAGGCGGCGGTGCGCACGGCCGTCGGCATTCCGATCGGGAACGCGACCGGCGAGACCACCCGGACGCCCGGTGGAACCCCCCTGACGGACCTGGTGTCCTGGACCGTCCCCCTGGAGCTGGAGCTCGGGGCGCGCATCGGACCGGCGTTCGTCGGCGGCTACGTGTCCTACGCGTTCGGGAAGGCGGGCAGCGCGCTGGAGACAGGAACCGGGCGGTCCGCGAACAACGTGCGCTTCGGCTTCGAAGTCCTGTGGCATCTCGGCCCGGATCGTCCCGTGGATCCATGGCTCGGGTTCGGCGTGGGGTACGAGTGGCTGAACCTGAGCGTCACCACCCCTGATGGAACGATCAACGGAACCGTTCGAGGATTCGAGTGGGCAAATCTCCAGCTGGGCATCGATTTCATGCTCGGCCGGGTTTTCCGGCTGGGACCATTCGTCCGGAGTCGCATCGGGCAGTACGACAGCGGAAGCCTGGGACTCGTCAATCCGCAGGGCGGTGAGGTTGCGGGCAGCGGCGATATCCAGAGCAAGACGATTCACGTCTGGATCGACGTGGGGCTTCGTTTTGCGTTCCTGCTGTGACAAGCGTTGACGGACGTTTACGCGGGTGAGTGGGTCGCGACGTACACGAGGTCGTTTGAAGGTCTGCGG